>NZ_CP096658.1:305697-611394 GCF_023238445.1 Halorussus gelatinilyticus | reverse complement strand
TCCCGTCCGAGCGACCGCACCGACTGCTCCTGTGGTAGCGTCTCGGACTTCCGAATCGACCGCTTCAGGTCCGCGGCGAGTCGGTCCACCGCCGACTCGCCGCCGAGCGCCCGCATCTCCTCCAACGCCTCGCGGTACTCGTGGTCTTCGGGCGACGAGCCGGTCCGTTCGTCGAGTCGTTCGTCGGCGAGCGCCGCGAGTTCCCGGAGGTGTGCGTCCACGCTGGCCATGCGTAATTCGACGGGTTCGATGCCTAAAACCCTGGTCGCCGGTCGCGGAACGAACTGCAACCGTACCCAACGTTGTTATACGTGGAACCGCTACCGAGCGCACATGCCCCAACTCGAGATCGCTCTGTCGGACGACGTGGACATGCAGATAGACCAGCTCGTCACACAGGAGGAGTTCGTGGACCGCCAGGAGGCCCTCGAAGAGATCCTCTCGCTCGGCATCAAGGAGTACCAGACGACGATGGAGAGCGACACCCGCGACGAGATGGAGTTCGCCGACGAGATGATGGAGACCACCGAGCGCTCGCTCGGCGACGAAGACGAAGGCTACCGCTTCTGAACGCCGGGAGAGGCCGTCGAGCGCTGCTTTCTCCGGACCCTTCGAATCTGCAACGCTCGCGGAATATCTATCGTTCGGACCTGTAAGTTCCGGCCACCAGAAGGTTTAACATACTCCACGACAATTGGTACCGTGTAACACGATGTCCTCGAACACGATTTCAGGAACCGACAGTGACGGGCGGACCGTCCGCGTTCGTCCGGCGACCGCGCTGCCGGCGGATACCCCGGTCCGCCACTACGACGAGCTCTCCGAGGAGGTCCAGCAGTTGCTCGCCGAACACGACGGCGGCGGCTCGGTCGCCGTCACGCCCGAAGTCGCCGCCGAACTGGCCGACGAACCGGTCGTCGTGTTCTCGGAGTATTTGCGGGTCGAACTCGCGTAAGCGGTTTCTCCTCGGTGCCGGTGCGCCCGATACGAGCGTGTGCGAGTCCTCGGTAGACGAATCTACGCTCCGGTAGGCGAGTTCCGGCGGCCGAGTTCTTCGCCGTGAGCCGGTCGTGGTGAGTCGAATCCGCGGCTCGGGGCTGGCTCCGTACCGAAGCCGTTTTGCCCGCCACCGGCCGAGTAGGAGACATGAACGGAAGCGGCGAGATGACCCTCGCCTTCGAACTCTCGGCGCTGGAGCGACTGGCCGAACCCGGCGCGGTGTTCGACGACGCGCGCAGGTGGAGCAAGTACGTCGGCGTGGTCTCGGACAAGCCCACCTACGTCGTCACCAACTTCACCCGGAAGAACCGCATCCGGCAGGACTTCTTCTCCGGCCCGAAGGGGAAAGGCGAGAGCTTGGAGAGCGTCCGCGAGCAGTTCGAGACCGACCGCCACGTCTTCGTCGGCACGAGCGACGAGGACCGCGACCTCGCGGAGGACCACGAGTGGGAGTTCCTCGACGTGACCGAGGCCGCCGAAGCCGCCGAGTGGCAACTGGCCGAGGAGGCCGAGGAGGCCGACGACGACCCCGAGGAAGACCAGCGCGACGACTGGCCCTGAGGCCGCGTCTCGACTGTCGCTCCCGGCATTCGCTCGAAGTCGGTGCAAGTCGAGCGTGCGAGCCGTGGTACCATTTTCGATTCGAGTAGAGTGGTCGGCACGAGCCGAGTCGCGGCGTTTAAACGCCCGAAACTCCAACCCAATCGCATGGCAGAACCGCGCGTTCCGGGCGGCCGAGGGGCCGAAATCGACCTCCCGTGCGGCGAGTCGGTCCACGTCCACGACCTCGACATGGGTATGCGCGAGTACGAGTGCGACTGCGGGGAGACGCACGCGGTCGTGACCGACGTGCATCCGCCCTCCCGATTCGTCCCCGAGTTCCTCGTGGAGGTCCTCCGGGCGACCATCGACACCGACGACGATTTGGGCGAGTTCGGCACCCCGCACGTCATGGGCGTCGTGTTGGAGGAGTTCCCCGAGGAGGTCGTCAGCGAGAACGTCGAGGACGACCAGGACGTGGGCTACGCACTGGTCTGGCTGACCGACTTCGACTCGCGGCGACTCCACGAAATCGTCGTGGAACTGCTGGTGGAACTGATGGAACACGCCGTCAGCCACGCCGACGACGATTCGGCGATGGCCCAGTTCGAAGACGACATGCTCGACTTCGACGTGGCGGAGTTCGTCGAGCAGTACCGCCGCGAGCGCGACTTCTCCGGACCGCACGATACGGCGGCCTGACGCGGCGCTCGCCCGGAATCCGGCGCGGGCGGCGTCTGACGAACGTCTGACTGAGCGTTAAGTGACAGCATCTCGCACGAACGGACACATGGCCCAGTGTGCGAGGGAGTACGACCGGATTCGGACCGTCCTCGCCGAGGCCGACGCCGACGAGCGGTTGACCGCGCGCGAGATTCTCCAGTTGCTCGACGCCCGCGGCGAGTCCTTCGAGAGCGCCCACCGCGTCGCCACCGTCCTCGGGCGACGCGCCCGGAGCGGCGACGTGACCGTCATCCGGTCGTCGCCGTACCGGTATCGACTAGACACCTGAGTTATCGCCCTTCGGGATTCGGTTCGTAGCTCTCGCCGACCGGTATCTCCAGCACGCGCTCTCGGGTCCCTATCGTCAGTGATTGGTACTCGGCGATCTCGCCGTCGAAACTGAATCCGACCGGGTCGTCGCGGCGAACGTCCACCTGTAGCTCGGGGGCCAGTAGGCGGGTGACGTGCTCGGTCTCGTCGCCGAACAGTCGGTGAATCGCGGCCTCCTGTAGCAGGTCGGCGGGCGGCATCCGTTCGATGATGGTCACTTCGAGCAGGCCGTCCTCGCAGTTGGCCTGCGAGCGCCCCTCGGCGGGGAACCGCCGGGCGTTGCCCACGAGGACCATCACCGCGTCGCCCGTCCACGCCTTGTCCGCGCCGGGACAGTCCGCCTCGACCGCGAGCGGGAGCGCGTCGAACTCCCGGAGGGTCCGGAGTCCGGTGACGACGTAGGCCAGCATACCGAGTCTGTCCTTGAGTTCCGGCGAGGTCGAGGCGCTGGCCTCGGCGGTTAGCCCCGCGATGCAGGAGTTCAGAAAGAGTTCGTCGCCGCGTTTCGCGTCGCGTCCGGCGGTCGCCACGTCGATGCGCCGCCGTTCGCCGTCCGCGAGGACCTCGAAGGCGTGTTCGATGCTCTCGATACCGAGGTTCCCCGCGAAGTTGTTGCCCGTGCCGGTCGGGACGACGCCGAACGTCACCTCGCTCAGAGCGTCGGCGGCGTCGAGTCCGCGGGCCACCTCGTTGACGGTGCCGTCGCCGCCCGCCGCGGCCACGAGGTCGGCCCCGGCGTCGGCCGCGAGTCGGGCGAAGGCGACCGCCTCGCCGCCCGCCTGGGTCTCCAGCACCGTGAACCCGGCTCGGTCGGCCAGCTCCCGGACCTCCTCGCGGTGGTCGCCGTTCCCGCTGACCGGGTTGTAGACGAGTACCCGGTCGCTCCGAACGCCCCCGTCCGGGAGGAGTCGCTCGCGCTCCGCTCGGTCGTCGGTGACGACGTGTGCGCCTCGAACGGCGTCCCCGCTCGTGTCGGGGTCTGCGAGCGCCCCCCAAGTCTCGGACATGCGACACGTTGTTCGGGGCAGAAAGCCAAAGGTCTACCGGCTATTACCACTCTGCGTGTACGCAGTCGATTTACACGCCCACACGCGGTTCTTCCACGGGCACGAGCGGGCCGCCGACTACTACGACCCGGTGGGAGTCCGACTGCTGGCGGGGGCCGCCGGGTTGCGAGGCTTGGACGGAGTGGCGACGACCAACCACGACTACTACCGGGCGTTCGACTTCGGCGGGGGGCGACCGGGTGGGAGCGGACGGGGAAAGAGCGGACCGTACGCCGCGACGATTCCCGGTATCGAGGTCACGACGACCCACGGCCACGTCCTCGTGGTCGGCCCGGACCCGCCGACCCGGACCGAACCGGGCGACCTCTCGCCGGAGGGGGCGGTCGAACTCGCCCACGACCGCGGGTGCGCGGCCATCGTCGCCCACCCGTACCGCAACAGCACCGTCCGGGAGGTCGACGCCGACTTCGACGCCATCGAAATCAACGGCAAACACCCCCGGACCGAGGAGTGGGTTCGGAAACTCGCCGACCGCCACGACCTCCCGCTGGTCGGCGGGAGCGACGCCCACTACCCCGTCGAGGTCGGTCGGGCCTACACCGAAATCGAGGCCGACGACCTCACGCCCGAGTCGGTCGTCGCGGCCATCCGCGACGGCCGGGTCAGACCGCGAGTGAACCGGAGTCCGTTCAACCGCGCGCTCCGGACGCTCTACCGGCGGGTCCACGAGGAGAAGGGCTACCTCCAGCGCCCCGAGTGGCTGGACACGCCGGGCGTCGGCAAGCCCCCGAAGTGACCCGACCGCCGGCACGGTCCGGAATCCGATTTTCGTAACGACCGAAGCGAAGCACGGCCAACTTTCGATTCGTCTCCCGAAACAGTAACCCCCGACCGACCCGACCTGCTTCGCCGAAATCCGCTACCCCAGCTTCTCGTCCAGAATCAGTCGCGTCTTCGTGTTGACGACCTCCTCCAGTTCGCGCGCTTTCGTGATGAGTTGGTTCACGCTCTGGGTGTCGGCGGCGTCCACGACCAGCACGATGTCCTCCTCGCCGGAGACCTGCCACACGAAGTCCACCTGTTCCCAGTCGGCGACGCGCTCGCCGAGGTCCGAGGTGTTCACGTCCACCGCCACGTCGAGTTCTATCATCGCCTTCACGTTGCCCGTCCGGGTGGCGACGGTGAAGCGCTCGATGACGCCCTCGTCGGTCATGCGCTCGACGCGGTTGCGAACCGTGCCCTCCGACGTGCCGACTTCCTCGGCTATCTCGGTGTACGGTTTTCGGGCGTCTCGTCGCAGGATGGACAGGATTTCGCGGTCGAGTTCGTCCATTGAGATGCGACAGTAGACGGGGACCCCACTTGGAGATTACGAAATTCGTAATCTCGCTACGAAAGCAAGGTTTATACACCCGGATTCCGTATGAATCTCGTAATGTCGGCCGCATACGTCGCACTGGAAGGCGGCAGCGTCGTGGAGGCGCGCTGTCGCGCTCCGGGCACGTCCCACGGCGAACTGGTATTCACGACCGCGTACACCGGGTACGAAGAGAGCCTGACCGACCCCTCCTACGAGGAGCAGGTCCTCACGTTCTCGTACCCGCTCATCGGGAACTACGGCGTCCGAGAGGAGCGCTTCGAGGACGAGCGCGTCCACCCCCGAGCCGTCGTCGCGCGCGAACTCACCGACGACGTGGCCGAGTGGCTCGAAAGCGAGGGCGTCCCCGCAGTGGACAAACTCGACACCCGAGACCTCGTGGGCCAGATTCGAGAGGGCGGCGCGATGAAGTGCGGCATCTCGGCAGGTCCCGACGCCTCGCCCGAGAAGGCGAAGGACGCGCTCGCGGACTGTCCGGGGATGAGCGACCACGTGGACATCGGCGCGCAGGTCAGCGTCTCGGGCAAGACGACCTACGAGGGCGGAGACGGTCCCGACGTGGCGCTGGTGGACTGCGGCGCGAAGGGGTCCATCGTGGAGTCGCTGCTCGAACGCGACGCGACGGTCCACGTCCTGCCCTACGACGTGACGCCGGGCGAAGTCGCCGACCTCGACCCCGACGTCCTCTTCGTCTCGAACGGTCCCGGCGACCCCGCGAACTTCGAGGCCGCCGAGTCGCTCGTCTCCGAGTTCGTCGGCGAGGTCCCGCTGGCGGGTATCTGTCTCGGCCAGCAGATCGTCGCCCGCGCGCTCGGCGGCACCACCGAGAAGATGGCGTTCGGCCACCGCGGCGTCAACCAACCCGTCCGGGACCTGCGCTCGGACAAGGTGGTCATGACGACCCAGAACCACGGCTACACCGTCGCCGAACCCGGCCCGGAACTCGACGTGACGCAGGTCAACGTCAACGACGACACCGCCGAGGGACTGGAGAGCGACGACCTGCAGGTCCTGACTCGCCAGTACCATCCCGAGGCGAACCCCGGCCCGCACGACACGCTCGGTTTCTTCGATAACGTCGTCGAGATGGCGACCGACGAACGTCGAACTCCCGTCGCGGCCGACTGACGCTCGGGAGCCTCCGTCGCGTTTTCTGCACAGTCTTCCGAACGAGTAGCGTCGCCCGCGACGGGCGACGTGCCCAGCGTCTCGACGTCGCTCAGCCGATTCGCTCGCGGCCGCAGTCCGTCGAATTTACATTCGCGGGGCAGGAGGGGTGAGACGATGGTCCTCGAACTACTGTTCGGATTCCTCGTCCTCGTCGCGGCCTCCTACGTCGGAACGACGATGGCGCTCAGAGGCTTCTTCGGCCGGGAGCGATACGACGGACGTTCCGGGTCCGACGGAGACGGACCGCCGGACGACGGCGACGAATAGGTGGCGCGAACCGGCGGCGCTCGCCTACTGCTCGTCGATTAGCGGCAGGTCGGCGAGCTGGTCCTCGACCGTCGCGGCGATGTCGGTGCTCCGGTCGGAGTGGTCGCGCGCGAGGTCGTGGGCCTCCGCGACGCCCTCGGGGTCGGCGACCGGAACCAGTCGGATCGTGGTCCCCTCGGGACCGACCTCCACGAGGACGTACGCCTGCGGGAACGACGAGAGCGCGGGGCAGACCAGTCCCCGCACGTCGCCGGAGATGGCCGCGGGCAGGTGGACGTGCCCCGAGAGGTGCAGCGCGTCGTGGCCCGCGAGCGCGTCCACGAACGCGGGCGCGTCGCCGACCGGCGGGTGGGGTGCGTAGTGGTCGTCGGCGAGGTGCGATTCCAGCCCCGGCGGGTTGTGATGGGAGACCACGACCGCGGCCTCGGTCTCGGGGAGCGTCTCTTCGAGCCACGCGAGTTGGTCCTCGGAGACGGCGCCGTCGTGGGTCCCGGCGAGTTCCCCGTCGGGCGTCGAGGCCGAGTTCAGCCCCAGCACGTCCACGTCGCCGAGTTCGGCGCGGTAGGGGAACGAGTCGGGCGCAAAGCGCGCTTCGAACTCGCTCACGGGCGGCGTGTCGTGGTCGTCGAACGACTTGGGCACGTCGTGGTTGCCCGGTACGGCGACGAACGGCGCGTCGAGGTCGGCCAGCACGTCGGCGACGGCGTCGAAGTCCTCGAGGCGGCCGTCCTCGGTCAGGTCGCCCGCGACGACGACGCCGTCCACCGCGCGGTCGTTCGCGTCGGCGACTGCGGCCCGGAAGCGGGCCTCGGTTCGGTGGTAGGCCTTCCACGTCCCCGACTTGTCCGTCGAGAGGTGCGGGTCGGAGAACACCGCGAGCGTCGTGCGGTTCGGTGCTCGCGGCGCGGCGAACCGCGCGAGCGTGGTCGGCGTCGCGGGGACGCTCAACTCGGTCCACGCGCCGTCGCTGGCGTCTGCATCGGTCGGTTCGACTGTGGCGGCTCGGCGTTGTTGGACCCCACTTCCCTCGGTCATTACCCCGACCTACCCGCCTGAGGCTCATAAACGTAGCGCAGAAAGTATATATTTGACACCCTAAACTATATAGATTGGTGGCGGAGAGCGGGCGACGGGGAGGTCGCACGCCGCGTTCGTACCACGTCCGCACCGGGTGGTTCGCGCCGGGTAGTTCGCCCGACGCGGCCGACCCAAAATCGAGCGAGTCGGACGACCCCAAGCAGAAGCTACAAGGCGTCTCCGGTCCCTCGTCACGGCGAATGCTCGACGAGTTGCTCGGGCGCGCGGAGTTGAAAGAGCGCATCGCCGACCTCGAAGACGACAAGCGCCACCTCGAACGCCAGTTGGAGGCCGAACAGGAGCGCCGGTCGGAGGCCGCGACCGCCCGCCAGGAGGCCGAACAGCGGGTCAACCGGCTGGAAGACCGCATCGCCGAGTTGGAAGACCGAGTCGAGCGCACCGAGTCCGGCGGCTCGGACCTCGACTTCCGGGGGGTCGAGACGGTCCGCGGCGACCGCCTCGCCGAGATTCTGTCGCGGCTCGAATCGGTCGAGACCGACCCCGAGGGCGCGCTGACGGCGATGGTCGGCGACGGCGACAGGGGACTGCCCGCGGAAGTCGAAGCGGCCTTCGGCGACCACGCCGCGCTGGTCGGTCGCGCGCGGCCCTGCCTCGCGACCGCCGACGACGCGGGTCTCGTGAGCGCCGCGCTCGTCCCGCCGGTCACGCCCGACCCCTTCGCCGAGTGGAGCGACGGCTTCCGCATCGACCGCGAGTGGTTCCTCCCGACCGGTCGCTTCGCGCTGGCACTGGTCCGCTCGGACGTGTTCGCGGTCGGCACCTACGAGGGCCGCGAGCGCGTCGCGTTCGAGGGCTTCGAGAGCGACGTGAAGGGCGACCACTCGAAGGGCGGCTTCTCGCAGGGCCGGTTCGAGCGCCGCCGCGACGCCCAGATAGACGAACACCTCGAAAAGTGCGAGGCGGCCATCGACGAGGCGGTCGCCGAGCGGTCGGCCGACCGCCTCTTCGTCGTCGGTCAGCGCACGCTGCTGGGCGAGTTCGAGGAGCGCGCCGACGCGACCAGCGCAGTGGACGCCACAGGGAAACCGAAGGAAGCGCTCGACGACGCCTTCCACGAGTTCTGGACGACGCGACTCTACCGCATCTGATTCTCCGCTCGGGGCCGCGGCTACGACCGGACCGCACGTCGGCCCACGGCCACGCGACTCGAAGCGCGTAGTTTCGTCCCCTCCGAGCGAAGACCGAACTCCGCGCCTCAGATGCCGGTCGGCGGGAACTCCCGAGCCTCACGGAACGCGCCCTGTACGACCTCCGAGAGCGCCGGGTGGACGTGAATCGTCTCGGCGAGGCGGTCGGCGTCGGCTTCAGCCGCGACCGCGGTCGCGACCTCGTGGACTAGCATCGAGGCGTGGGGACCGACGACGTGGAAGCCCAGCACCTCGCCGTCGGGGGCCGCGATGGCCTTGGCGAACCCGTCGGTGTCGAGCGCCGACCCGAGCGCGGTCCGGTCGTACGCGAACCGGCCGACCGAGTAGTCGCCGTCGAGTTCGTCCTCGGTCTTCCCGAGGCTACCGACTTGCGGCGACCCGAAGATGGCGTGGGCCATGCCAGGGTACTCGACGGCCGCGCGCTCGCCGCGAATCGCGTTCCGGACCGCGTACTCGGCTTCCTTGTCGCCGGAGTGTTTGAACATGTAGTTGCCCGCGATGTCGCCGATGGCCCACACCCCGTCGGCCGACGTTTCGAGGTACTCGTTCGTCTCCACGAACCCCTTCTCGTCGGTGTCGATGGCCGCCGCCTCGACGTTCCACGAATCGGCGTTCGGGCGGCGGCCGGTCGCCAGCAGTATCTCGTCGCCCCGCACCTCGATTTCCTCGCCGTCGTCGGACGCCGCGCGGACGAGTTTCTCCCCGCTGTCGCCTCCGTTGCCCTCGTCACCCTCACTCGCGCCGTCCCCGTCTTCGACCAGTTCCGTCACCTCGTAGCCGGTGTGGACTTCGTGGCGTTCGGCGTAGGCATCGGTCAGGTGCCGGGCGATTTCGGGGTCCTCGCGGTCCACCAATCGGTCGCCGTGCCCGACGATACTTACCTCGGTCCCCATCGCGTCGAAGAAGTGGCTCATCTCGGCCGCGATGTAGCCGCCGCCGACCACGACGAGGCGGTCCGGGCGCTCGCGGAGGCGGAGCGCGTCGGCGCTCGTCAGGAACTCCACCTCGTCGGTCCCCTCGATGGAGTCCGGAATCACCGGTCGAGAACCGCCGGCGAGGACGATTCGCTCGCCGGTCAACTCGACCGGACCGCCGTCGGCGTCCCCGCTCTCCGCCGCCGAATCGACCTCGACGGTTCGCTCGCCGACGAACCGGCCCTCGGTCCGATAGAAGGTGATCCGGTCGCTCTCGCGGACGGTCTCGGCCTTCGACTCGGCTTCGGCGGTTATCTTCGCCGTCACCTCGTCTACCACGTCTGCGAAGCGAATCTCCTCGACGCTGGCTTCGACGCCGAGCGCGTCGGCCTGCTGGACGGTCCGAACCACGTCGGCGCGGTGGATCAGCTTCTTCGAGGGGTTACAGCCCCGATTCAAGCAGGTGCCGCCGAGCCTGTCGCGCTCGACCAGCGCCACGTCCAACCCCTCGTCGGCCGCGGCCGACGCCACGACGTTGCCGGTTCCCCCGCCGAGGACGATGATGTCGAATTCGGGCATCGAACCGGTCGACGGCCGCGAGCGCAAAGAAACTCCTCGCCGCTCTCGACTCGAAAATCAGTCGGTCGGCGTCGGTGTCCCCGACGTCGCCGCCCGGCGCGTGAGCGCGCCGACGCAGGCCGCGGCGACCGTGACGTGCATGACCATCAGGACCGCGACGCCGGCCACCGTCGCCGCGGGGTCCACCGACAGCAGGACGAGGTCGGGAACGAACGAGAGGACGAGGACGACGGCCGCCAGAAGGGTGAACTGACGGTCCGGCGCGTCGGAGAACCGCGACAGCGCCCAGTACGCCACGACCGCACCGACGGCACCGACGACGGTCAAAAACAGGACCGGCGGCCACGCTACCGTCCGAAGTCCCGGTGCCACGTCGAGCGCGAGCGCGGCGGTCAGAACGACGGCGTTCGCCAGCACCGACAGCGCGACGGCGAGCGAGAACATAGCTTCGACTGCTGACGAGTGCGTTCTCGGACGAGCCGAGCGGTCGAAGTCGGGAACGACGACGAGAAAAGCGAGCTCGGAGTTCCGGCCGTTAGCCGCCGAACATCTCGCGCGACATCAGAACTACGGGGTGGCCAGTGGGTAACCCATTGTGAGGAGAAGAGTTAGCAGCCACACAGTGTTTCATTCTCCTTTTCTGGTGATGAGGAAATAGAGTGGCTGCTGACGATCCATATCAAGCGAAAATACACCTTCGCGCTCATGAATATCCATCACCTGATCCCGGATCGCATAATCCTCAATCCCGAAATCATCGAAATAGGGGGTCCAGTCTCCAATATACACGCCGATAAACGTCTTGTTCTCTAGTAGTGCGTCCCAGTCATATGGGTTCGCTGAAGCAATATCCCGGATAATCTCTTCAGTGAGATCCTCTTCGATATCTACAAGACACTCACGGGTGTCTTGAGTTATCTCATATTCATCAAACCAATATTCGCGTCTTGTATCGCTGTGTTCCTCCGCCATTCTGTATAATATTTGTTAATCTGTTTGCTGGTATAGTTTTTGTGGAGGGGGATGTTTGGGCTCTTAGAAGCTATTTCTTCGATTAAATCGATATTATTCCTGAGGCAGATTCTCGATATTCAGAGTGGTGATTTTTTGCCCACGTAATAGTAGAAGTAGTGTCGCTGACAATCATATCGTTTATATCGGAAAGTGACACTGAGTACTGCTTCTAACGCTCTGCGGATTCGTGTACTGGGAGTTCCACGACGAATATGGAGCCGGTTGGATCGTTGTCTTCGACCCAAACAGCACCGTCAAACTGGTTCATTAACGTGTAGACTAGATAGAGCCCAATCCCGGAACCTGGACTATCAATCCCTTTCTCATCTTTCCCGAAAATTCGCTCTTTCTGTTCGTCCGGAATTCCGGGACCATTATCAGCAACCCGTATCTGGACAGTGTCTCCATCAAGGACTCCAGAGACCGTGATCTTTGGCGTTGATTTGTCGTTGTGTCGGATAGCGTTCCCCAAAAGATTCCGAAACACTGACGACAGCATTTCGTTCGCCTGCACAGTAACTTGTGGAAGTTCTCCCACGATCTCGAAGTGCGCGTCGGAATGTGCTTCTTGGACTGTGGTTAATTCGGTGTCTATCGTATTTCGCAAGTCAATGGGCTTCAATTCCGCAGTACGATTACCTGCGAGCGATTCAACGAAATCGCGTGCAGAGTCGGTTAAGTCAACGACATTCTCGGAACTTTGAATGACGCGTTCGAGTGCCGCTTTCCCGTCTTTGTCCACATGATCTCGTAAGGCTTCTGCCCACCCGAGTACCACAGTCATGTCGTTCCGGATGTCGTGCCGGACAACCCGGTTTAATGCTTCAAGCTGTTCGGTTTTCTCTTCAAGCTGATTGCGGTAGGTCTCTCTATCCGTGACATCGGTGATTGTCACCAGTCGTCCGGTTTCTACTTCTCCTGACAAGAATGGGTTCGTTGAAACCTCATAGTACCGTGTCTCGCCGTTCTCTGTGACGGCGACGACGCCTGGTTCAGAGATGTGGTCGGCGAGCGTGGCGCTGATATCGTCAATGGAGTTGCCAATTGCGTCGGCAAGTGCCGGGAAAATTGCTTCTGCAGCTTGGTTGTAGTCTCGAACTTGGTTCGATTGATCAAGGTAGATTGTCGGTTTAGTCGTCCCACCAGTTAGCCGGATTGCCTCGAAACGATCGAAGTACACGAACAGGGTACCGACGGCGAACACCGCCACACCTGGTGGCTCATACATGAGAGGAAGCAGTGTTTCTACCTGGTCGCTCAGGATAGTAGCGACTGCTGGAACACCCGTAATTCCAAACAGAATGATGAGTGGGCGGCTATCCGTCCCGGTATGGTACAGCCGCTCAGCGAGCATGAAGAACCCGAGCATGATAACCGAGTACGAAAGTCCAAGAACAACCCAGTAGAGTAACTGATGGTTGATTGCAAGATGCGGGAACGGCTGTGTCGTCCACTCAGTCGTGAAGTAGAGGTTGTGTAGCGGGTTCGTGATCTTGAGAACAGTGAAGAAGAGAAAAACGGCTAGTGCCGGATAGAGAAATAGCGTGTTCTGTACGGAGCGTCCGGTGTACTCCGCACAGAAGTAGACCCACGAACCGACTGCGATGAACGCGAAAACGAACCCGGTAATGTACAGCGCGAGTTTGCTTGTCGTCGTTGGTGCAAGCAAGTAGCCGAGATATCCGCCACACCACAGTGCGGAGGATCCGAGAAAGACGGTGAGCGCGTTCCGTGTTCCAGCATGTTGGATTGTTCGTGCGCGCGGAATACTACCAAGACAAGCAACTCCAGAGAGACCAAAGAGTACGACATACGCAAGAAGACTGAGTTCCATATTACCTATGAGTATTTACCAGGTGTCTGTTAGTCGTTTTGATGGTGATTAGAGGACGTTGAAGTACTGGAGACCGGCAATCAGTAGGATGGCGACGATCAAAATGAGTTTCATTACCCAGGGTGGAACGTCTTTCCGAATTCTGAATGCCCAGTCCATACACACGATTGAAGTATTCAGTTATTATAAGCCCTGTAGAAATTCTGTCTGAGGAACTTGGGTGGGTGGCCTACTCTCTAGAAATCCCCTTGGTCACATAGCGTATGAATCGTCCTGTCGTATGTGTGGGAGTATCGCGGAACTGTTGATACACCCATTTGGAACGGTCAGTACAGAGCAAACACCGATCATTAACTTAGACCCAAGAGAAGATATGTTATGGAAGCTGAAGATACCCCCGAAGCAGCCTCACAGGGACTGACAGGAGAGAATGGTTCTATTGCCCTCGAACTGGTAGTCAGCCTTGTTATAACAGGGTGGGTCTGGTTCGAATTGTGGCAGGGGACTGTTCCTTCTATTGAGTACGGAGTTGCTCTTTTGGTTGCCGTGGGCATTGGGCTTGTTCTCGGTATCATTCTCACGTACGTGGACGAGCAGGGAATCGGTCGCAGGTACATGGAAAACAATGTCTCCTTCATTCTCATTATGGCGGTTCTCATCGGCGTCGGTTTTCTTCTCTTCCCTGAGGGGCTATCTGCCTCTAGCGAAATCGGTCTACTTGTACTCGTCTGGTCTAGCGTGGTTGCTCGCGCGTTTTTAGTCTATATTGGCTCTGTTGAGATCCTCAGCAAGTGATATATTTTGACCCAGTCGCGGTCAGTACAGAGGGAATGCTTATCGTCGGTGTTGTTCGATTAGATGACGAATGACCGATTGGGAACGCGTGAAACAGGAACTCCGAGAAGCGGGCTACTCTGGATTCAAGTTCGAAAGTGGAGAGACACCTGTACCGGGTTTATCGGGGGAGTGGGTAGAGGGAGAAATTGCGCGTGAAGGTGGACTAAAACGCGAGAATCAGCCACTTTCAATGAGGATTCTCGATACCCTCTCATTTAGCGGCGGTGCTCTAAACGCTGACCCGAAGTATGCCCCGGAATCCATTCGTAAAATTGCAACTCAACACGGATTGGAAGTCGTGATAATTAGTGTCACTACGGACATGGCCCGTGTTGCACTCTGTGAACCTTCGGAGAGAAACACATCCTCATAGCGGTAGATACGCAGCTCTCATCGACCGGCTGTTTCAGGCGAGAATATATATGAAGAATGGGATTTCAACAGAGCCTCTATATTAGAGACGCCAATTGACCTTCTAATCCCCATATTCGCAACCCAACTTACCGGCTGTTTCACCGCAGATAGTGTCTGACCACAGGAACTCAACAGAGCGACCGAGTCTATCAGAGGAAACTAAACAGAGCCGAATTAGAACTCGCCCAACTTCTTTTGAGCCAGTTCTTCCTCAAGGTCAGCAATAAATTCATCCGCCTTATTCCGAAGAGCCTGGAACGAACTCGATTTCCGGAACCACGCCGGTTGATTGTCCTTCTGCACCTTCCGTAGATGCTCATCTAACCCCTTCTTATTGTACTTATCAAGGAAGTCCTCACCCCACGACCGCAACTCCTTCTTTTTCTCCTCACTCATCGAACCCCAGAGCTTGTGCGACTCAGCCAACAGCTCATCCACGTTGAACGGATCTGAACCATACTCACCCGCCAGTTGAATCGCAGCATTCAGCATATAGATACAGAACTGAGTATGATCCTCATCCTCAGCATCAAACGGATAGTAATCCGTCGGGATGTCCTTCCCATGAGGCACCTCAATCGGGAACGCGTCATCCAGATCGGGTTCTCCAAACCCTTCTGACCCGACGATCTCGATACGAAGGTTCGAATCCCCAACGTGTGCCTCAAACTGCACTGTCGTGAAAGCGAACTCGCTCAAGTCATGGATATCGGCCAGATCACCGAACGAAGAGTATGAGAAGTCGGCACTCAGTTCCTCAGGAGGAACCCCCTGGACAGCCCCCCGAAGCACTAGTTGGTCTGGATTCCGAACGGCTGTTTCGTACCGCTCGTTCTGATGGTCTTTCAGGTGATATGACTTGAAATCCAATAACAAACTGTGGTTGCGCCGATGAGCAGTCAGAATTAAATCCGGCTGAATATAGTCCCCCTTGATAGTGAACCCCGGCTCAATGATGTCCACGGTGTACCCGAGCTTAGCGAGAGTATCCGGGAATCGGTCGTCTAGTTGGCACAAACCAATCCACGCATTCATCTGTACCGTATGAGGCGACAGATAGTACGTCATTGTGCAGTCAGACCAACCTTCGAGTTCGACGGATCACTTCGCTCGCCAAAGGAGGCCTCTGCATCGTAGTACCGCTGGATATTCGAGAAAATCCGCAAGGCAGTGTTCCCACATGCGTCGTCTGGGAGATAGAGGCGAATCCAGTCCCGCTTAATCTCCAGCGTGAAGCTGTCGTTGTTATGGAGATCAGTACCTCGAACCTTGTAGTAGTCGTCCGCAATCCAGGTACCAACCCCCCAGAGTCGCAGTGGTTTCGTGGCCGAGGTAATGCTGTCGGCGAACTCTTTCAGGTTCTCAACCGAGTTGGCGAGATTGATTACTATCGGTGTTCCCTCAATAGATTGGCCTGATGAATGGCGTTCATCCCCCTCAGCCTCGATTTCTCGGATTGGATATCCAATCCGCCCTTCTTCCTCGATCCCTCGAATGAGGTCTGCATAGAGGTCGCGGATGATTTCGACGAACGACAGATGTGCTTGGATGTCATCACCGCCTCTAGTGGTTATCCGACCGTTATTGTCGATCCGCTCAATCACGACTCCCTCCTCCATTTCTCGGCGGATTTTCACCGAGGACAACGACAGGAACCGCTTCAGGTCAGCGTCGCTCAATGCATCCAGCAACCAACTTGTCCCCTTACCCGAGCTCTGAATCGACAGCTCACCAAATGGGAGATGTTCGTCAATATACTCTTCAGAGAAGACGTCCTCAGCATCATAATTAATGCCTGCACCCCGGAATTCGCCAAGCTTAGTGAAGTAACGTTGTAGCTGCGCCGGGAACCAGAGATAATCCAACCCACTTCGCTCCGCCATGATCAAGTCCTCCATCGCGTCCTTCGCTGGTCGGGACTTCTCGATTGAATAGAATGTCCAGAACCGCTCATCCTGACTATCCAAATAGAACGACAGAATTTCCTCTTCGTCTTCATCACTCGAAGTATCGATGAGCACCTCAAACAAGCTGTAATCCACCTTCCCGACAGTCACATGCTCGAATTGTTCCTCAAGCGTGGTGGGTTCAATATTAGTTTCCACAAGGAAGGATTTGAGCATATTCTGTTTGTAGTTCAGCCTCTGCTCCTCCAACAGTTGGTCATATGTTCCTTCTATGACGTGCTGGAAATGCTCGTATAGTTCCCGTCGATCCGTCGGTTCTAGAGGTGGCATAGGTAATTCACGAAATCGTCCCTTGGTTGCCCATTGGCGTATAACGGTTGAAAGGATTTGGCATAGGCCGTAAGTGAAATTCTCGGTGCAGTCGTTTCTGCTAATCTGAGGTATAGATGAGCTGCCCACCAACAGTGAGATCTCCTGTGTGTTCCGGACTGTAGCAGAAAACGGATATACGGCCTGCTAACGATGCATCGACCTACCGGGAACCCAAACCGAGACGGGACATCGAACGTGCTGTCGTGCGCTGTCAGTGTAGTTCGTGGGTCTCGAACCTTCGTATCGCCCCGTTATAGGCACGCCAAGCGACCAGAAGTCCACCGAAAACCAGCAGCATGCCGAATCCACTCCGGAAGGCAGTGAGCGGGAGCCCCTGAATTGTCGCGCCAGCGTCGTTCAGCGACGACGCGAAGGTGGTGAGCACTCCGCCGTTGGCGACCAACCCGAGAATGAATCCCGGAACGTAACCGATCCCAGAGAGCGCCAGCCTCACCAACTCCGGGGCAGCCACGAGTCCAACCAGCGCCGCGCCTGGAAGCCACATCAACACAACGTGAAGCATACCCGCGAACAACCCGGGTGGTCGTACTCCGTCGCTGTTGCCGATGCGGATGGCACTGTAGCGCGGGAACCACATCCCGACGATCGGTGCGAGTGTCGCCCCGACAACGGTGAGGAAGCATCCGATCAGAGTCAGCGCTATCGCCGCCAGTGGTCCGTATCCCCCAACGAGTGCCGTCACAAGCGTGACAGCGGTGACGACAGGCGCGAACAGCAGACTCGGGGCAATGAGTCCGCGGACGAACGCCCGACCTGAAACGGCGGTCAGGGTTGTCGGCAGGACGGCTCCCTCGTCGCCGAATGGATTGAGACCGAACGCAGCGCCGGCGGTCCACCCCAGCAACACGGCGATGGCTGGTCCCAGTATTGCGAGCGAGCCGGTCCCCTGTAGCATCATATTCATTACTGCTGAGCCGCCGCCGAATACCGGGATCAGCAGGAAGTTTAACCGCTGAGGTTCCCGACGGGCTCGTAACAGTGACCATTCAGCAACGTGACGGGTTGGACCGGTGATGAACGGGACGCTGAGGGGGCTGATGGCCCGCTCAAGGGCTCGCTGATCGTCCTCCGTACGGGTGGAGACAGACGTTTTGCCAGTATCAGAAACGGAGATCGACTCGCCAAACCAGAACGAGGTGGCAATATGTTCGGAAAGCCAGCTTCCACCGATGAGCACCACGCTAACCGCGACCACTCCCCCGAGAGCGTGTGTCGATGACCAGCCGATGGGCGTACCAACCGCCAGTAAGTCTGCGAGCCATCCAGTCGGAATCACTCCGAGCATGGCTGGATTGAGCGAGATGGGCAGTTGCGGTAATTGGAAAAGGAAGTAAATGCCGAAAAACAGCATCACAACCGTCCCGCCCAGCACACCCTTGTGACGAGCAACGAACGGCACGTTGGCCACAAGCCATGCAGCACAATACCCCAGCAGGCGACCGGCCGTAACCGCGCTGGCGACGTACAGACTGCCGACCAACGGGACCACCAGAAGAGTCAGTGGTGCACTGAAGGCGTATGCCCCGGCAATGGCGAGGAGAAGGCCAACCGGGAACACATACGTCAGCACTCGCAGGCTCTCGGAGATGATGCCCCCGACGACGGCGGTTCTCGGTGAGACGGTCGTCAGCACGAACGCATCGGCGACCGGTTTACTGTGCGCCGTTGTCGTCCGCTGCGCGAGCATGAACGTCCCAAACACCCAGAGCATGCCGAACATTCCTCTGACAATCCGATTTATCGAGAACTCTATATCCGTCCCCTGGAGTTCCGGAACGAACAGGACCGCAAATCCCGTTAGCATGAGGGTCATGAAACCCACACCGCCAGCCATCAAGATCAGCCGACCAGTGTCTTCCCGAATCGCCCGGACAGAACGCTGATAGTCGAACCAGCCCATCCGAATGGCATGCCCGAACCAGCCCGATTCAGCCATCGGTATTCTCCTCAACGACGCTCTGGGTAGTGGTATCGGCGGCGCTGTCCTCATTGTCCGTCTCTCCTGCGGTTCCGCGCTCGTCGGTCGTGAGTTCGAGGAACGCATCCTCCAGCGAGCGAGTCTCACCAGTCTCTGCGCGGCGTTCGAGATCAGCAGGCGAACCTTCAGCGACCAACTCTCCGTCGTAGAGGATTCCAACCGTGTCAGCGACCTCTTCGACAACAGGGAGGATATGCGTTGAGAGGAAGACGGTCGTTCCCACGTTGGCGAGTTCCGTAATCATCCCTCGGAGCGTCCGTGCAGCGCGTGGATCCAGCCCGGACGTGGGTTCGTCAAGGAAGACCACATCGGGTTCGTGGAGGACAGCCTGTATGTAGGCGGTTTTCTGCCGCATCCCCTTCGAATAGTCCGCGATCCGCGTGTCAGCATCTGTCGTGAGATCCAGTTTGTCGAGAAGTGCATTGATTCGGTCACGTGTCGCTTCCGCGGGGAGATCGCGGAGACCGGCGGCGTATTCGAGCTGTTCGTAGGCCGTCGCCTGGTCGTACAGTGGTGGTTCCTCGGGTAAGTATCCGATGTGGGTGCGGAGACCGTCTCGGTCCGTGATCGAGACGCCAGCAACGGAACCGGTTCCCTTTGTTGGACGTGTAAGCCCGGTTAACATTCGCATCGTCGTGGTTTTCCCTGCGCCGTTCGGCCCGAGAAATCCGTAGACTGACCCACTCGGGATTGAAAGATCTAGACCACTGACGGCAGTAGTATCGCCATATCGCTTTGTTAATCCGTCAGCGAAGATGGCAGGTTGATCGTTCATAGGATAGTGTTTTCACACGCACATCATAACCTTTCTCGTGACGGCTTCCGAAGATAATGGATATTCTGTACTGAGCGATCCGTGAGCTCCTACATTAACCGCAACGGGACGAGATGTATCGAAGTTGCTGAACTAACCGGTCACTACAGATTCGAACTGACCGAAATAGGACTCAGAGACGTTCTCTGCGAACGATAGTTATTTCACTTGAAAACAGACTAATGTGTTTATGGAAATCCGCAAATTGGCCCTTGCTCAGCTTCCTATAGCAGTGGTGGCCTCAATCGCAATCGCGGCTTACAACCTCTATACTGGTGAAATAACTACTCTGGTACCACTTGTTATTGACTTTCTCATAAACACGGTCCTGCTCATCGTCGCCTTCGTCGTTGCCGATGTGGTTTGGGACCGGATGTTTGATAAAGACGGTATGTGAGTGCCCTGTACTTACCGAGGGTTCTCACCAACGGATTCGGAGTGAAACAGCCGCTCAGTAGGTGCGCATATTTAGTGTCAATCCAAAGATAAAGGCTATAACTAATCGTATCCAACTATGTGAGTAGAACATCTGAATGGAGTCACCAGAATCTGGCAGAACGAACGCGAACTCCGACATCGGACGTTCCGTCGCAAGCATTGTTGGAGCAGGAATCATGGGCTACGTTCTTGTTAACATTGAAATTGCAGTTGCTATCATGGCTGGAGGGGTCATTGCTGAACTCATTTACGCCGGATACAAGCGAGTTGTTTCATAATTCTTAACCAGCCAGCGATAGACTCGCACTCAGTACCGAACGATACGTGCTTTACCTGTACTGAGCGATCCGTGAGTTCTCTGTATTGACCAAATCTGATGTGATTGTATCAACCACCGAGGGTTTCAACAGAGTCGCACTGGCACATTCCTTCGACGGTTAGCTTCTTATTGGCCGGAATTTTTCTCTGACAGATGATTCCCAACGTACAGCCCCCGGATTCTTTGGCTATTCAAAGTCCTCTAGCACGCGATAATCCTCGGGTTCTCCCTACTTGGGACAATGATGTTCTCAACAAGCTCAGATACGAATGAGGGTTTATCTGGAATAGGTTCTTGTTGTTATCTAATGCCATATCTCGGGATCCGGAATAGTGAAGAAGTCATTCCACCGCAGGTATCCGACGGTTCTACTGTTCGCTGCCCTACTTGTGACGACAAAATGTATGTCAAAAGTTCACACTACCGGAGTGGGTCGTTCGTATCCCGTCATTTCAGCCACAGCCCAGACACCTCGACCGGTAGTGACGCTGGTGGGAGTGACGGTGGCGGTGGCGGTGGTGAGTGCCCTGGTGAGTCCGACATTCATCACAAAATGAAGGCGATTTCGTACTCTCGATTGGAAGAGGAGTTCCCGGATGCTAACCTGGAGTTGGAAGGACACGTGAACGGGAGGTTCGCTGATGTCCTTCTCACATTCCCTGAGCCCCGATCTCCATACGGGGAAGGTCTCGCAGTCGAAGCGCAGTACATGAACAAAGGAAAGGACATTGAGGGTGTCACAGAACACTACTTCGAGCACTCATACAGTGTAGCATGGCTTGAAGAAGACGACTTCACGACTCACGACGTGGACCTCTCAGGAATACTCACACTGTGGCCGAACGCCCTGCCAAACCGGCGAGAAATGGCCGGGTATTCAGATGTGATCCAGTCACTGTGGAAGGAAACGACTCCATCAGTTGAACTCGAAGTACCGATTCCTGGGGAGTACTGGGAATCGTTCGATCAGTCCGGAGAGTGGATTACCATCGCGGAACGTGACGTAAAGGTTCGTGGGAGCATCCGAATTGTGAAATCACCAACCGGCGAGATCACCTTCGGTGCCTCCAAAGCGACGCACAGCGGTGGTGAAAACCTCCAAGTCCAAGCTCAACCTGGAGACACAGACCATCTTCGAGAGTTTGCAGAGGAGGTTGAATCAGTCGCCTTTGGCGATGCACGCCCAGCACCCGAAGAATGTGACTCCGAATGGCACGACCTCACAACGGCTTGGTTGACCGGTACCGATAATGTCATTGTGTGGTTGTCAGCGACGCTTCCATCACCAACATCCGATGTCGTGCTTCAACTGGGGAAGAAGAACAAGTTGACGGGGTCGTCAGATCGGATCTCGATGAAGATGCAGCCGTGCGCTGTTGATAGCCTCCATGAAATCGCAGATCTACTTGAGAGGACCTTCGCTGTAGAACACGGTGATCAGCCAGTGCTTCAGTGAGAGGTTATCCGGAACTAAGGATCACTCCAAATTGACCAGGTCCCGTTCAATACCGTTGAGCGAGGTATCGTCAGAGTCGCATGTTTTGTGTCGATCGTAACTTGACCACACCTTCCCGGCACGCAACGCAATCCGATCACCGACACGCCACCCCTTCGTTCACGAACCCTCGCGTTCGATAGCCATCGACACGACATCCCCGATATCTGGGAGATTATACCGATCCAAAATCACGTCCACCTCCGGGTCAACACCATCATGATATTCCAAGTGACGTGAGACGAGATTCTTGACACACGGAACCAACCATCCGGGATTCTCAGTCTTCGCCTCCCCCCGGTGAACGTCATCATGGCAGTCCCGGCACAGATAACACCCGACTTCATTCTCACCGTACCGCCAGTGATGGAAATCCAACCCAGTCTCCGAACGCTCACACAATGGACAGGCATCTGGTCGCTCCTGGTATTCCGTCCCTTGCTCTCGTGGTTCGAACCCAGCTGCATTAACCGCGTTCGACCAACTCCCCCACCGGTCCTGATAGGTTTTCGCTCCGTGCTTCCCGTACTCGTTCATATCGCGTTTCAACGGTGGTGACCGGGCAAGTCGTTCAGCTAATCGCCGTATTTCCTCCAGTAATTCTTCATCCGTGTACTTTGGCGGCCGCGGCATTTACTCAGGCATGGTAGGAGAACCATCAAAAACAGTCGTGGTCCACGCAATCACACCACTCCCGAGTTGCGCGCACACGATAGGCCACTGATCAGCCAGAACTCGGGATACTGTGGCGCGGTGTCGTCTGCGATCACCAGTACGCTTATGCGCTACAAATACGTACAAACGCGTACACTCAAATGCCGATCGATCTTCGCAAACATGACCCTGACGACCCGATCACGATCCGGCCAGAGACGAACAAAGCCAAAATAATCAAACTCCTGTACCGCGATACGAATCTCGGATTCACACCTGCGGAAATCCGAGAGAAGCTCGATCTGCCGCGTGGAACCGTGTCCGGGACACTCTCCCGACTCCATGACGAGGGGCTCATCGGGAAAACGAGCGACGGCCTTTACCACGGCCTTGACCACCGCGAGGATCTCCGCCGGTTCGCGCAAAGCCTCGTCTCACTCGACACGATGCTGTCTCGGTATCCTGAAGCTGGGATCGATCCAGACGACGTCGAGCAAACCGGTGCGAGCGCGAAAACGGAAATCCCGAACGACCGCCTGCAGGAACGGGATACACCGCGCGAGGAACCCTCGCCGGAAGAATGGATCGCAGCTGAAAACGACGAGGCGTAACACTCGACCAATCGTTCACAAGCTCTCCTCATGCCGTATTACTACCCGCAAGGCAGTCTGGTATTTGCTCAAGACCCGACCGGCGCGCACACGAATCCGCGCCCGGTGATCGTAGTTTCTGATGTTGACCGACCGTACGTCGAACAGGAAGCGACGGTCGTGTGTCTCAGTACACAGAACGATTACTCGCACGATGTGACGCGGCTCCCGCACGAGTACGTTGACGGCGTCGAATTACGAAAGACAAGTTACGTGATGCCGTGGGCGATCTACACAATCCCGCTCTCATCGATTCGAGATAATCTCCCGTCTGGAGAACTGACGCATGACGGGTTGGAACTCGTTGCGGATACGATCGACGGGATGATTCGCCCATAACGCTGGTCTTCGACTCCGGTATCGTTCCTCACTCCTCTCGACCGGTGTGCATTGCAGCGCTGTACTCCAGTCACCTCATTTATTTGAATTCGGTTGCGAAATCAGTCAGGAATGCTTCCTGGAGTGATTCGACTGCCGTGTCGAACTGGTCGTCGTAGAATTCACCAGCTCCAGCTCCGATGATCCCGGCGTGACGTCCATCGAGGAAAACTAGGGCTTGCGTTGGTTGTACGGTAACTGTTGAATCAGAGGTCGGGATGCCTTCGACGTCGTGCGACTCGGTCGGGTCGCCGTTAAGCACAATCGTCCATTCTGCGTCGTGATGTGTTGCTGGGAACGTGACGATGACTGGTTCATCGAGCGGTGTATCTTCTGTCGGGAGGAACTCGTACAATTGTATGAACGAGTTGGCTGCAGTTTCAACGTCCATCTTGACACGTGATTACAGTCGCGGTGAAATAAACGCTTAGGCGGTATCTCCCAGATCGTTGCCGGGTATGTTGCTCGCTGTGGTTCTGCGCAGATATTTTTACGGTTGTTCGGTGATAGGTTGTGGATAGTGTCGCTCACGGAACTCGAAACTGCGTTGGGGAACGCGTACCCGCAAGACCTGGAGAAGCTCGCTGCTGATCTGCTCGCCGAACGCGGATATGACGTCGCTCCGACCGGGACGAAAGGAACTGACGACGGGATTGACGCGGTACTGCACGACGATGATCGAGACGGGATTCTGCATGTCTCTCGGACGCGTAGCGATCGGCTCCGAGGAAAACTCACAGATGACGCTGCGAAAGCTGCGGGTCACGATCAGGACTATGATTTCTTCGTGTTCGTCAACGCTCGATAAGCACTACGACCAGAGAACGGAACGGCAGAAGGCAGAGCAGCGGAGGAAGTACTTAGACCAGGTGTAGGGCGCGGGCGAGGGCAGGCACCCCAAACCCGCTCACTCCTCAGTGTCCTCCCCCTCTTCTTCGAGACCGTAACGATCGAGATTATCGAGCGCCCGCCCGATCGTTCGAGGAGCCACATCCAATCGCTCCGCAGCCTTCCGCTTCGACAGTTCACGGTCACCATCAGGGCCAGCACGAGCCATCGACAGCACCGCGCGAACCTCATCGTAATTCGCCGCAGTCACCAGCTCACCATCGACATATTCGAAGCCGAGCGGAGCCCGCCCGCGGTCGCGGTCAATCCCGTCCGCCCAGTCACGAACGTCCCGGATCCCCGCCGCGCGCTGCAGTTCGACCCCACCCTTATCCAGCGAGTCCAGCACCCCCAGCACCGCGTCCGCGGAGTCACTGTCAATCTCCACTGCAGTGTCGTTCAGGTGGAGTGTCACGCCACCGTTCACCAGCGTTTCAACCCTGTCCCGGATCTCTGCATGATCCTTACCGAGCGTTCCGATACTGTCAACGACAACGTGGCGAATGTCGTCAGTCTTCTCGCTCACGCTCACACCATTCACGACGTGCCGCCGTTCGGCATCGATCCCCAGCGCAATCCCACCAACGTCGATGGGGACCGCCCGATCGGGCAAGTCGATTTTACCGGACGCGATTTTGTGTCCGGCATCAGCGCGCGTTGCAGAGTCGATCGTTCCTGCGCTCACAATCTGGTTGGCGTGCGCTAAGCACGACCGTACCGACCGCGCCAGCTCTTTCCGAGTTGGTTGGTGAACGATCACGCAGCACTTGTCAATCTCACTGTCACCGTCAGTGTCACTGTCAGTTTCACTGTCAGTGTTACCGAGACTGTCGATATCAGTCAGTTGCATCTGATTCTCATCGGCCAATTCTGCGTCTTTCATCACATGTCAATGTAGTCTCGTCACCACCATAAGTTTTCACAGGGGGTTTCCGCGTAGGTGCGAAAACCATACGCGGAATAGGTGAACCCGTGGCGGAAACCCTACGCGGAAACGAAACAGGTACATGCGGAAACTATGCGCGGAAACGGTTCCGCGCGGATGTCTCAAACCGTTGAGTTTTGAAAACACCGCGCGGTAGCTAAGACGATAAGAGACGCTATAAAGAAACCTAAGTACGCGGAACGGTGTTTGCCAGGGTATAGTACCGCCTCTCACGCCCGGATATGTGTGTTGATGTAGAGGGGGTGGAGGATTTACCTCCCAGGAGTCTGAGACGTTCCAGTGTCACTGCGACGGCACTCATGCGCCGCTGGGCTTCGCAGAGTGTCACGCACCCGCAGTCAGGACACGTGTAACCCCTGCGTGAAAACCACACTGAGATCCCCCTACAAGGAGACATTATACAGTAGCCAGAAAATAACATATGCGCGAGCACCCTCCAGATCCACGGGATCCGAATGACCCGTTCGGACAAAGCAGTAACAGTGGACCCATTCCGCTCACCCGAGTCGGGAATAAAGGATACACTCCCCAACACCTCGCTGAATACGACATCACGCGAGATGAAGCCGAGTTCATGCAGGCAGTCGTGAAGGCGATGAACGGCGAGTTGGACGGGTATAATCTCCGCGAATCGATGTCCTCCACTATCAAAACATTGTACGACATTGACGACGACAAACTGCAGCGGTTGGGATATCTAAAACTCCATACAGGTACTGCGCGAAGACGGTATTACACCGTCACACCGGACGGGCAGAAGGCCGCCCGGATGACGAAGAAGCACGGGTTCAACGTCGGTGATGCTGGTGATGACACCCCGCACCGCGTTGGTGTTGAGCTCACTAGGCAGTACTACGGATCGCGCGATGACGTCCATCGGGTCGAAGTCTCTCCGCGAGAGGACGGAAGCAGGACAGACTTAGTCATCGTCAACACTGACTTCGATCGCATCGCCACAATCGAGGTGGAAGGAGGACGTGTCAGCGCTGACCCTGGGGTGCCTGATGACGTGAGTTCCGGGATTAACGACTATTCGAGTCTCCGGCATGATTATCGTGTTCTGGCGGATGCTGATGGGGAGTCTGTGTGGGTCGTGCGGAATCACGAAGTGGCTGCGAATATGCTCAGGGCGTTGAATGCTGGCGAGTCGATCCCGGTTCACATCGATCGGGAGACACTCAAAGGCATCGAGACTGGGCGCGTGAAGATCGGGGAGTTCAACGACGACCTCGATGCGTTCGATGCACCAGGGCTCGATAGG
The DNA here is from genome assembly GCF_023238445.1 of Halorussus gelatinilyticus. Lineage (GTDB taxonomy): Archaea > Halobacteriota > Halobacteria > Halobacteriales > Haladaptataceae > Halorussus > Halorussus gelatinilyticus. The sequence continues at coordinate 585,021 of NZ_CP096658.1, read as the reverse complement.
GTACTGACGTTCCAGCAGCTCCGTAACCGGCTCTAATCTGTTTTTGAGGAAGGGTTGTCCCGCCAGTCACACTCATACGCCGCTGGGCTTCGCAGAGTGTCACGACCCGGCGGTCAGTCACAGTGTCACGCAACCTACCCGGGGTGCAGACGTCGGCGACACAGTCACGATCGACACCAACGAACTTGTCAACGACCAGCCGCTCACACACCGCCAGTGCTCACCCACACCCAAGAGAAAACCTATAACGACAACCCAGAGACCACCCGAGGCATCACACTAGTTATTCTGCAGTCTTAATAATAGGTTAGGGTCTGAGGAGTGACCAACACCATCGACGAAATTCTAAACCGGCTAATTACCGCTTGAGACTGCTAGTACTTCCGATTTCGTTGAATTCAATTTTCTCCTCGTAGACTCGCTGGTGGACATCTGCCTCCACCTACGCTTTCAATGAATTCTTTAGAATCACGACAAAGCAGCAGAGTTGCTGACTGCCGGGTAATGAAATAGCGTTCGACAAGGCAACACGTACCTCCGATTGGCACTACTGTCGAACTAGCGTTGCAAGTCTCCGTTCGACGATTTCTGATGGCCACGACGACTCGATTGTATCCCGTTCGACGCCGAATGTTTCTACTGTCCGATTCACAGGACTTTCCGAACTATCCTGCTGCTCGAAGAGGTACGAGTAAGCAGTCACTTGGAGTTCGTATCGACGTCTCGTCTCCGGTGTTTGATCTGTCAGCGTGATTTTCAGATCGGCCACGTACTGTTCACCGGAGGGCAATTCGACGACAAAATCGCTCGTGCCGTGTATCTCTATTTCGACGCCGTCAACAGTAACGAGACCATCGATGGGTCTCTCAACGGTAACCCGTTCGGCTCGTTGGATTTCTTCCCACAGGTCGGACGCGAGGAAGTCGTCCAGTACCTCCTCCCGGAAGAAGGAGAACAGTTTGTCGCGTTCATTGTCTCCGGTTCGCGGAGCGTGGTCGCCTACGACATCATCGAACACGCGCCGAACTTCGTCACCCAGCGATCGAAGAGTGTGTTCCGGAACCTCGCGTTCGACAAGCGTGGTCAACACCTCGTGTAAGCAAGAGCCGACGTCGTCTGGGCCTAACCGGTCGAACTGCAGGGGGACGTCGTCGGGAACGTCGTTAGCATCTGTGTGCAGGGCATTGCCGAGGAGATGGTCAAGTACCTGTTCGTCGGGATCGTCCGTGAGTGGATACAGCGTACTCGGGTGGGCGAACCGTGGAACCCATGGATCGAGATCGGTGCGTCGTGGAGGATTGACAGCGACGTCGTCGTCACGAGACGTGACCGTGTTTGTCCATGTTGCGCGAAGTGCGACATCGTTGACGCCGACGTCGAACGACCCGGTGTCCGTACCGACCGTGTACGACCCAGTTTGCTCACCGGTGAAGTTGACCCCGTCTCGGATCGTGTCAAGCCACCGATCTCGGGGCCGGAATTCATCAGGCAGTGACCGTGGGAGTGGAACAACAAGGTGATCTCTCGCCCGCGTGAGCGAGACATACAGGAGCCGCCAGGCTTCGGCTCGTTCGTTCGCCGCAACCCGTTTGAGACGGTCGGGGCCAACCAGCGATGTTGCGTCCGCGGACTTGGCGACGTCATCGCACCAGTGGCCCGTAGCCCACCGCAATCCAACATCGCGGTCCCGGGTGTCCTCGGGATCGTAGAGTCCGTTGGCGAACGGTGGGAGAGCAATGTCTGAGGGGATTTCGGTGTCCGTCGGCGGGGCAAGTCCGGCGATGCTTCCCTGAGTGAGGAACCGTTGTGCTTGAGGGCCGTGCTTCCAGAGGCTGAATCCGAGATTCGCAACGGCGACGACGTCGTCTTGGTCGCCCTTAGCGTCATGAATTGTCCGGAATTCGACGTCGTGACTCGTGTCGGCAGTATTCGGCTGGTCCGGTCCCATATACGGGTTCTCTCGAAACGGTTCGACCAGCTCGGTGAGTTCGCGTGGAGTGTAATGTTCGTCCGCTTCCCATTCCTCCAAGGTCTCTACGAGTGCATCGAGGTTGGCGACCCGTTGTGCAGGATCGACGTCGAACCACCCATAGAAATCTGCGCGAAGGGCGAGTGTCTCGATGATGTCTTCGGCGTAGGTGCCAGCGGGACGGGAGAGGAAGCTATCACGTCGGTCCCGGAGTTCGGAGAGACCATCGAGTACGTGCTGGTGTGCGTCCGTGAGGTCGCAGTCACCGAGGACCGCGTCGATGTCCCACTGGTAGGCCTCATAATTGTCTGCGAGTGGTTCGAGACCGAGATTCGCTCCGGTGACGAGCGCGCGGGTTCTCTCTGGGTCGGCGGGTGCGACTAGCCACTCACAGACGTCAAGGACTGCATTGACGACTGAGCACTCGAAGAGATCTTCACTCGCGTTTCGAACACTGAGCCCCATTTCCTCGAACGCCTCTGCATACACATCCATCTTCGACGACCACCGGAACAAGACGGTGATCCCGAGAGGGTCATCGTTCTCGTCAGCGAACGTCCCATCTGCCAGCCCCTTAGAGAGGAGCGTCGCCAGCGTCGTTGCTTCTCCACGACCTTCGACAGGATTGACCCAGGCGTACGAATCAGGGTCTGAAGCTATCGGATCGAAGGCCGCGATGTGGACATTCGACTCGTCGGTCGAATCACGATCCGCTTCGAGCCCAGGGTATCGGACGTCCAGATCTCCCAGGTTCCCACGTGCTGGATCCGTGAGCGCTGCTTCCGAGATTTCGTTGATCGCACTGGCGACACCGGGGACGCACCGGTACGTCGTCTTCGCAGTCCGGTGCTCGTGGACATCCCAGTTGATCCCGAGATACTCTCCATCGACCGTTGCGGTCTCGAAGAGCGTTGGTTCAGCGTGCCGCCACAGATAGACGCTCTGGAGCAGGTCGCCTGCGCCGAACACACGCGCACTGGAGGTGACCAAGTGGGACAGTGCGGCGTGCTGTATCGACGACACGTCTTGAGCCTCATCGATAATCAGACTCTGTATTCTTGTCTGGTATCGCTGTCTGATTCTGGCCCGGTGAGCATCATCGACATTACCGAGTCGGTCGTCGAAGTACGCGTCCACGAGGTACGCCACATCTGTGTGGGAGACAACGCCACGGTCGCGGATAGTCTGGCGATACGTAATTCGATACTCTTCGAGTACTGTACAGAAATCGTCAATACGGGCACGCCAGTCGTCGTGAAGTCTCGAATCTGCGTCACAGATTCTGTTTTGTTCGTCGTCGCCGATGTCGTCGTAGGGACTTTCGTCAATATCTGCCCCAACACAGTGTTCGACCGCGGCGACGACGTCGCTGAACGATCTTGGACGACCCTGTGCGTAGACGTCTTCAACAGTCTGTTCGAGGGTGGAACGGAACCCCTCCGTAGAGATACGGCGATCTCGGCAGTAGGTGACGGCGGTCTCAAGCATCTCGCTCACATCGTCGTCATACTCGTCAGTGGGATACGCGTCCTCCAGCCGCTCTACTCGCTGCGCCAAGTCTGGATCCTCCTGAATGGCCTTGTAACAGGCAGCATACAGCTGTTTCTGCCGAGCCGTGTTGCCAACGACCGGCATCTCCTCGAAGCCGATGTCGGGGGCGATCTCACTCAGCACATCCCGAAGGATACTGTCGATAGTACCGACGAACGGTGCTTGTCTGATCCGTTGGATCAGATATTCTACCTCTGTATCTGAGACTTTGCTTGCAGCGGGGACAAGATTGTGTTCGACAATCTCCCGAAGGCGGTCACAGATATCTGGAATGATGCTCTCCGCCTCACTACGGTTGAACGAGATGGCTGCGACTCGCTGTTCGGGTGTCGGGTCTCCAGCAACGTACCGGCGGAGAATGTCCTCTGCGGAGATATGGTCAGTGACCTCGGATTTCCCTGCACCTGGAACGCAGTCGAGAGTATACAATCCCGAATCGTGGTCGAAATACACGTTCCGAATGTCTCGTTGCGCGTTCTGGAGGCGGATCGGATCGTCACTCACTGTTGGTCTCCTCGTGGTTGAGCATCGCTCGAACGTCGTTCGGGAGTTCTCGTTCTTCGCTCATCAGCTGTCGGCGCTCGTCGGAAGGAACAAGGTCGGTGTCCAGATGGTCTAGCAGTGGAGATGGACGGCGTTCTTCTCCGGAAGTGGATTCTGTGTGGCGAGTCACAATCAGTCCATTTCCAGCGGCCCGCAACGTGTCGTCAAACTGGTCACGGTCTCGGCCCGTTGTCCACGCTGTTCGTGGTGCGAGCGTTCCAACACGCCCGTCGCCACGGAGGATTGCTTCTTGCAGTTCCGGAGGGACGACACTCTCTGTTTGCTGAGGCCACTCACCGTCGATCAACCCGACGGCGAGGACGTACGGCACGTTCAACAGCCAGATATCGTTCGCTTCGAGGATATCGATAGCACGTGCGTTTGAGTGCTCACGTCGGCCTGGGCGCTGGGTGGCGATTAGCTGACTTAACTCTGCGACGCTACTCCACGACCGGTCAAGCGTTCCTTCATCGAGTCGATCTGCGTACTTGTGGCGTAGCTGTTGGACGAGAGTTTTCACACGAACAGTTCCACGGGCGTCACGCTCTGTTTCGATAAGGGAGGGCGAATCGTTCTCCTTCGTTACCGGGAGGCCGAGTTCCTCGTATGTTTCGACGACATCAGTAAGGACGTTCGTCACGGCTTCCGGGGCCGGTTCGGGACAGTCTCCAAGCCACTCAGCATACGTCACGAAGCGTTCGTCAATCTCCGGATTTCCTTCGAACCCGTCGTGCCACTCACTGAGCGTTCGTGATTCGTCCGGTAACGCCTGCATCGACACCTGGATCGTCTTGGGATCGATTGGCCACTCTGACGACGTCGCCGACGGAGAGGCCCAACGGTGTTCGAGCGGGCGACATAGGATTTCCCGAGATGGGTTATCAGAGGCGAGGACGTCGCATACCGACTCGATGAGTGCGAATGGGCGTGTCTGTGTTACCCTGAGCTGGACCCAAAACACGGGCGTTAGTCCATAGTGGACGGAAGCACGGTACAACGGTTCCTCGTAGTTGTCGAGGTCGCGTACCACTACGGCAATATCTCGGGTTGGGACACCGTGGTCTCGGAGACTTGCTACGGTAGCCATCACACTCCTGGCCTCCGCTCGCCGTGTCCTCGCTTCGATCTCAGCAATAGGCACGTCAGGGGCTTCAAGGGGTTGCGAAAGGCTGAGACGATCTTCAGCGGTCACGACTCGAACACCACCGTACCAGGCTCGGTAACATTGAGAAGTTCAGGGAGACGACGCGAAAGGTATGATCCGGTTCCACGACGGAAATGGATGTGAACCGGAACCTGCGTTGCTTCCAGAATTGCGTGCAGTAGATCGACGTGTGCTGCAGGGAGACTACTAACACCAACAAGCGAGATTCGTTCGACATCCGGGAACGCGGCTTCCAGACAGGCCCCACTAGTCCGAAGAAGATTCTGTGAGGCACGTCTAACAAAGTCTACGTCAGAAACCACCTTCTCGGTATCTTGGCGGAGGGCGCGCTCGACTGCTACAGCACCCTCCAAGATCTCAGTGGAATCAGCATCAATTGGTGACGGGAGTTCCTCCGCAATTCCGCTAAATGTCTCAAGGCGTTCTGGGTGAAACCCCGTTACACTCTCAACTACCGTTCTAATCTGCTCAATCTCTTGCGGAGCAGACGGTATCGTTGGTTCAGAGGTATCCAACCTATTATTCTCTTCTAAGATCGACTGAATTATCGATAATCGATCGATACGGTCAATCGAATCTCTCGACTGCTGGCCGTCTGGAAGGAGTTGCTTTCCAACTTCTGGTGGATCTGCGAAATGGAGGCGATCTTTGGGGAGTTGAGCTTCACGAAGTCGGCGCTGTATGTTTCTTCGGTGTAACTCGACTGGTGCGAGAACTAACTCCGTTCTATTGGTTGAGTGCCGCACACGCTCCAGGAGCGTCTCTTCATGACCGACATGAAGCATTAGGTTCCGTGGGAGCTGGGTTTGGAGGGTTTGATCCATCGATTGGTCAGAGTCTGCCAGTGTAGGGAGAGTGAGATGCAGGATCTCATCGTCAGCAGATTGTTCTTCCCGGATAGTTACATTAATCATAGCCACATCTACTATCTGTTTCTTCTGGTTTCCCTGACCGTTCAGCAACGGCACGGTAGCAGGTTCCACTTGATTCTTCAATGGATACCTGTCGAAGCCACAACTCATCTCCGCGATCAACGGCGCTCAGTCGTGCGGTCGCTACTACATCTAAGCCATCAGGCTTCGGATTCAGAGGCAGGTTGCAAGAGTCACAAGCGAGAGTACCGATGTACCAGTTGAGCAAACCAGCAGGACGACGTCCACGGATCTGTATGGGACTCCCCTCAGACAAGGTTCGACCACAGTGGTCACACTCTGCTGTACTCTTGAGAAAAGACTGGCCCGTTAACACCTGCTTTGCAGCCCTCTCTACGTCTCCATGGGAGTACGCCTCTACGATACAAGCAAATGAGTCATCTCCGTCTGTGGACAATTCTTGGAGCAACTCTTGGAGTCGGTTCAGTTGGTAGCCAAGTTTCTGCTGGACTACTTCATCATCAGAGATGATGCGTGCTTCTTCCGGAGTCATACAGATTCCTCCGTGGGTTTGTAACACGCAGTCGAAATCTGGCGAATGTGCGTGGCCAAGGGATCAGTTGCTTCCGTCGGTGCAACCTGCTTGGATCGGCTATCGTATACCGCAGCACCCGTGTCGTCAAGCGTTTCCAGATGTGATTGGATAAGAGAGATGTAAACGCGTGTGCGCTGCTTTGAGGTCACGTCACTTGGATCGATGAGGTTCTCAATCGCCGCAATTTCGACGGCGAGGTCCGATACAGAGAGAACATCTCCATTTTGCGCTAACGACAGAATGACGCTCCGGCGACGGCTGTTCGAGATTGCGCGGAACGCATCGTCTGGATCCATCGGGATCGCACGGCAGGAGCTAGTCTGCTCCATTCTCCACCTCCTGAAGACGGTCTATTACTTGCGGGGGTGCCTGTACATCTCGGTTCCGTTTCCCGTGTCGTGGAGGAATCGGCCCCTCCATCGCGTGAGAGACAGAGTTATCACTCACGACACGAATAGTGTCTTTCGCTGTCATAGCTGGCAGCATTTGCCCGGTGCTTCTACCACCGGGCGGCGGTTTCACGCCGTCATAAGGTACTGAATGGAGTATAAAAACTATTTGTATAGTTAGTGAGCAGTCGGCGATTTTGACGCTCTCCGACCACTGGAGGAAGATTAGACCATACAGTTAGCAGAACCCTAGTTAGAGTCCTCTGGCTTTGTTGAAGCTCTCAACTGGTGATCGGTTCTTGTAACGATGTTAAATAGAGACGCAAATTGACCGCTGCAAGTCCTACCAGTTTCAGATGATGTTCAGAGCGCCATGCAAGATGCAGGGCGCATATCTTGCATGGGGTTTCTCCAGAAGTAGCCCCCACCGAGTGCTCAATACGTCATCAGTATTGTCCGCAATCAGTTCACCGGCTCTTCCCTACTGATTCATCAAGGAACGGGCCGTATCGTCGTGTATGAAGACAATTCACCGGTTCGGGGTGGCGGTTGGACTCGTGGTACTCTCGGGCATCGTGAGCCTGTTCGCAGCTCCGTCGCTCCCCGCCGACCTTGTCACGCACTGGAACGCCGCCGGAGAACCGGATGGCACCATGTCGAAGCAATTCGCACTCTGGCTGTTTCCCGCGATGACCGCAGGGCTGTTCGCTGTGTTCGCCGTGATTCCTCGGATCGGTCCACTCCGTGAGAACATCGCGGAGTTCCGAGCCTACTACGACTGGTTCGTCGTCATCTTCACCGGATATCTGGTCCTCGTCCACGCCGGGGTCATCGCATTCAACCTCGGCTACGAGTTCGACTTCACGGCCCTCATCTTGGTCGGCGCGGCTGGTCTGTTCTACTACGTCGGCATCTTCCTCCCGCACGCCGAGCCGAATTGGTTCGCCGGTATCCGGACACCGTGGACGCTCAGCAGCGACGAGGTCTGGAATCGGACCCATGCCCTCGGTAGTTGGCTGTTCAAACTCACCGCCGTCCTCACGCTGGTCGGACTCTTCGTCGGCGACCTAGCGATTTATTTCCTTCTCGTCCCGCTGCTCCTGACGGCCGGAGTTACTGCCGTGTACTCGTACTACCTGTACGAGCAAATCGAACGGGAGCCGGATTCGACCTCGGGGTCGGATTTGTAAGTCGCTGATCCGAAATTCCAGTCACGTCTCCCGGCTGCGGTTTTTGACCTCATTCAACGCAATGAACAGATACAGCACCCCAAACCCGCGGATTACTGGAACGAGTCCGTCCTTCCATTCGACTGTCTCTGGGTTTTCGTACGCGATGTTCATACTGAACCGGAGTGCCTGCTTCGGAACGAAGAGTGCAATAGCACCGGCCAGTCCGAGGACGTACATCGACACACGATACACCGTTCCTCCCAGTACACTCACGACCACGAAAATCACGCCTTCCGTTCTAATCGCTGGCGTAAACGAGGGGCTGGGGCTCACCTCATCAGACTTTTTGAGGGCGAGTTTCTCGAACGCTTCTCGAACTCGTGCTGGAACCAGGGCTATGACGAGTCCCACGAGGACGAAACTAACTCGGGCCATAACTGAGAGTAGGTCGGGAGAGACAATAACGGTATATCTCCGTTGAGTCCACTTTCTTCGTCCCGTGATTGACCGCAGTCCCAGCTCAGTAGTCAAATCCCAACTGTCTCGTGACGTTTCCTTCTATGTACGTCGAATGTAACCTCCGATACAACAAAATGGAGTGGATGCAAAGGATGGGGTTATGGGAGTAATCGAACTTGACGGGTTGACAAAGGATTATGGAGACGTTCTCGCTAACGACGACGTCTCGTTCACCGTCGAAACTGGCGAAATCTTCGGATACCTCGGGCCAAACGGTGCAGGGAAGACGACGACGATTCGAACACTGCTGGGGTTACTCGAACCGACATCCGGAACAGCGACTGTTCTCGGCGCAGATATTCACGATGAGGGCGCGCTCATCGACGCCAAGCAGCGAATCGGGTATTTACCGGCGCATCTCGGATTCAACGAGGAAGTGACTGGCGCAGACGTCTTGGACTATCATGCATCCGTCAAGGGTGGTGACCGGCGAGACGAACTCCTCGAAATATTCACACCCCCGGTGGAGCGTCCCATCCGCGAATATTCGTCCGGGAACAAACGCATGCTCGGCATCATCCAAGCCTTCATGCATGATCCCGAGCTCGTAATAATGGACGAACCGACATCCGGTCTCGACCCTCTCAAGCAAGAGGAATTTAACGAGTTCGCCAGGAACGAATGCGAGCGAGGAAAGACGCTATTCTTCTCGTCTCACGTGCTAAGCGAGGTCCGCCGCATCTGTGATCGGGTCGGGATACTCCGCGACGGGCAACTCGTCGGATTAGAGGATGTCGAGACGTTGATGGAACAAGGTGGGAAGCGTGTCCGGCTTCGAACGACTGACGAGGCCAGAACTGCACTCACAGCACTCGATGGGGCCAGTGATGTGCAGACGTTCGCTGACGGAATCCAATTCATTTACACTGGCGAGTACAACACGCTCCTCCGGGAACTTGCGACACATGACGTGCGTGAAATCGACATCAGCGAACCACCGCTCGAAGACGTCTTCATGCACTACTACGGGGCAGACGGAGCAGGAGAATCCAACCAGGAGGTGCAATCGGATGCTTGAAACCACGCGATATGAGACGAGCCGCCGTCTTCGAGGAACGGTGATTCTGACGATTGGGGTGAGTCTCTACGTGGCCTTTATCGTCTGGTATTTTTCTCTCGTTGATGCATCCGCTTACGCGCAGATCGCGGAGTCAGTGCCGCCTGCGATGAGGGAAGCGTTCGGCATTCAAACGATTGGAACGATAGAAGGGTGGCTCGGGGGACAGATTTACACGTTCGTCTGGTTGGTGGGGCTCGGAATCTACTTTGCATACTCAGCGGCGGGGAAGATTGCAAGCGATATCGAGAATGACCGAATGGATCTGTTGCTTTCATTTCCGGTTTCTCGGAGCCAGTTACTTCTCGAAAAATTCGCATCGATGGTGCTTCCACTTGTCCTGCTGAACGTAGTTGTGGGCGGTGTCACATACGGTCTCGTACTGGCGATTGGCGAAACGATTGATCCGATGCATCTCGTGTTGGCACATCTCCTCTCGATTCCGTATCTCCTTGTCTGCGCTGCGATTGGAACAGTTCTCTCGGTACTCGTGAATCGGGCGGCGGTTGCAGAGCGGGCTGCCATCGGGCTGATGTTCGTTCTCTGGCTCGTTGAGTCCGCAGTCGGCGCGGCGGAGGAATTCTCGTGGATTCAATACATCAGCCCAACCCATTACTACTCCCCAACACCGGTTCTCATTGATGGTACGTACAAGGTGATGGATTCTGGAATTCTCCTTGCTGGATTTTTGGGATTACTCATCGTGAGCCAAGTACTGTTCCAGCGGCGAGATATCTAGGGAAGCTTGGCTCAGAGGCTCTGTTGAAATCCTCAGCAAGTAATATATTTGACCCGGTTGCGGTCAATACAGGAGAAGGACGCATCGTTCAGTACAGAGACTGTAGTCATTATCTGTGTTCACCACCGACTACGTTTATCCTCAAGAAACGTGTACTGTTAGCTATGGCTTCCGGTGATCCTGTTGCGGTTGAGGAGTGGTTTTGGATGCGCCATTCGAACCCAAAAAGCGTCTGGACGCGAATTCCGGTCGCTCCTGCTGTTGCATATGCTATTTACCGGCGTTCTTGGCGTCTCTTGTTACTCTCGATACTGTGGGGAGTAGTCAATCCAATCTTATTTTCCCCACCCAAGGATGAAGAAACATGGATGACGCGGGGTGTTCTCGCTCAACAGTGGTGGGTTCGAGAAGAAGGCCACGGTATCCTCGGGGTATCCAAGCCAAACATTTTTAGCACGGCAGCTGTGCTGACAAGCATCTATACGCTGTATGCTGCGTGGCGTCAGCGCCCGTTGAAGACCGCTCTTGGAACCATTCTGACCGTCGTGCTGAACTTCTGGTGGTTACGACATCTGGTTGAACGTTACGACAGACATGTTACGTAGCAATAATCGCCGTGCTGAATATGTACTCTTCAGCGACCAGATGTTTCAGATGATATTGTATCTGCGGAATAGGATTTCAACAGAGCCGTCTCAGGTGAAACCAGATTAGTTCGACACCCTCTATAGTGTATCCGAGTGGATAGTATTGTTGCTCGGTCATCCCAATCTCTATCACATTTCATTGTGAATATCTCGTCATGACGCTCGTAGACACCGGTACTGTTGGCACCACCGAATTATTGATAACTCTTGTTGCAGTCGCTCTTGCTCTTCTCATAACGTTCTACATCTACCGAGACGCGGACAGCCGTGGAAGTTCTCACGAACTCGCATGGGGCCTCGGCGCATTTTTCGGTGGCCCGGTCGTTTGGATTCTCTACTACGTTGTACGTGATGAGGTCGGCCGGAGCGAGTCAAAGTAGCGGTCGCTACATCGTACCCTAATGGTTATCGGATTTCTCACTCGCGTAGCTCACGCTTTATATCTCGCTGACAAGTATTGAGTGATTCTACGAGCGGAGTGATACGTGAGGCCTCTGTACTTACGTATCCACACTAGAATATGATATTTGAGAAGTGTTTCAACAGAGCCAGCCAACTCTCCTTACCGGTTAAAGTACGATCGGTCTACAGAGTACCACCGAATTTCGCACAGACTTTGTAGAATTATCTGACATACAGCTGATTCACCGAGATGTCGGTTTACCCGTGATATTCTGAGTCTCAACCTGCGAAGTGATATACGACTGTTTATGGGGCTTTCTACACTGTGTTTAGTTGCCGTGAGAGTTACTACACGGCACCCCACGAGAGAGAAAGTGTTCCCCGAAAATGCCGGACTATCGTATGGCGTGGTGGCCACCACGATAGTCGTACTGGCATTAGCTCAAAGTGTAATCTTGTTTAGTAGGACGATTCGCTACACCGACTCAAATCACCATTTATCCGAGTGGACTTGGTCTGGCACCGTGACGTGATGCCCTCCAGTCCACAGAGTGGTAGATACTCCAAGAACTGCGTCACTGATTACACTGCCTTTGTTCGAGAAACCCCAGTTTCTCGAAGATACGCAATAGGACTAAGTATAGACCTATCTAAAGGCCTATACAGAGATGCCGAAAACGAGAGTCAGTCAGGGGGCAAACGGACAGTACAAGGTTACCGTTCCAAAGGGTATCGCGGAAGCAATGGCCTTGGACGGCCAACGACTAGAATGGAAAGTCAAGTCGGGGAATACATTGGAGGTGACTGTTGTCGATGAGTGATGTTGCCGTCCTTGAATGGGCTACCGAATGCTGGAAATGTGAACGGGAGACACCTGTTGTTTGGCCAGAGAACGGACATCTGAATAGTGACGTAGGTGAGCAGCTTGCAGAAACAGACGAGTACCCAGTCCAGAGGGTGTACAGTAAGACCCAGGGGAAAGAGGTTTGGGGGAATGTCTGCGAACATTGCGACTCATATCAAGGAAACCACTATATTGAGCAGGAGGCGCTTGAGCAAGATCCCCCGCTTGTAGAGTGTAACGTCTGTGGAGAGATGCATGAATGGTATCCCGACAGTGGGATGGGCGGCGCATTCGGACAAGGTTGGATTGATTGTCCCGAATATGGCGCGGTTCCGGTCGGTGACCCACGAGGTGAAGATGATGGCTAAGGTAATCGGATACACTCGCCTCTCACAAGACTCAGATACCTCTATTGAGCGCCAAAAGCGCCATATCCGGGAATACACCGATGAACACGGGATGCCACTCGAACGGATCTACGACGACGGCGAGCGAACGTCAGGTTGGGATAAGAGTAGAGAAGAGTACCAACAGGCCCGGAGTCGTGTCCAATCTGGAGAAATTGATGCGATCGTCATCAACGATAAACGCCGACTCGCACGCGACTTCGACGAAACGATGAGACTCATCCTGGACCTCCGTGAATACGATGTTGAAGCCCATACCTTCGAGGAGGGGAAGCTCGACCTCTCAGATCCAGTTCACGCTGCCGTCGAAGTCCTGCAGGCAGCCAGCGAACACGAAGCAAAAAAGAAGGAGATCGAGCGCGCACGCGAGGCCGTACAAGAACGGGTAGACAAAGGATACGACCACGGTCGCCCACCGATCGGATTTCGATTCGATAACAAGGGAGAACAGTGGGTGCCTGATCGTGACGGGGATTTTGACACTGTACTCGAAGCAATTCGTATGGTTGAGACTGGATCGACCTACCGTGAGGTGGAGGACGAACTGGAGATTGTCCCATCAACGATGTCCGGTATTATGGACAGAAAGGAACAGTATCTCAGCCTCAATAAGAACGGTTAGCTGGATATTGGCACCTTCGGGAGGGTGTCACGGAACGCTTCACACGGCCTTGATTTCACCTAGCTCTACGGGGAACACGTCGATAAGTGGATCTGCTTATGTTCCACCGACCGCGGTCCAGGTCGCACTCGCTTCGACAGCATTTTCGAACGTGAGTCGAGCAACCTCTGGAGGAGAATCGCCGTCACCGCCTGCGGGGAGAAACTGGAATTCTGTTGGACCACCTTCACTCCCGAGTTGGGCGGTCAAAGTAACGACATCGCCGGGGTCAGCGGTGACGAATTCACGGCGGGTGAGCGTCTCTCCGGCGCTAACGGATGCATCGATGGACGTATCGTATTTTGCTTGAGTGACGGTCACTGATACGTTCACGGCCGTCTCTCCCATGTTCTCGACGAGAACCGTACCTCCCGGATACTCCGGGGTCCCGTTCTCATTCCCGAATGGGAGCAGTCCTGCACACCCTGCGACAGACGTGCTCCCGAGAACAGCAGTAATCGCACCGATATACTGTCTCCTATCCATAAAGCCACATATTCGATTCGGTGAGGAAGTGTCTTCTGCTACATCGGCCCTCTGTACTGGCCACTGTCCGCGGAACGGCATCGCCACAGTTTTCAGACTCACGTTGGAAATCCAATCGATGCCCTCCAACAAAGCGACAGCAGCGGCCCCGATAGCAACTGGCGTCCTTCTTGCCGGGACGGCTGCACGAGAAGTCGCACAGCATGGACTCGAACTTTGGACGACGCTGGCGCTCGCTGGTGGCCTCTCCGCGGTCGCTGTCGGCCTCGGCGTTCTGACCGGTCTCAGCGGGTTCGACTCCGACGACGACCTCGATGGACACCACGACCGGACAACAGTCGCGCTCGCGGGCCTCGCGCTGACGAGTCTCGCCGTCGGTGCAGGGATTGCGCTGGCGTAGACGACGCCAACCGACGCGCGCTCGCGCTACGTCCGATACCCGCTCGACGTATGCTGTCGTTCGGGACATGCAACGGCGCGCGCCACCGCAGTGTTCAGTAGACAGCCTATAATTATCGTTTCCCGAGGTCACCAGAGCAAGGTATACAAACTGTTCTATGGCACCCTCACCAGCAGACCAATAGGACTCTGCTTAGCTCTTGAACGGGATTTTATATACTCAGCCCTACCTGTATCTGGTAATGAGTGACTCGTCGGACGACTATACGCTTGAGGATGCGGAAGACGAAGTCGGAATTCTTCGTCGTGTAACTGACGACGTCGTCGAAGCAATCCAGAACGCGGAGAACGAGAAGGTACTAGAGTTCCTGATTGAGGAGGAAAAACTCGACGTGATCCACGACGGAGAGCGTGGTCTGGGACAGGTTCGACGTGCCGTGCTTGAGTCTCCATTGGCGTCAGATCGGCTCAAGCGTGTCGTGAGTCTCCGAGGTGACGAAACACCTGGAGAGATCCTCGTTCCAAACGACGTTGAGCGGAACGCGAAGGTCGCGCTGGAAGCGGGCAAGCCAGTCGTCCTGTATGGGCCGACCGGGACAGGGAAGACGACGTTTGCGAAGCAACTCGCTCGTGAAACCGGGATCGGATACACCCTCAACACTGCCACTCCCTCGTGGACGCCGTCGGACATCATCGGCGGCATCAGTCCAGATTACACCGGCGACTCACTAAGCTACCGGACGAAACTCGGCTGCGTGTCCGAAGCCGTTCAGCGTGCTCGCCGGTTCGACGTCGAATACGGCGTCATCCTCGATGAAATCACTCGGGCAGACATCTCGAAGATCTTCGGTCCGCTGTACACCGCCATCGAGAACCCCCATCAGACGATCTTCGAGACCGACGAGGGCGAGACCATCGAATTGGACGAGCGGGTGAACATCATCTGTACGATGAACATGTCCGACCGGACGGTGAACGAACTCGATAACGCCATCACCCGCCGGTTCGCCATGATCGAGTTGGACGAGTACGAGGAGGACAAGCGCCGTCAGCTGTTCAAAGACTGGATCACCACGCACGTCACCGACCACACAGATCTCGGAGAAAGCGAGATTCTCCGGCTTTTCGAGCGGGACTACCAGGGTATCAATCACGGCCATGAATCGACGTCGCAGGGGTCGATCATGCGGTTCGGTCCGATGCACTACCGCGACGTCGCCGTCTTCCTCGGCGTCGGCTGCCGGGAGGGAGGTGAGTACGAGTACGACCAGACCGACGCAGTCGGACAGGCGTTCCGGACCTACATCGTGCCCCGGCTCCTGAACGCCGCCGCATTCCCACAGATTGAGCGAATCGCTGAGCATTACCGCGCGATGAACGGCGAGTTTGAGGAGTTCGATCTCGCCCCTGCTGCCGAGCTCGCCGAACGGGAACTCGAACAGGAACGACGCCAGATGGGCTCCTACGAGTAATGAGCACCGTTGACGAAGTCTACGAGTACGGACAGGACACCTTCAACGTCCCCGAACGCGGGGAGATCCGCATAGAAGGCTGTCCGTCGTCCATCGGGGACCAGCTTCGTCGCGCGTCCTTCACACAGGAGAGTCCCGGCGTCTTCACGAAGAGCCAGGCGGCACTCGATGGCGAGCAAGAGTACGAAGTTGTCACGGTCACCGTAGACGGCGACGAAAACGAGGTACTCCACGTTGAGGCGACGGACATCATCGGCGTCGTGAGTCTCACGCCGTCGTCGAAGGTGCAGGTCGATCCGAAGATCGACTGGGAACACATCTTCGACATGCTGCTGGCGGTCTACGACCAGAACCGTTCCATCGAGTATCACGGGATCCCGCTGCAGGACTTCCTCTCCGACGACATCCATCTTGATGACGTGTTCGTGGTGCTTGCGATCAACTACCTGGATGGCTTGGAGACGATTCACCGGCAGGGGTACATCCGTGATCTCGTTATCCGTCGGCTCGACAGTCTCGATGGGCGTGGAGAGATCGACGTCGAACAAACGCTGTTGAACCACGGGCGCGGGACGCTGGAGCCACACTGGATCCGCAATGAGACAGAGTACGACAACGCCGCGAACTCCCTCCTCCATTACGCAGGGAAGACACTCCTTCGACTCTTCCGACAGAACTCCCACGAGAACGACCACCCTGCATATGATCGGATCTTCTCCGAAGTACACCGCGAGGTGGAACGCCTGGAGAGTATGGGTGTCAGCAGCGGGTTGGACCGGATGGACGCGTATCGACGCCTCTCGCTCAGCGACCTTCCGAAGCAGCGACGTTACTACCAGAAGGCGTTCGACGTCGCCAAGGCGGTGATGTCGTCGTCGCTCGGTCAGCAACTCCGTGATGGCCCACGAGAGCTGGTCGTGGACTACGTCCTGAATATGGAGTCGCTGTTCGAGCAGTACTCGCAGGTCGTCATCGAGCGCGAACTCTCGTCCATCAAGTCCTACGACCATCTCGGCGACCTCGACGACGTGACACCCGTCCGGTCACCATCGGTGAACCCATTCGAGGGTGAAGGGCAGATCTACCACGAACCGGACCACGCGCTGCAGGAAGGTGGCGAGACACTGGCTGTACTGGACTCGAAATATTACGCAGAGGGTCACGATCCAGTGAAGGAATCGCCGTCCAGATCACGGCTCTTCAGTTACGCGTATCTCCTTCACTCCGATCGGCTCGCATTCCTGTGTCCGCTTCTCAAACCGAAGCGTCGGCGAGTTACCCAGACAGATGCTGAACTGCAGATCGTTTCGCCCGAGCAGGAGTTTACGTTGAGCGGGTACGGCGACGTCGTCCACGACTATCTGCACGACGTACTCGTTCGCAAGTCTGCTGAACTCGAAGCCTTCCGGGCTGTCGCGGAAAACCGACTGTGCCTTGACGGTGTCGAAGAGACGGATCTGAGCGACGCGAAGTCGATGAGCGGTCCGTTCACGTTCAAGGATTCTCGGGATTTCTCCTTGCGTGTTCTCAAGGCTGCCGCCGACGAACACTCTTGGGAGGTCCGAAACCGGTACGATCTGGAGCAGGACGGTGACTGGACGCGGGAACAGATTGAGACGCGCTGTGAACAGCGTTACGAACACACGACGACGTGCCTGCCGGTGTTCTGTCGTGAACAGGGGCAGGAGTGGATCGACCTCTACTTCTTAGGCGGAGGGGGAGACGTTGAGAAGGAAGGTCCATTGAAGCTTTTATAGAGAAGGGATGTACCAAACACCGTACCAGTGGACGACCAACGAAGGAACGACACACGTCTTCTACGACAATAATCTGCCTCCGAGCGAAGGATTCGGCTGGGATAGTCTCTGTGATACAGAGAGAATCCCTATTGAAGGAGAGCACTTCGAACTCCAAGAGGATGTGACAGAGGAGTCGATAACGTGCGAACGTTGCCGTGACCAGCTCGGCAAATCGTATGTTGGTCTTGGTGACGATGATATCGCAGGTATGCGAAGTTGCTTGGTTAGAATTCGCCGGGATGGTGATGGGGAACTAATTGGGGCTCGCCGTCTCTGTCAGGGGAGACCTCTCCACTATGAAATCTCGTTTGAGCCTACGTCATTTACTGGTGACCTTCAGACAGAGATGGACGAGGTTTGCGAAGACTGCTGGCAGAACTACATTGATCGCCAGTGGAGCGGCGATGTCGAAGGAGGAGAGCTTCAAGTCGAATGCTGGGTAGATGGTGAGAAAGAATCGTACTATGCAGCATCCGTTGAAGCAGTTAATACGGGCCCGAAAGCGAAGCTTCGACTGACCAGTGAGAACGGTCTCAAACAGGAACTTGCCAGAGAGGACATCGACTCAATCACACTAACGCCAGCACAAATCGTGGACTACTGATTCCGTCAGTTTCTTCAGAGAGGCTATTGGTTCTGTGGTTCAGGGTTTCTGGTTAGAAGGGTGCTACGAGCCACTTGCCATCTTCTTTCCGTTCAAGTTGGGGGCCGAAAACCTGCTGGAGAGAGTGAAGTCCGTCCTCGTACCGGAGATCGTACGTTTTTCCACTTCGATGGAACGAACCCTCGACGACGAACTGTACCGTCGGACTTTGGTACTCTAAATCGTTTGCGCGTCGGTCCATCTCATGAGCCAACTCATTAGCCAGGTCCTCCTCCGACAAGGCTTCTGAGAGACCAACAACACTCACACTATCCGGAACGTCGTCTTCTTTGAGTCGCTGTACAAACTCCTCTACAGGAATCTGATGCTCGAAGGTCTCATATGCACCTTCGATAACGAGATTGTAGCGTCCGGGTATTTGTCCGGGTCCTGCCATTACGCCTACAACGTCTCCGAAGGGACAAAAATGGATACGGTAGCGTGAGCTCACTCGTGGTCAGCGATTACTCCGAGGTAGTGAACTGTAACAAGGTGGACTGCTGTTCGTTCGTTCCTTGGTGGGTGGAGGCATCCAGACAGTCGATTGTCGTCGAAGGAGTGATCGTGGGATCGAGATCCTGTAAAAGATGTTGGCCTTCCGGCGAATCAATCGTTTCGAGGCACTCGGTGCAGACCAATACGAGATAGTAGTCATGAACGTCGATCTGTCGGTCGGCAGAATCGCCACACCAGTGACACTCAGGAGTCGCCGCCCGGAATCGATCCAAGAGATCGTCTGAGTCCATCACCTGGGTAAGGAGGGTGGACAGATTCGAGTGGTCCGACATATCAAGCTGAAGTATCGAAACGGGCTTCTCAATCACGGGCCGCAGGTTTTGCAACCACGTCGCTACACTGTTCCTGGTCGGATCTGAACGTTGCTTGTCCATCTCTCTGGCCACATTCCGAAGGAGGGTATCTCGTTCATTCTGAGAGATCGGGAACGTGCAGTACGGTTGGATGGACTCCACAAATATGACGCGATGATCAGTGTCACTCATCACAACCACCACTCCTTACGCGCGAGAAAACGACTGATCGAGCTCTTCGATTCAGAAGGCGGGCAGAGTCAATTCTTGACCACATTCGCGGACGGCCCGCCGTTGCGAGGTGTTGTTTTGCTACCATTCTGGGAATGGGTCAAATAACCAGGTGCGTAAAAACCTCTGCCCAGAGAACACCGTGGTATCGACCCAATAGCGTCTATATGGCCAATATTCGGATTCAGAGTCCGGGAAGCAGACTCACAGTACGACCATATCGCCGACTCGCCGTAGACAGTCCGTAGGAAGATGGTTACGGCAAGCAACAGACGCACTCCCAGCGAGATTCTCGAAATGGATTATTGAGAATCGCCACCGGGAGTGGCATTCGTGTTTGGCTTCGGGGTTCCTATTCGCCGTAACTCGTGATGTCTCGATCCCCGAGCACGCGCGTGTACGTGCCGTCACCGGTCACGTCGGCGAGCCGACCGGCGAGTTCGCGCAGGTCGTCATCGACGTCCCACTTTTCGACGTAGTTCTGGACCGCCTGCCCCTTCTCGTAGCGATACCGCAGGAACTGGAGCTTATCGAGGTTCGAGAGGTGTTCGCCGCCGTCGCCGTTGACGCGCTCCTGGATGTAGGCCTGGCGCTTCTCGTTGTCCCAGGTGCCGAGTTCGAAGCCGTCGTCCTGGTTGTATAGGTGCGTCTCTTTCAGGTCCTCCGGCGTAGCGTTCGTCCCACGGCAGAGCTTGTTGACGTCGTCGAAGGAGGGGTTCGATGTGTCGAGCAGGTCGATGAACACGTCTTCGACGCCGATGTCGCTGGCCTCCTGGATGATGCCGTAGATCTCCTGAACGACCTCCTTCGCGCTCATGATCTCGCCATCACGCTGTACCTTCCCGTGATGCTTGGAGTACTCGCGGAAACACGCGCCCATCTCCATCACGCCGATATCGCCGCGGGAGAGGTCACGGTTCTCTTCGAGTTTCTGGCGGGTACGGCGGGCCGTACGGTAGATATCGCGGCGGAGGGAGTTCCACGATGCAGGTTCGGTATCGTCGATGGGGCGGGCGACGACGACGATGTCAAAAGTCACTGCTTCACCTTCGATGAATTTGTTGATATCCGCAGTAATCGGGTATGTCGCAGTAACTTCGAAACCAACGTTACACAACGATTCAAGGAGTTCACCCCACGACTCGGAGTCGCTGTGGTGATAGGTGAACGTGAGCGTGCCGTTGTCCTTGAGCGCTCGCCTGATTACTGAAAATGCCTGTCCAAGTTCGGATTCGAAGTCTTCCGCTGTCTTGTCCAAGTAGGGATTTGTGACGATAGACTCTGCACGGGGTGTTTTATCTTTATCAAAGCCCGAATATTCATCTTCAAGCAGAATTTTCTGCCAAACGTAAAAGTAATCAGATACTTCTGAGTAGATAATATTGTCGTAGTACGGGGGATCAGTAATTACCGCATCAAATTCGTCCTCGTATTCTAACTCTCGCATATCTCCCTGAAGCACGGTGGCATCATCTCCAATCGGCTGTGCGAATTTTTCCGATTCCACCATCTCACCACCATCCATATATCGTTCAGTAGGTGAATTAGCATATTCCACACCGCGGCGGATACTCTCATACGTAGACGCGAACGAGCCTAAACCATACTCAGTTCCCCAAACGTTCCCTTCGGTGGGCTTGGTCGGGGAATTGAATGAATTGGTCTTGAAGATATCATGAATATGGTTTCTTGTATGGTGGTACCCTACTAGGAAGTTTGTGTACCTGAGCGATCCACTAAATGCCAGAAGAAGTAGCTCTCTCAGCTTATCATCTTCAATTTCATCAATAGATTTGAGTAATTTAGAGAGGGAAAGGAGCTGGCGAGTTGAGAAGAGGTCGGACCAATCTTCATATCCGTGCCGGAAAATATCATTTCCACTTACTGATGAGGCAGCTGTAATAGCGCCCTCTGGTATTTTTTCTTGGGGGACAAACTCATGCAGCTCTGGACTGTCCTCCCACTCTTCCCTAGCACTCTCAACAAGGTCGAAGTCCGATTCCTCAGCCCGCTTATATCCCTTATATTGGCTCTTTGCTTCTCCGGCGGCATCACAGTCGCTACAGTAATACTCAATTGCATAAAGGCGAAGATCGTACCCGCCTTGCTCATCTATCGCATCTGTAATACTATACTTCTGACCACAATCTGGGCAATTGTATTTACTCCGGCCCACATTCCCATCCTTTGGGGTGAATCCGTGCCCACAGTCGTTACACATACTCTCAGACTGCCAATCGTCTACAAGGGTAACTGCACCACAGTCTGGACAAAGAACATTATATTTTTCATCGTTCTCGTATCGCCCTTTTGCTACACGATAATCACCGAACAATGGAACCGTATGTCCACAGGAAACGCAGTCTAGCTCTTTCACCCAGAAGTTGTACATCACGTCTGCGTCGTGGTCGCCGTTCGGACAGGGTGTCTTGTAGTACTGCGTAATCTCGTCGGCGACGTCCTCCTTCACCTGCTCGAAGGCCGCTTCGAGTTCCTCAACGTCGGTCTGACCGGCTTCGAGCTCCTTCTTCGTCGTGAACCACGCGACGGGATTCAGGTCGTTGCCGACGACCTCCGCACCAAAGCGAGAGGCCTCCACGAGCGACGTACCACCGCCCATGAACGGGTCGAGGATCTTTTTATCCTCAACGCGGACGTCTTTGGGGTACAGCTCCCAGAGGCTCTCCGGGTCGGTCATGTCCACGCGTTCGAGGAGTGACGCGACGTCGAGGTCGGACTCGCCGTCGGCGTCGTCGCCGTAGTCTGCGAGCGTGCCTCCCTCGTGGCCCGGTTCAAATACCGAGACTCCCTCCGGATCATCCAGTAGGGTGTAGAGAGAGATGGCACGGAAGACAGAGCCCAGACGTCGTGCCCACCATTTGTGCATCGCGTAGACCGGACGGTAGTACATCTGCGCTCGCCCCTCCTTCTCGGCAATCTCGTTCACGCGCTCGATAGGGAACCCGCGTTCGATGGGGAGTTCCGTCCGCTCCTGCCGATTCTGTGAAGACCCAGATTGTTCAGACATTATTCAGTATGTAGAAGCGATACGCCACGAGCCACATAAGTGTGCGTTCTTCGCAGTAACATCTCGGGGAAGCGAGCTTCGTTAGGTGTTTCGAAAGGAGACGGAACGTCGAAGAAGTTGCCTACTCGTCGTCAGAGACGAGCGTTTCGAGGTCAGTCACGTTCTGGATGGCGTCGGATGCCAAGTCATCGTGACCCGTCTCGATGGCGAAGCCGGCTGCCTCAGTCATTGCCTGGACAACCTGCTCTACGAACATTGAGTCACTCATGACGTACTCTCCAGCCACCTGTAGTGCTCGCCGACTCTCTGTCAGCGGTACTCCGACCACTTCTTCGATCTTAGCGATGATCTCTAGCGATTCGTCGATCTTCTTCGCTCGGTTGATCGTTTTTTCGGTCTGCATAGTGGGTTGGACCCGAACAACTACAGCCGCCAGTCATTTTTAAAGGTAAGCCAGAGGGAGCGGAGGTAATTGATTTGGTACTCGCTCCCTGAATCGCTACGATTCGGGAATCTCCGGAAATACGTTGTTTTGAGCGGTTAGAACGACTATGCGTGCCAAAAGAGGCGGACGAGAATACTCACAGAGTTCCGAAATGGCCCCGATCTCTAACAGCGGTGCGAAGTGGTTTGACGCCAGAAACGGATGGGCTCTCAATGAATTGTTTGTGAATACACGACGGAGCGGAGGTTCGGCCCAAAGACGTACCAACACAGGGGATACCCCGGATTCGTTGGGAAATCTATAGACTCGCTCGCGTGATGGTGACATCTTCCCGCCCTCACCCCCGGATTCGGGTGATGAGTTAGTCTTGGAACCATTTATACAACTCTCCACGGAACATTCGGTCATCGATGAAAGCAGACACCCTCGATCTAAAGGATATCTTTCGGAAGGACACTCGGTACGTCGTTCCACGGTTTCAGCGGCCGTACGTGTGGAAGGAGGAAGAACACTGGAAGCCGCTCTGGGAGGATCTCCAACTTGTCGTGGATGAACTGATGGATCGACAAGCAGGGGCGAGTAACCAAATCGAACGACAGGAAGCGCAACAGGACACCTCCCCGCACTTCCTGGGAGCAATCGTCCTCGATCAGCAATCGACGCCGACGCAAAAGCTTGAGACGCGCGAGATCATCGACGGCCAGCAGCGCTTGATCACACTCCAAGTTCTGCTGTCTGCTGTGCATTCCGTGGCGACTGATCTCGCTCACGAGGAGTCGGCGTCGTTGGTGGAGAAGCTGATGTACAACGACACGGATCTGACCACCACCGATACGGACCGGCTGAAGGTCTGGCCGATCGAAGCCGATCAGGACGCGTTCATCGACGTGCTAACCTTCTCGGACCCGGAATCGGAGCACTCCGAACTCGATGGCGACGACAATTTGGAGGAGTGCTTCCGGTACTTCAGAGACGAAATTCGGGAGTGGGCAGAATCTGGAGACGAACCCACCGAAGAACATCTCGATGCGCTCGTCACGACGATGTGGCACCTGCTCCGTGTCGTCGTTATCGACCTCGAATCCAACGACGACGCACAGGTGATCTTCGAGACCCTGAACGCCCGCGGAACACCGCTACTCGCCGCCGACCTGATCAAGAACTACCTCTTCCGAGAGGCGACGATCCAGCAGGACGACCCTGGCGACCTCCACGACAAGTACTGGAAGCAGTTCGACGAAGACGAATGGCGCGTCGATGTCTCGCAGGGACGGCTCGATCGTCCGAAAATAGACGTATTCATCATGCACTGGCTCACGATAGAGATGAGCCAGCAGGTCCGCGCGAAGAAGCTCTTCCCGGCGTTCCGGAAGTACCTCGATAGGACCGACAACTCGGTCGAAGAGATCGTGAAGGACATCGACTACTACGCGTCCATCTACGAGACCATCTCTGAACCCGACCGTGGGTCTCGGGAGGGTATCTTCTTCCACCGACTGGATATCCTCGATACGACGACGCCGTACCCGGTTCTCCTCTGGATCTTCGGCCACGAGGACATCCCGAAGGAACAGCGGGTGAAAGCCGTCGAAGCAATCGAGAGCTGGCTGATGCGTCGGATGCTCTCCCGACTGACGTCAAAGAACTACAACAAGGTCTTCATCGAGCTGCTGGACGAACTCAAGGAGCGAGACAGCGAGTACGTCGGCGACGTCGTCGTCGAATTCTTCCGGGGCAAAGAGGGTGAGAGCGACTACTGGCCCGGTAACGACAAGCTGACGGACTCGATGGTGAACAAGGAGTACTGGGCCGTCATCAACCAGCGACGCCTCAAAATGGTGTTTGCGGCCATCGAACGCGAGTTGCGTAACACCGGGTACAGCGAGACGGTAGAGTTCACTCAGGATCTGGAGATTGAGCATATTCTCCCGCAGAAGTGGTCCACCCACTGGTCGCTCCCAGGAGACCGACCCGCTGAAGTCGAACGGATGGAACGTGACGATGCAAAGGACCGAATCGGGAATCTGACTATCCTCACTGATAAGCTAAACCCCTCTATTTCGAATGCAGCGTGGGACGATAAACGAGAGGCGGTTCAGGAGCACACTGTCCTGCGGCTGAACAAGCACCTGGTTACGAATTGGCCTGACGAATGGAACGAAGACACGATTGCTGAGCGTGGCGAGTGGCTCGCAAAGCAAGCGAGTGAGGTCTGGCCCGAACCGGGTTCAGAGTACTGGGACAGATAGAAGCACACTAACACTGTTCCCCATCGACTGTTGAGTTAGGCGGCAATCGAACAGGCTATCCAGCGTGCTGAGGATGGTTCGATATGGCCGATTTGCTGGAAGTACGAGAAGACGGAGACTCCGTGATTTCTGGAACAGTAAGCGGAGATGAGCTTGAAGCGGAACTAACACCGCTGAACCCACGCAGTTTGTTCGATAGACGACTGAAGACCGTTCTGAGGGATATGCTGGATGACGCGGACAGTGACGAAATTATCGTCGAAGCCTTAGTCAGAAACGCGGACGCCGACCAGTAGAAGAAGCGGAACTACTTCTGGAAGGTGATCTCGATCTTCAGGCTTGACGCCTCCTCGGGCATCCGCTCGAACAGGTCCTGAACCTTCGTGTAGTCCTGGCCGGATCGCAGCGTCAGGCTGACTTGCGTCCGCTCAACGTCGGCGGTCCCCTGAAGAGCGCCGGGAACACCCTCCCGGTCTGGTAACATGAATGTGACGTCGCCGTAATCGACACTTCCTGTCTGGTGGTTGTTCCGCCACTTGCTCCGCATCGCGGCAACGTCGTCGCCGTTGTACTCGAAGCGCCACGTGGGAATCTCCGTGTCTGCCTTCCGGAACGGGTACCCAGGGACCCAGTCGGAGGCTTTCTCCGAGCCGGTCGTGTTGACGACGTACTCGGGTTCTTCGTCCTTTCCAATGTTCTCCAGCAGGTACGTCCGCACCATGTACTCGGTAACACTGCTGTCGAACCGATCCGTGACCTTGTTCACCGTGAACTGGTCACCCGGGTCCAGGTCCTCGATGTACTCCAGGATCTGGTCGCCGATCCGTTCGGGAACGGTCGGGACGATCTTTACCGTCGTCGGGTCACGGTCTCCCAGCGATCCGAGGTACCGACCGCCGGCTTCCAGGACGTAGTCGTCTACGAGGAATTCGTTGACCGCCTCGCGGGCGACGGACTCGGTCTCGTCCGGCGGGAGGAACACCGACTCCTCGGCACGGATTTCGCCGATGATCGTGTCGAGGTTCGCATAGCCGTCGTCGTCGATATGCGTCTCGATGCGGTCTACGAGGGACGACGCACCGACGACCTCCGCGCCGCCGACGTCTCGGACCGTCGCGTCGGACTGTGGTTTATCGAGGATCTCGTTCCCTTTGACAATGACGTACTGCTCCTCACGAGCGAGCCGACCGATGGCCCGCATCACGACGTCGTGACTGTCGCCGTCGATCCAGATCTCGCCGTCTTCGACGAGCTCCAGTTCAAAGTCACCGATATCGAGCGCGGTCGTTCCGCTCCCGAACCGTTGACGCAGTTCCTGTTCGACGTCATCGACGCCCCATACGTCCACATCGTCTTGCTGGACGAGGACGGTGTCCAGCGAACTGCCGGAGAGATCGTCGCGGAACCCACCAGTGTCACGGGCGAGCACCGGTTTGTCCGAGAGCGCTTTCACCGTCGCATTCAGCACGTCGTTCGCACTGCCGGGGATCGGTAGCTCCGGGTCGCGGAGGAACTGCTCGTAGATATCCTCGACCGAAATTTCTCCGCGTCGCTCCAGAAGGTCCTCAGCGATAGCCCAGACGTCCGACTGGAGGTCAAACGGATCAGCAGATGCTGAGTCCGCGATGTTCGACGCATTCAGCTCTGCCTCGTCGTGAACGTAGACGTCGAGTTCCATCGGCGTCATCTGTCCCCAGTCGTTGAGCAGGTCGTTCCCGTCAAGCACCTCACCGTACAGGAGCTGGAGTTCTTCGCGGAGTTCGTTCTCCTCCTGCTCCCGCATACCCTTGATCGACGTCCGGATTTCGTCATCGAGAGATTCGTCGGCGAGGACCTGCCGTGCGCCCTCGATGTACCGTGCTTTGTCGATATACCGTGTCCCCGACTCGATGGCTTTGTCGCCCGAGGGTTGGACGAACACGAGCGTGTTACGCCACTCGCGGCCACGACCGTCGTTCGTGATGACCTTCTCGACCTCCTCGTTCGTCCACTGGTCGTCCTTCACGACGACCTTGACCTCGCGGTCGTCTGGGATGTCCCGCATATCGTTCGTCCGGAATCCGACCGGGTGTGCGTTCGACCCGAAGATATCGGTGATGAAGTCCGCGACTTCAGCCTTCGCCGACGTCTCGGAGACGTCCACGGCCGCGTTCCGGATGAGCGCGTTCGGGTTCTGCCGGTCGCGGATCGCGTACTTCCCGTTCAGCTTGTGGAGATGCCACGCGACACCGTGGAGACGTTCGAGATTGAGGACAACGTCGGAGACGAGATCGCCAGTCTGGTAGGCACCCATGACGATCTCCGAAACCTCTGCACCCTCGCCCTCGCTCGGCTTCAGCGAGTACAGGAGGATCGTGTTCAGAATACGTCGGCCGTGGGGAACATCGTCTTCATCGATGCGGCTTTTGATGTCGCCCGTCGCCGCGTTCAGTCGCTCGTAGTTGATCTTCGCCAACTCGTCCTCGAACTCGATAGCATCGATATCACCGTGCGTGATCAGATCCGTCTGATCCTGCATCTCCAGGAGAACCTTCGAGAAGAGGTAGATCATCCCTCGCGTGTTCTGGTTATCCTCGTCAGCGTAGTACCGCGTCTCAAGCGCGTCCAGAAGCACAGGGTGGAACGGATACAGATCGTGCATCTCCGACAGCAGATCATCGGGAATGGAGACGTGATCTGATTGGTCGTAGGCATCGAAGTACCCATTGACGATCTCCCGGGCAGCGTTCTCGTTAACCGAATCGATCAGGCGGTGACGCAGGACCTCGCGTTTGTCCACTTGATTGTTCATGTTGACCTCGACCGCCTGTTCCCGATTCAGGATGTCGTGGACCTCGGAGCCCTCACGCAGGACGGAGACGATGGTGTATAGTTCGAGATCCGAGAGCGCGGTCGATTCGAGGAGCGACTGGAGGAAGGCTTTGTTTGCGCTCTTGCGGTCGCCCTGGAGTGTGTCGAACCAGTCTTCGAGTTCGTCCACGAAGAACGCGACCGTGTCGTCGCCGACGGCCTCCTGAATCGTCTGCATGTCGGGATATCCGCCCGAGCTGTACGTTCCAGGGTCGTAATCAAGCGCTTCGAAGAACGGCTCCCAGAGGTACTCGTACTGCTCGTTCTGCATGGCGACCGTAATCGGCGTCGCTGATTCCGGGAGGGCCGTCTCGAACCCTTCGACCGAGTCGCTTGCCCACGTACCTGCTGCGTCGGGGTCGTCGAAGCAGTGGTACAGCGCCACCATCTGGTGGGACTTCCCACTGCCGTACGGACCGTAGAGGATGTGCGTCCCGCGCGGGTCATCGCCCGTGAGCGAATCGCGGAGAATCGAAAGCGCCTCACGGAGCCCCTGGGTCATCAGGGTTCGCTCGAAGAAGAGTTCCGCGTCTGACTCGAACTCCTCATCGTCATCGACGTTGTAGAGCTTTACCTGACCGTCAATTTGCCCCTCTTCTCGAAGCTCACGACTGAGGGTCACCGTGTCTTCGAGGGTATTCGACAGGGATCCTGACTGTGCCATCTTGATACTTAAACACACCTCTTGGCCACCCAATAAACACTATGGTCTTGCGAATACCTCCTCCCTCGGAGCCAAGCAGACGGACCGTCCAGTGTTTTCCGGTCACCAAACGTATTTGACGCGAACCTGTCTCTACGAAACTATGGGAAGCTACGACCTCGTTGATGTTGAGGTCACACACGAGTCTGCGGACGATATTCCCGATTCGTTGTCTGGAGATGGTGCAGAGGAGGATCATTTACAAACCATCCAAGCCGTTCGTCTCCAGGCGGGCCAGCCGGACTCCGAACTTCGGTCGCTGAAAGAACTAGACGAAAACTCCGTCAAGCTACTCGAACATCAGGTGGACGCCGCCTATCGGGCCCTCTTCGAGATGGACGGGAAAGCCCTTCTCGCGGACGAAGTCGGCCTCGGAAAGACCATCGAGGTCGGGATGATTCTCAAGGAGATGCACTTCCGAGAGACGGACGAGTCCGTCCTCATCCTCACTCCTGCACAACTGGCGAAACAGTGGCAGGCCGAACTCCGTGAGAAGTTCGGGCTCAACTTCGTCTGCAACTACGACGACGAGTTCGAAGACTTCGACGCCCACGACTACATCATCGCAAGTATCGACACTGCGAAGAGCGAGCGACACCGTCAGACTGTCCTCAACCGCGACTGGGACGTTCTGGTCCTCGACGAAGCCCACTACGTCAAAAACGAGGAGACGGACCGTTACGACCTGATTGACCGGCTCTCCTACAACTACGCGTTCTTCCTGACGGCGACGCCGATTCAGAACGAGCTGACCGACCTCTACAACGTCGTCTCGCTACTTCGACCCGGACTGTTCGGCACACGCGACGTCTTCCACCAGTACTTCGTCAACAGCAATCAAGAGACGCTGGTGAATCGAGACGAACTACAGGACCGCCTAAACAAGGTTATGATCCGAAACCGACGGGAGGACACGGATATTGACTTCACGGACCGGACGATCGACACACGGACGTTCAATCCAACCCCGAAGGAACGCGAACTCTATCAGGCGGTTTCTGACTATGTGAAAGGTGCCTACAGCCAAGACCAGGGGCAGAAGCTCGTACTGATGCTCTTGCAGAAGGAGGTCGTCAGCAGCCCGGTCGCACTCAAGAAGACCATCGAGAAGCGACTCTACGACCAGTCGGAGCTCACGCACGCGGACGAACTGGAGTCCATTTTAGATCTGATCGATGAGATCGATACGGTCACCAAACAGGAACGACTTCTGGACATTGTCGAAGAAGCCCGTGACAACGTCGAGATGGGGCGAGTCATCGTCTTCACGCAGTTCCGAGCAACTCAACAGGAGATTCTCGATAGGCTCGCTGCGGAGGGGTACACGGTACACGCGTTCCACGGTGGCCACTCCAGTAGCGAGAAGGAACTGATTATTGAGGACTTCGAGGAGGAGGGTGGGGTCCTCGTTTCAACCGACTCAATGAGCGAAGGTCGAAACTTACAGTTTTGTAATATGTTGGTTAATTTAGACTTGCCGTGGAATCCGATGCGCGTCGAACAACGTATTGGACGTGTACACCGGATTGGACAGAAACGGGATGTCTTCATCTTCAACATGGCGCTAAAGGATACTGTTGAAGAATACGTACTGGAGCGTCTCTACCACAAAATCGATTTGTTCCAACAAAGTGTGGGCGAGCTAAGTTCGATCTTGAGTCGGTTAGAAGAGTCAGGGACAAGCTTCGAGGACCAGATTTTCGACCGACTCGTCAATGCTGATTCAGAGGTTGATCTGGAGAACGACTTCGAAGCGATGGCCGTCGATCTGCAAGAACAGAGCGAGCTCGCTGACAAACTGGAGCAGTTCAACAACGGCGTCTTCGAAGGATTCGACTTGGGGGAAGGCGATGACTGACGAAGCACTCGCGGTCACGCAGTCCCTCGTTGAGGACTTCGCCGAACGCTACTTAGAGTCACTCGGTGGGACCATCGAGAAACGAGGGGATACCTGGGAAGTTACGATCCCAGACAATGAGGATACGGAATTGCCGGCGGGAAGCCTATCGTTGCTTTGTGGCGCAGACAGAGACGAAGATGCTACTGAAGAGTCTCTTCATCCCGAGAGTGAGTTCTTTCAGCGGATCCTCAGAGAGGCAACTGAGCGCCACCCTACTGGGAAACTATCGATAGAAGCCGATCGGGACGACGCGGAAATCCCACAGTGGATCAAAGAAGGTGACGTCGAAGTCAGGGAGGCCCAGTTCACTCCGTATTACGACCGCACAGCGATTGTAGTTCTCTTCGAGGTGAGTATCGAAACCGTCAGTGAGTACCAACAAGAGCTCCTTCGCGCCATCGCCATCGACCACCGCTCGGAACAGAGACTTCCGGCGTTAGAGGAGACGTTTCTTCAAATGACGTCGATACCCACGAACGGTTCTCCCACTACCACGGAGTCCTCATTATCGGGATCAGACGCACGATCGCTTCTCGGCACAGCCCAAGATCAGCTGATGCAGAGCATCCAGAACAAAATTGATGAGGTCCATAATGAGGCATCGAGAGCAGCGGACGCAGAGGTCGAAGAGTACCGGCAACTGCAACAACAACGGATCCAAGAGTTGGAAGAGGAACGTTCCAAGCTGTCCTCGAAGATCGATGAGCTGAGTGAAACGATCAACGGCAGTAATCAGGACGATCGCGTGGAGGCACTGAAGAAACGGAAAGAGGCAAAAGCTGAGTATGAAGAGGTGGATGCGGAACTAAGTGCTCTGCAGGAACTGCGCGATCAGGGATTTCCCCAGAAACAGGAAGAGATTCGGAAGCGGCATGCGCTGGATATTCGAGTGACTCCTCTGACGGTAACACAGGTAGAGTACGAACGGGGAGAGATCGATGTCGAACTGGCTGAGCAAGGAGTTTCCCGAACCGTGACGCTCGGATATGGAAGTGGGATCGGAACTACGGAAACAGTCCAGTGTTCATCGTGTGATAGTGTATTGAGCGTAGAGAACCCCCTGAATACGATCAAAGGCTCAATTCGATGTAGATCCTGCAGTTCTTCTAACAACTAGAAGAGATACAGCAGGAATTGCCGAACGCTCATCCGTAGAGGATTGTTGATATCGACGTAGTAACCTACTGTTCGTCTAGTTTGCCCCTGTTTGAATCGCTCTAATGTATTTTATCGGATTGGGTAGTAAGAGGTGAAAACGCAGGTTAGCGGGCCATCAACAATGTACTACGCAAGAGCGAAAGAGGATATCCTCAGCAGGCGGGCTGTGATGTTTGTTTCGCTTCAAAGCCGATGAACCATCTGCTCACTACGCACGCTCGTTCTGCCCGATTCACTTATCAAAGGATGGTTCGGATTTGTCTTTCGACGTAATTATGTTCCACGTACGATTCGCATCCTTCACAGTTGTCTGAGCGGGCTGATCAAGAAGTCGCCGACCACGGGCGGTGAGATCATAGATTTCTCCCTCAGATGTGACTGCTTGATCCAGAAGATCGAAAAAATATAGTTCGTATAAGATTCCCTGTGTCGCGTAGAGATTTATCCCAATTCGATCTGCCGCTTCTTGTGGGGATATCCCGCTGTTGTTATCCAGTTTCTGAAGTAAGTCATGCGCCTGTTCGGTCACGACCACGATATCGCTCGGAGTAACTTCCTTGTCGGCTTCTGCTGATAATTCACAAGACAGTTCGGCAGCCGACTTGACAAGCTCCCCGAACAGTTCGGACTGCCGGCGTTCGTATTTTTCCTGTTTCGAAAGGACAAATTCTCCTTTCTTCGTCGTGACGTGCATCCCGGAGTTCTCGGCTGGACCTGGTTGTTTGAGAAGTCCCATCTCGCTGAGCTTCGAGAGTTCTTTCGAGATGTAGTTGGGTGACTTGTCCAAAGCAGCGGCGATGTTTTTGCGCGTTTCGCGGTTGTCGCTGCAGAGGTTGAGGATCCCCCAGTCAGTATCTGAAAGCTCCATTTAACAGCTTACAATACTCCACCTGTATTAGTTATTGTGGTCTCTACCAGAGCAGGATACCAACTATAGGGAGAGATAGGTTTCCTGTAAAACTTTATAAGTAGTGAAAACATAGCGGGAAGTAGCCACGATTCCACGGACCCAGAACCGGAACGACGTCGGGATGGAGTGATTGTCCCGCGCCTTTGGGTCCCTTGTGCTTCACAACGAGGAAAATACAGTATGCGACTGGACTCAACGAATGCGCTGAGACTAGATAGAATTGGTGAATCATCCACCACCGGGTGGTTGTCGATGAGCGGAAGCAGTGAGAGCGTCCCTGACGCTGCCGATCAAATGTCCAACTGCCGGAGGAATTTGGTGTGAGCAGTCAGCAGCAGAACGGAGAGTCTCTGGACGGAGACGACACTCCAAAACTCCGAGCCATCGCGGCGCGGCTTGAGGCTCACTCAAAACGGATCGAGTCTTTCGAAACTGAACTTGACGATGTCCGCGAGGAACGCGACGCGCTCCATGACGAGGTCGAAGACCTCTGGCAGGAGAACGAGAACCTCCGAACGGAGATTGAGCGCTTGGACGCGCGCACTGACCTGCTGTCTCTTGTCGAAAGCAGCGACGAGATGACCGCGAAGCAACGCCGTATTACACTCATCCAACACCTGAAGAAGGCGGCTGAGACAGAGCGTGAGCGCGGTCGGGATGCGAAGGCTTCGCTGAACAAGGAACAGGCTGAGGCGGCGCTGAAGTACCCCGATATCGACCGCACGACGTTCTATGACGACCTTCGGAAGGCACCACGTCTCGTCGGGAAAACGGACATCCTCTGGTACGAGAGCAACTCCGGCGGGGAGAGTCGGCTAAAGTTGAACCTGGAGAATGGCGACCTCCCCGGCGGCGTCGTCGGTCACCGTCGGAGGAACGGAGGCGAGTAACTGTGGGAGCCCCACAACACCTCGGAGGTGGGAAGCCCCCGCCGACGGGGTTGGTCTCAGACGATTCCCTCTGAGGCCGTAGTGGTTGTACGGTAGAGGCAGTTGTAAATAAAGGTCGGTTAGCTGATGGTATGCTCGCTGACCGCTCGCTCCGCTCGCTCCGGTCCGGGAACCACACGCCGGCAAGGGTGTTGTGGAGCTCCAACAAATCGATATGAGAGCAGAACACCAAGATATCACCGAACGTTTGATAGGATTCCTCCGGGACTACTACCGGGAGGAAGTCGCACAGCTCGCTCAGCACTACCCGCAAGAGCAACGCTCACTCCACGTACGCTACGATGACGTCTTCCGATTCGACCCCGATCTCGCGGACGACATCCAAGAGCATCCGCGAGAGATGCTGGAGTACTTCGAAGAGGCGCTTCGACTGTACGACCTGCCCGTGGACGTCAGTCTATCCGACGCTCACGTCCGCATCCACGACCTACCAGACGACATCGTCCTCGACGTCGCGGAAGTTCCACGTAAGGAGAACATCGGGAAGCTGCTAGGGATTCGCGGCCAGGTCCAGAAGGTCAGCGCGGTGAAGCCACGCATCGTCGAAGCCACCTTCGAATGCCAGCGCTGCGGAACCCAGACGGATATCCTGCAGACCGGTGACCAACTTGATGAACCGCACGAGTGTCAGGGATGCGAACGACAGGGTCCATTCCGTCCCGACTCGTCGGCCAGCACGTGGACCGACCACCAGTTCGCTCGGATTCAGCAGCCGCCCGAGCGCACGAAAGGTGGTGAGGGCGAGACCATCGACGTCCATCTTGAAGACGACCTCATTCAGTCGTTCGACGCCGGTGATCGCGTCACCCTCACCGGTATTCTCGACACCGAGGAACCTGGGAGTAACCAGTCGCTTGACTTCGACACCACCGTAGACGGGCAGGCAGTCGTCCGAGAGGAGAGTTCCTACGACGACATCGACATCTCCGAACACCGAGACGAGATAGAGGCCATTGCCGCCGGCGAGCATGGTGACCCGTACGACCTGCTAGTTCAATCGATCAACCCGGGACACGAAGGACACGAGGTTGTGAAACTCGCCATCGCGCTCCAACTGTTCGGCGGGTGGTCCCGCGGCGGGCAGACGCGCGGGGACTCCCACCTTCTCCTGATGGGTGACCCTGGCTGCGGAAAATCGACCTTCCTGAAGGCAGCCAATGACCTCGCGCCGCGCTCAACGTACGCCTCAGGAAAGGGAGCCACGGCTGCAGGGTTAACCGCGGCGGCGGTAGCCGACGACTTCGGCGACGCCGAATGGGGCCTCGAAGCAGGTGCTCTCGTCCTCGCTGACGGCGGCGTCGCGTGTATCGACGAGATCGATAAGGTCAACGACAACGTCATTTCATCTCTCCACGACGCCCTAGAGAGTCAGAAAGTCCGGGTAAACAAAGCAGGAATCAACGCGACACTGAACGCGCGCACCGCAATGCTAGCGGCGGGAAACCCAAAATACGGACGGTTCGATAACTACGAGCCGATTGCCGAACAACTTGACCTCGGACCGACACTGATGTCGCGGTTCGATCTGATGTTCATGGTCTCCGACTCGCCCGACAAGGAGACTGACCGAGGAGTCGTCAACCACCAGATGCGGTCCCGGCGGGCGAAGGCAAAAAAGGAGCTCGGCAAGGAGCTCACCGAGGAAGAGCGGAAAAGCATCGAGCCGGATATCCCCCACCAGACGCTGCGTGCGTACATCGCCTATGCGAAGGACGAGGTGACGCCGTACATCCGGGCAGAGAATGAGGAGACCCAAGAGTACCTCCGTGAGGAATTCCTGAAGATCCGTCTCGCCAACGCCGACGAAGAAGACAACCCAGTGCCGGTGACCTACCGACAAGAAGAAGCCATCGAACGCCTCGCTGAGGCGTCTGCACGGGTGCGTCTCTCCGACGAAGTTCGGCGAGAGGACGTGGACCGTGCCCTCACGCTGGTTCGGAAGTCGATGGAGCAGGTCGGCATCGACCCCGAGAGCGGGCAGTTCGATGTGGACGTAGTTGAGACGGGGCAGTCGAAGAGCCAGCGGGACCGGCGAAAACAGGTGCTTGCCATCATTGAGGACCAAGACGGGACGACCGCCGAAGAGGTCGCGGAGATCATCGACATGGATGAGGAGAAGATTAGGCATGACATCGACTCGCTGAAACAGAACGGCAAGATCTACGAGACAAGAGGCAAACTGCGGAAATCGTAGTGGGGACCAGGTAACTCACCAACGGCTGGCGTGAGAATACCTGTAATTGGGTGACTTTCACGAAGTAGTGTAGTGCTGCCAGCTTTCTAGTGGTGTTCACGCTCGGTGATGCGTTCTCCATAGGATCCAGCAGATGTTGGAGAGGAACTTGGCTGGAAGAGGAAGCATCGGACAAACGGGACGGGATGTCAGCAGGATACGAACAGGTGCCCGGTTGAGCCGCCTTGCTTTGGCTGAAGCGAGGCTGGTCAAGAACGACAGTGAACTGGAGGCCGGTGATAATTTCGATGAGGGGGTGTGTTTTTGATACTGTTGGATGGAAACCCGACGGGGTATCGATAACGTTACCCCTGCACCCCTTCCTGGTAATCTTCTGCGAGTGAATCGTTATCGTCTTCGACATAGTCAATTGTCTGTGAGAGTTGGGCGTGGCCTGCTAAGATTCTAGCTTGGTTGATATCGATAGTGTTGATGTCGTTAACCCAATGGCTAATCGCTGATCGGCGAAGGCGATGTGACGTAACGAACCACTCTTTGACATCATCTTCCGAATCTGGATCCGCGGGTCGCAGCGGCCGTTGGAGCCCAGCGTTCCGGGCAGTTTGTTTAATGACGTCGTTGATATCCGCTGGCTGCATCACGTCACTATGCGTCGTACAGAGGATGTGTCCCTCCTCCGGTGTGACCTGTCCTGAAAAGGAATGTCGAACTCGCTCACACCACCGCCTGAGTGTCAACTTGAACTCTTTCGGAAACACAACGTTCCGGCGGGCGAGTCCGGGATTTTCCCGAGGATCTATTTTAGCGGACTCGATGTTTATCATACACCGCTCCCAGTCAATTTTCCCAATCCGCATATTCGACAGCTCAATGCTTCGAGCACCGGTATACCATGAAAGACGGACAATCACCTCGTTCCGAAGTTGAGTTTCACGTCGTTTTCCGGGCACAGCGTCAAACAACTCTTTAACCGCGTCCGGACGGAGGGCGATGACGTCTTCGTTCTCTCGGGCGTTTTCAAGGTCGTCTGTAATTACATGCTGTCGTTTGTACTCCGATGTCCTGCTGATTTCATAATCTTTCTTGAGGCTGATTCCATCGCAGGGGTGCTCTCCGGTGTTATCAAGTTCGAGGGTGTCATCTACAGCGTCTTTTATGATTATTGAGTAAAACGATTGGACTGACGTGAAGTAGGAGTGAACCGTCGTATCTGCGTGATCATTGATGGTTTGGATATATCCGCGGACATCGGACTCTTCGGCGGCGAGCGGATCAATCCCGTTAACGCTACAGAACTGCAGCCAGTACCCGACTTCCCTTCGCCGAGTAGTTCGTGTTCTTTTGCTTGTTTCAGTTTTCTGTGACGTGAGTGAGTCGAGATACCGTCCACGCAACTCTTCCATCTCCTCGCTGAGCTTCTCGCTTTCTGGTGTTACGTACCTGCCTTTGTCGTCCCTCATACCCCTCTCACCCAGTTCCGAGTCCCGTCAGCAATCGTACTCCGGACGTTCTCTGTCGTCCGGTTCTCTAGGTAAATGAGGGCCTGTCGAACGATGAGTTCGCTTTCGTCACCGTCCATTTTGAACGCGATTGCTTGCGCACTCCCGTCTACTCGTGTTTGCCGACCCTCAATCGAGATCTTAACACCTCGTAGTCGATCCATATCTCTCTCACCGATCTCTCGTCTCACGTCATCAGAGAGATCACTATACCGCGGGATGTGCGCGAGTGCTTGCATCGCCACCTCGCTTAACTGATCTTCCGGTGGCATTGACCCCGGTGTGAGCGCATCGTCAAGCTCACTCTGGAGCGCTTCAACTTGCCCAGAGAGTGAATCGAGATCGGTAGTCACCTCGCTAAAATCGATATCGTCGCCACCATCCAAATAGTCAGCAGCGTCCACGTGGACGTACTCGTTATTGAGTTCCCGATCCACTGCGCGACGGACGACTCCTGCAAGAGTTTCGTCGTTATCGATCGAGGTTTTCCACTCCTCTTTTTTCTTGGGAGTGACGCGGACGTTTAGCGGTACTTGGTTTCGGTCTGGCATTTCTCGCCAGTATCGCTAACGAGGATTGACGTAAAGACTTGGAAAGTTGGATACCGACCTCGACCTCCCCAACCGGACGCGGCCGGAGAGATTACTGTAAAGGCTTGGAAAGTTGGGTGACCCAGTGGGTACCCTTAATCTCCAAACATTTGACGCATCATCGGATGCATCTCCATCAACTGCTCTTCGGCGATCTCCTCGTAGAGCTTGTAGGTGATGGAGACGGTCAGCAGCAGTCCCGTCCCGGAGACGCCGCCGATGGTGCCGAGCATGTTCGCCAGCACGGCGAGCAAGCCGACGAGCGCACCGCCGATGACGGTGACCTGCGGGATGTAGCGCTCCATGACCTTCTCGATGACACCCGTGTTCTGGCGGAAGCCGGGAATCTGCATCCCGGAGTTCTGAATCTGCTTGGCGGTCGCTTCCGGACCCATGTCGGTGGTCTCCACCCAGAAGATGGCGAAGATGGCACCGCCGACCACCATGAAGGTGAGGTCGATGAGGACCCGGATGATGACCTGCCACGGCTCTTGGCCGATAGTCCCGGTCCACCACATCCACTGACCGGGCGACTGGATGGGCGCGAGGTAGTAGAACAGCCCGCCGGTCGGCGAGCCGCCCGAGTACGTCCCGAGCCAGTCGGGCATCCCGCCCGCACCGAGTTGGTTGTAGAGGATGCGCCCGAGGAACTGGAGGTTGGCCTGCAGCGCCCGGACGAGGATCATCGGCAGGACGCTGGCGTAGATGAGCTTCACGGGGAATCGGCCCCGAGCGCCCTTGACGCGGGCGTGGCTCAGGGGAATCTCGACCCGGACGCTCTCGGCGTACACGACGACCGCGAAGATGAGGACCGTCGTGACGAGCGCGATGATGTCACCGTTACCGACGAGCAGGTACTGAATCCCGCTCCCGGTCAGCAGCGAGGGCGCGTTCTCCGCGCTCCCGGTGATGAGACCGACCCACGTCGGGACGAGACCGGTTCGACCGGGGAGGCTCGGCCACGCGAACAGGCCGCCCAGCAGCTTCTGGCTCACGCCGGCGATGATGAACAGCCCGATACCGGAGCCGACGCCCCACTTGCTGATGATCTCGTCCATGAACAGGACGAGGATGCCACCGACCGCAATCTGGGCGAAGATGAGCCACTTGACGCCCATCACGCCGATACCGAGATTCTGGGCGACCTGCTGGTCTACCTGCAGGAAGCCGCCGGCGAACACCATCGGCAGACCGGTCAGACAGATCATCACGCCCACCAGCAGCTTCTGGAGGCCCTGATAGAGCACCTGATCGCGGGGGTCGTCGGTGTCCAGTCCGAGCAGGTCGGCACCGCCGAGCAATTGGAGGACGATGCTCGCGGTGACTATCGGACCGATACCGAGTTGCAAAACTGTCCCTTGTCCGCCCGCTAGAATCGAGCGGAACTGGCCGAAGGCGTCTTGGCCTCCGAGATTGACCCCGTACAGGAATACGTTCGTGAGGAAGAAATACAGAACCAACACGCCCGCGGTCCATCCAAGCTTCCGCTTGAACGGAACGTGGCCATCCGGGCGCCTCACGGAGGGCATCCGGGTGAGTACTGGTTCTGCGGCTTCTTTCCAACTCATATATCGCAATACATCGGACGGGGGCTTGTATGTGCTTCGCTTTGAATCACGGTCGGAGCGTGAGGCCTTCGCACGGTTCGGGCGGGCGTCGCCACCGCGTTCGCGGCGACCGAACCGATGCGAGCGATTTTCCCGGCTTCGATTCGTAGCGAGCGCATGACCGACGAGCGGGATTCGGACGACGACAGAATCGGCGACGATGCTCGGACCGACGACATCTGGCGCACGGAGGACCGGTCGGCCAGCGGTCGGGCCGCGGCCGACGACGGAGCCGACGACGCCGACTCGAGAGACGGGGACGCCGACTCGAGAGACGGGGACGGCCGAACCGTGGACGCCGACCGGACCGACGACGAGACGGAGTATCGCGTGCTCGCCACGCCGATGGACGACGGTCTCCGACTGCTCGACCGTCAGACCTTCGAGCCGGTCGTCACCGCCGAGGACGGCCACGACGCGCCGGTCGGGGACCTCCGACCCGGCTACCTCGTGGACGCGGTCCTCGACTGGTCGAGTCCCGACCCGACCGTCGAGTCGGTGTCGGTCCGCCGCCCGACGCTGTACGTCTTCGCCGACGGCATCGACCCGGTGTTCGAGGCGGCCCGCGAGACGTGGAGCGACGCGCGCGCCGCGGGCGACTCGATGAACAGTCGCGTCACGCGAAACACCGACAACGAGGTCAACGGCGTCCTCTACGTCTTCGCCGAGGACCCGACGAACGGCACGTTCGAGGCGTTCCGCGACGGCACGCGTCCGGTCGAGCCGCTGGTCGATAGGGTAAACGAGCAGGAGGGGTCGGCCCCGCGCGAGGTGTTCGTCCTCCGGCCCGAAGGCGGGGAGTTCGTCGTCGTCACCATCGCGCTCGCCAAGGGCGGACAGTTCGCCGACACGCTCCGGGAGACCTACGACCGGCCACGGCCTCCGGAACCGCTCGAATAGCCGTGGTCTACTCTCGTGACGCCGTGGCTCAACGTCCGGGGCTCGCGCGCTCTCGCCATCAGTCGTTCCCGAGGAGGACCGCTCCGAGAATCCGACGCTCGCCGCGGCGCAGTATCTCGCTCGCGGTGGACTTGTCGATTTCCAGTGTCTCCGCGAGGTCGGCCAGCGTACACTCGCGAGGCACCTCGAAGTAACCCTTGCGGAGCGCGGCGTCGAGACACTCTCGCTGGCGGTCGGTCAATAGGGTGCCGTGGCCGGTTAGCCCGCCCTCTCGGTCGGTCCGACTGTCCGTCTGGTCGTCGGTCTCGACCACCGACAAGAGGTCGTAGTCGAAGGCACTCTCGTCCAGCGCGGTTCCGACCGCCTCGAACTGCTCGCGGGTCGCGGTCAGGTCGAACTCGAAGCGCCCGTCGGTGACGACGACCGGAAACTCCGGCGGGAGCGACGACCGGCCCAGAAAGTCGTAGAGTCGCTGGTCGGTCGCTTCGTACTGGGCGAGCGTGCGCTCGTCGGCGGTGTAGAGCGGGTCGTACGCGACGACGTCTGAGTGGGACCGAATCGCCTCGCTCGCCGACACCGCCTCGTCGCCGACGATTTCGCCCAGTTCCATCGCTCGGTCTTCGACCGGAACGCCGGTGAGCAGTCGAAACGTCGCGTCCGGGAACGACCGCGAGACCGTCGAAATCCAAACGTCCTCGGGGAGCGCCATCCGGAACCGCGCTCGAATCACGGCGACTCCCCGCTCGCCGTCGCGTCGTTCCGTCGCGCCGTCCCCAACATGTTGGTGCAAACTCTATCGACCAGCGGCATAAATCCCCGTGTATGACCGATTCGTCTCGCGAGACGCCCGACGATGGCCGAATCCGCGCCGAACGAACGACTGCGCAACTGGACGGCGAGTTCGTCGTGTTCGTCATCGGGATGCGCCTCAACCGACTCTGGAAGGTCCACAAGTGGCTCCCGGTGGCGGCGGCGATGCCCCGGATGCTCCGGGAACTCGACGCCGACCCGGAGTCCGGTCTCCTACACCACGAGAGCCTGTTCGGATGGCGACTCCTCGTCTCGGTGCAGTATTGGGACTCCTTCGAGGAGCTTCGAGCCTACGCGCGGGACCTCGACCGGGAACACGTCCCGGCGTGGGCGTCGTACAACGAGTCGAGCGCCGGGACCGGCGACGTCGGCATCTTCCACGAGACGTACGTGGTCGAGGGCGACGACTACGAGAGCCTCTACAACGACATGCCGCGGTTCGGTCTCGGGGCGGCCGGACGGCTCCGCCGGGCCGACGACGAGGTCGAAACTGCGGGCAAGCGACTCGGGGTGGCCGACGACGACCTGCTCGTCGGCGACGACGGGCGGGTCGGCGAACGCTACTGATAGCTCTCGCCGACCCGCCTCACGAGCGAGGTCGGCGACGAGGCTCAGGCGCTACAGATGCGGTGGAGGTCGTCGAGACACTCGATGTCCCACGTCGGCCAGACGTTCAGGTCCCAGTCCGTGCGGTGGGGTCGCCGGATGAACGCCGAGTCGATGCCCGCGTTCTCGGCGGCCCGGATGTCCGACTCGTTGTCGCCGACGAACAGCGCCGAGTCGGCGTCCAAGTCGGCCAGCGCCCGGTCGATGTAGTGGGAGTTGGGCTTGCGACGGTCGAGGCTCTCGATGGTCGCCTCGCGACCGTACGCGGTGTCGAAGAGGTGGTCCACCTCGAAGTGTTCGATGAGGAAGTCCACCGTCTCCTGCTGGTTCGAGGAGACGATGCCCATCGAGGCGTCCAAGTCCGCGAGCGTGTGGATGTCGTCGTAGGGCGTCTTGCGCCCCTCGCGGGCCTCCATCTGCTGGGCGCGCGAGGAGGTGCTGTCAAGCGCCTTCCAGAACGTCTTCGGCGTGAGGTCGTACTCGGTGCAGATCTCGTTGACGCGACTTGGAGTCGCCCCAACGGTCATGTCGTCGATGTGATCGGGGTCCGGGTCGGTCACGTCGAACTTCTCGAACGTCCGCAGGGTCGCATCGCGGAGGACTTCGAAGCTCGTCCGGCCGACGAGGACACCGTCGTTGTCGAAGACGACGGTATCGTACGTCATAGTGCGTATTGAAGAGGGGGAGTTATAAGCGTTTCACTCAGTTCGCCACCGTCGGCTCGCGGACGGTGACGACACGAAAGAACGAAAACGAAAATCCGCGCGGAACGCGACTACTCGTCGTCCGACTCGTCGGCTTCTTCGTCGTCGGCTTCCTCGGCGCGGTCGCTCAGGACGGCGTCGCCGCCCTCTTCCTCGATGAGTTCGACCGCGCTCGCGGAGAAGGCGTCGGCCGTGACTTCGAGCTGGTTGCGGACCTGCCCGTCGCCGAGCACCTTTACGGCGTCGGCCTCCCAGCCGTCCTCGACGACGTCGCGGGCGTCGAGGCGGTAACCGAAGTCGGTCTCCTCGGCGTCGCCGTCGGCGGCCAGCAGGGCCGCGTCCTCGTCGAGCTTCTGGACCGTGACGGTCAGGACCTCGTCCTGAACCTTGTCCGGTCGGGAGAAGCCGTGCTTGCCGAGCGGTTCGTAGTTGTGGAACTCGTGTTTGGCGCGACCCGCGCGTCCGCGACCGCCGCGGTGACCGGCACCGCGCCGGTTCTTGTGACTACCGCCGCCGTGCGTGCGGGAGCCGCGCTGTCGTCGTTTCTTGTCCGTCATGGTTATCGCATCGCCTTCAGGAGCGAGTCGATTTCCTCGGTCTCGTGCTTGCCGAGTTGCCCGCCCTCATTGGTCGGGTGCTTGATGCCGTCGTGACCGCCGCGCGGCGGGTGCAGCCGAAGGACCGGGGAGAGACCCTGCTCGCGCAGCGTCGTCTCCTCGTCCAGCAGTGCGGCCGCGAGGTCGCTCACGTCGTCGTAGTCGGTGTTGTCCGCGACCCACTCGTCGTCGATTTGGGCGTCGCCCTCTTCGGGTTCGGCGCGCTTGCGGAGCACCGTCTCCAGCACGTCTTGGCTGGGTTCGCCGTACGCGGTGTAGTCGTTGACCTTCGTGATCATCCCGCGGTAGGCGTCGGTGTCCGGGACGAGCGTGCAGTGGTTGACGCGGTGCAGGTTCAGCATCTTCAGCGTGTCCTGCGTCGTGCCGGTCATGTCGACTTCGCCGCGAATCTGAACGACTGCCTTCATCACTCGGCCACCTCCTCGCTGAAGTCGGTTCGGCCCCGCGGACCGCGGGACTCGGCTGCGTTCTCCAAGGCGTTGTACGTTGCCTTGGCGAGGTTGAGCGTCGTCCGGGTGTTGCCGTGGCTCTTGGTCCACGCGTTCTCGACGCCGCCCAGTTCCAGAATCTTACGGACGGTGTCGGTCGCCGCGAGACCCAGCCCGGTCGGGGCCGGAATCAGTTCGACCTCGACGCTGCCTGCCTTGCCTTTCGTCCGGCGAGCCAGCGAGTGCGGTCGTTCGCTTCGGTCCTCCCACGACCCCGCGCCGCGGTTGACTCGAATCATGTTCAGCTTGGCGATGTCGATGGCCTTCTGGATGGCACCGCCGACTTGGTCGTCGCGGCCCTCGGCGTAGCCGACGTAGCCGTCGCGGTTGCCGATGGCGACGACGCAGCGGAACTTCACGCGGCGACCGGAGTCGGTCATGCGCTGGACCATATTGATGTCCAGCACCTCGTCCTCCAGTCCCGGCAGCAGCTGATCGACCAGCTCCGGCTCCTTCAGCGGGAGCCCGGAGTTGAGGGCGTCCTCCATCGTGTCGATGTCGCCCTCGGCGACTTTGCGGCCGAGACGGGTCTGGGGTTCCCAGCCGTCGTGGTTAGCACACATACGTTAGTCCTCCATGAGGTTCTCTCGCACTTCGTCGAAGTGCTCGGGTAGTTCGGTGGCGTCGAAATCCCCGCCGTACAGCGGTTCGTCCAACTGCTCGGCGTACTCGGCGATGTGTTCGCCGCGGTTGCGCGGCCACTCGGCCAGCACGCTGTCGTTGTGGGGGATGTCGAGGCCGGCGTCGATTGCGCCTTCCTGCACTGCGAATACTTTTCCTCCGGGCGTCGCGGTGTTGAGACCGATGTCGAGGACCGCTTCCTCGTATCCGGCGTCGAGCGCGCGCTTCCCGGCCAGCAGCCCCGTCAGGTACGCGCTGGGGAGGTTGCCCGTGGGGGCTTCCCAGCCGTACTCTTCGAGGTCGCCGGAGTACGCACTCGCAACCGTCTCGTCGCCGTCTGGACCCATCGTGACCAGCTGCGCCCTGACGTGCTTGTTGCTCTTGCGAGCGACAAGCCGG
Organism: Halorussus gelatinilyticus; assembly: GCF_023238445.1. Lineage (GTDB taxonomy): Archaea > Halobacteriota > Halobacteria > Halobacteriales > Haladaptataceae > Halorussus > Halorussus gelatinilyticus. The sequence goes on along the minus strand of NZ_CP096658.1, from coordinate 540,422 downwards.
GGCTTGCCCGATTTCAGCAGGCGCAACCTCTGATGGTAGTCAGTCCGGACCTCGCGGCGACGGCGCATCGGCACCGTGTATCGTGGTCCTGTTGCCATTGTTAGTAGTTACTCTCGATGTAGTTCAGCAGGTACTGGACGCTACGGAACTCCCCGCCCTTGGCCTTGTCGTACAGGTCGCGGTACTGCGACTGCGTGATTTCGCCTTCGGCACGAAGTTCGCGGAGCTTCGTTCGCTGCGCGCGAATCGTCTGTTGCCACTGTTCCTTCCGCTGCTGGCGACCGCCCGACTTCCCTTTGCGGGTGCCGGCGCCGGTCTGGTGACCGTAGTCGCGCTTGGCCTTGCGCTTGCGAGCGCGGCCGCGGGAGTTGCCCTTCGCGTCTTTCGCTTTGATGGAGCCCTCGTCGACGAGTTCGCGGATGTCTTCGCGAGTAATCGCCTCCGCGATAGCTCCCTGCGCTTCGGGGTCGAACCAGACACGGTTCTCGCCGACGTCGAGGACGTCCGAGGCGAGTCGCTTCTGTGCGCTCAGGTCGCTCATTCTTCAACCTCCACTTCGACGTAGGTCGGGTTCAGAACGCGGATGCCCTGTTCTTCGGCCTGTTCCTCGATGCGCTCGCGCTTGCGAGCGCCGACCTTCGAGGCGATGCGGACCGCTTCCGTGTCGCCGTCCACGCCTTCGAGGTCGTCGGTGTTGTGGACGCGGACCTCCTCGAAGCCGCTGGGGTGCTTGCCGCGCACCTCCTTGGGCGTCCGGAAGCCGGCCTGAACCGTGTCGCCCTTGCCCTTGATGCCGCGGCGCTGCTTCGAGAGCTGACCGCGCGGGCGTCGCCACGAGGTCGGCGTCCGCTTCTTCTTGTGGTAGTCCTGCCGGTTGAACTGCGGCTTGCCGACGCGTTTGCGCTGCGTGAGGAGTTCCTCCTCGCGCTCGCTGAGGTCGGGGGTCTTGTCGACCAGCCCGCGAGGCTGGAGTTCGGTCTCGACCTCCTCCTCGGTCTCGGCTTCCGGTTCCTCCGGCTCTTCCTCTTCGATTTCGGCCTCGGTCTCCTCTTCGACTTCGAGACCGCCAACGTCCGCCTTGATGCGGGCGGCGAGGGCGTTCCCGATGCCTTCGACCTCCGCGAGGTCGTCTTGACTCGCGGCCTTCACGTCCTGTACGGACTCGAAGCCTGCGTCGCGGAGCGCGTCGGCCTTGCTCGGGCCGACCCCGCTTACGTCTTCGAGCGATTGGGGTTCGTCGTTTTCGTCTGCCATTCGTTAGACACCTCCAGTCTGGGGCTTCTCGGTGATGTAGACGCCGTCTTGGAAGACGCGGGTGTCCTTGTCCTGCACGCGGGTGAGCTGTTCGATGTCCGCGGCCGTCTGGCCGACGTCCTCGATGCTCGGGCCGCTCAGGTGGAGGACCTCGTCGTCCACGTCGACGGTCGTATCGCCGTGAATATTGGTGGTTCGAGGAGCCTTCTCGCCGAGGAAGTTCTCGATGACGACCTCGCCGTTCTCGGCGCGGACCTGCATCGGGAAGTGGGAGTAGAACACCTCCATGGTGTACTCCCAGCCCTCGGTCACGCCGTGGAACATGTTGCGAACGTGGCTCTCGAACGTGCCCACGGTCGCGTTGGTCTTGGCGTCTTCCTCCTCGCTCTCGATGACCACCGAGGCGTCCTCGGCGCTCACGGACACGTCGGGATACCAGAGGCGTCGCGTGACGGCACCCTCCGGCCCCTCGACGGTGAGTTCGAGGTGGTCCATCTCCGCGGTCACGTCGTCCGGAATTTCGAGTTCTGTTCGTGCCATTGTTAGTAGACGTACGCGATGACCTGACCACCGACGCCCTCTTCGCGGGCCTCGTAGTGGCTCATGACGCCGCGGCTGGTCGTGACGACGAGCGCCCCGTAGTCACGGGCGGGGAGGAACCGCTTCTCCCACTTCTCGAACTCGTCGGACCCGGCGGAGTACCGGGGCTTGACCGCGCCGCACTCGTTGATGGCGCCTTTCAGTTCGACCTCGAACTGACCGGCCTTGCCGTCGTCGACGAACTCGAAGCCGTCGATGTACCCGCGGTCGTAGAAGACTTCGAGTACGCTGCCGATCTCGTTCGAGGCGGGCTGTACGTTGTGGTCCAGATGGCCGACGCTCTCGGCGTTGTCGATGCCCGAGAGCGCGTTGGCCAGCGGATCGTTTCCTGCCATGATTATCGATACTTCTTGAAGCCCATGCTTCGGGCGACTTCGCGGAAACACTGCCGACACAGGTTGATGTCGTACTTGCCGACGAGACCCTGCTTGCGACCGCAGCGCTGGCACTCGTCCGTCTGCCCGGTGCGCTTGGCGGCGTGTTCCCCAGTCGTCTCGGCGTCTATCTCGCTTTCACTCATCGTTGCACCTCCACGTCGAAGTTCGATTCGAGGTACGCGATGGCGTCCTCGGCGTCCAGCTTGTGGGCCGAGGGGACCGACCGCGTGACCTTGTCGCGCTTGCTGATTCGGTAGCCCGGCCGGACGAGGTTGACCGTCACGTCGAGACCGTAGATGCCGACGTTCGGGTCGTACTCTTGGCTCGGGAACTCGGTGTGTTCCTCGACGCCGAAGCTGAAGTTCCCGGTCTCGTCGAACTGACGAGCCGCGATGTCGGCCAGCGGCAGCGCCTTCTGGAGGAACTCCTGAGCCTCGTCGTCGCGCAGGGTGACCTTCGCGCCGATGGGGTCGCCCTGACGGATGCCGAACTCGGGCTTGGTGGACTTGGCCAGCGTCCGCACGCTCTGCTGGCCCGTCACGCTTTCGAGGATGTCCTCGGCGTCCGCGAGTTCGCGGCCACCTTCGCCGACGCCCATGTGGACGACGACCTTCTCGACGGTGGGTTCGCGCATCTCGTGGAACTCGCTTTCCGCTTCGCTCATTCGTCGTCACCTCCGGTATCGTCGCCGCCGACGAAGTTCTCGTCGATGACGACGACGTACTCTTCGACCGTCTCGAAGCTGCCGTCGTCGGTCTCGACCACGACGCTGTTCGAACCGCTACCCGGCGTCACCAGAATCTCGGTGACTTCGCCGATGTCGCCCGCGTGCGAACCGCGGACCGCGGTCACGAGACTGCCTTCCTCGTAGGGGAAGTGCGCGACGACCTCGCTGTCGTCGTTGCTGACGACGATGGAGTCGCCCGCGCTGTACTCGTCGTCCTCGACGAGGATGTTCTGCCCGTCGTGGAGGTTGAGCTGGGTGCGACCGCCCGAGACCTTCGTCTTGTCCTCGATTTTGCCGAGTTTGCTCTCGGCGGCGTCGGCGTCGATCTCGCTCAGCGCGAGGCGACCGCCTTCGTCGGGGAAGACGCGGTAGTGCTCGTCGCGCTCGGTGAACGCGAGGATGTCGAACATCCCGATGGGTCGGTCCTCGGCGACGTTCTCGTCGCCGTTGACCAGCACGTTGCCTTGGTCGAGGGCGTACCGCGCTTCCTTCCGGGACTGGACGTAGCCCAGCACGTCCCGCAGCAGGATGATGAGGGGTACGCCGTCCTCGCCGTGGGGGCCGGAGTCGGCCTTCACGGTGAAGGTTTCGGTCTTGCGCTCGACCGGCCAGGACTTCGGAACTGAGAGTCGCTTCTGGTGTTTCGTCATTCGTTCTCACCTCGGAGGCGCTCCTCGCGCAGGTCGTCTTCGAGGTCGAGGTCGGTGACTTTGAGATTGCTCGCGTCGAGCGGCCGGGGCACTTCCTCGCCGTCGGCCTTCTCGACGGTCACGTCCTCGACGTGAACGACCGCGTCGCGGAGGTCTACGTCGATGACCTCGCCTTCCTCGCCGGCGAAGTCCCCGCGCATCACCTCGACGGTGTCGCCCGCGTTGACGCGGACGCTGCGGGTGTCGAACTCCTCGCGGAGGTCGTCGGCGAGCGTCGCCTTGACCTGCTCGTGTCGCTCGTGGAGCGAGGCGCGCTCGGTCTGGTTTCGTTGTTTGCGTGGTTGCTGAGTCATACTATCATCGTAGCGGTGCTTGCGATGCTTCCGAACCGCTCTGCGACTTCCCGCGCGATGGGACCCTTGATCTCGGTCCCGCGCGGTTCCTCGACGTCGTCGATGATGACGGCCGCGTTGTCTTCGAACTTGACGCGGGTGCCGTCGGGACGACGGATGGACTTGCGCTGGCGGACGATGACTGCCTCCAGCACCTGTCGTCGCATCTCGGGGGTACCCTTCGTGACCGAGACGGTCACTTTGTCACCGATGCCCGCCTTCGGGTGTCGGCTCTTGGTGCCCGAGTAGCCGGAGACGCTGATGAGCTTGAGTTCGCGCGCGCCGGTGTTGTCGGCGCACGTCAGCAGTGAACCCTTCGAGAGGCCCTGCGTCACGTCGGCTTTGAGCGCTTCCATTACTCCTCGCCCTCCGTTTCGTCTTGTTGTTCTGTTCCGCCCGCGCCGAAGCTCCGCGTCGTCTCGAACTGCTCGACGACGACGTGGCTCTTCGTTTTCGAAAGCGGTCGGGTCTCTGCGATACGAACCGTGTCGCCGACTTCCAGTTCCATGCAGTCCGGGTGGTGTGCCGGGACTCGGGACCGGCGCTTCATGTACCGGTCGTACTTCGGAACCGGAACGTCGTACTCTCGCTCGACGATCACGGTTTTGTCCATGTCTGTGGAAGCGACCTCTCCTTCGAGCGTCTGACCGCGCACGGACAGCGTTCCGTGGAACGGACAGTTCTCGTCGGAGCAGGTCCCTTCCGGCTCTGATACGTTCAGTCCTGTTGCCATGTTGGTTCACCTGCGTTTTCGGTGCGCAATTCGGGTCGTGAGAGCAGCCGCGCGCCATCCACCGTAACGTAGGCCACGCCCTCGCTACCATCGGACGAGGTCCGATGGGCCTCCGAGTGCCCCTCGGAGGTGCAGTCAGACGAAGCCTGACAGCCCTCCGAACGTGGTTCGGAGACAGCACCAGACTGACCGGATTGGACTCCGGCAGTTTCCGATGCAAGTTTGGACGCGGTCCCCGGAGCCTTCTCGACCCCGGCGGGTTCATCTGTGAGCGCGAACTCGAATGTCGAGCCCTCTTTGGGCACCTGCCGCACCCGAGAGTCCGACGCGACGCTCAACGTGCCCTGCGTCTCGGCGACGACCCGGCCCTCGATTCCCACGAGGTCCGGGTTCGGCGCGTCGGCGACGCGGACGTGGAGTCCGTTGAGTTCGTGTCGCGTCAGTGTCTCGGGTGTGAGTGGCATGTGCGGTTATTCTTCGTCTGCTTCGTCCAGGTCGCCTTCCTCGCGCTGAATCGTCTTGATTCGCGCGATGGTCCGGCGAAGCTCCTTGAATCGGCCGGGGTCCTCCGGCGCGCCACCGGCGGCCTTCACGGCCTTCGCGTTGAGGAGTTCGGTTTCGAGGTCTTCCAGCTCCGACTCGCGTTCTGCGGGAGTCATGTCGCGGATCTCCTCGGTGTGAAGAATCGCCATTATTCCTCACCCTCCTCGGATTCGCTCTCCTCGTCTTCCATCTCGTCCATGAGGTCCTCGGCTTCCTGCTCGACTTCCTCTTCGAGCTCGTCGAGTTCCTCCTCGACGGGCTGCTCGGACTCGGCCTCCTCGGCCGACTCCTCCGAGTCGCTCTGGGTCTCGTCCTCGATGACCTCTTCGACGACTTCCTCGTCGAGGTCCTCTTCGCCGGGTTCGGCGGCTTCTTCGTCGGCCGACTCGTCCTCACGAAGCTCTTCGAGTTCCTCGTCGGTCGGCTCTTCGAGGAGTTCCTCGACGCCGGCCTGCTCGTTGGCCTCGACGGCTTCGGGGACGATCTCCTCGGGGTTCGCGTCCTCTTCGATGTCGAAGTCGTCGGGGAGCTTGGCGTTCGGCGGGATGATCTTCACGTCCACGCCGATGGTGCCGAGCTTCAGGACGGCGACGCCCTGTCCGTGGTCGACGATGTTCTCGGCGGGTTCGCCGTTGTGCTTGATGTAGCCGCGGTTGAACTTCTCGACGCGCGAGCGAGCGCCCGTGACCTTGCCCGAGAGGACGATCTCGGCACCGAGGGCACCGGCGTCCATGATGCGGTCGATGGTGGTGTGTCCGGCTTTCCGGAAGTACCAGCCGCGTTCGAGTGCGTTGGCGAGTCGGTCCGCGACGATGCGGGCGTTGAGGTCCGGCTCGTCGACTTCCTGCACGTCGATCTGCGGGTCTTCGAGGTCGAACCGCTCTTCGAGCTGCGTGGTAATCTTCCGGATGTTCTTCCCGCCCTTGCCGATGACCATACCGGGCTTCTCGGCCTTGAGGACGATCTGAGTGCCCATCGGGGTCTTGGCGACGTCCATGCCGCCGTAGCCCGCGCGACCGAGTTCGTCGGAGAAGAACTCGTCTATCTGCGAGCGCTGGAGTCCGTCGTGAATGAACTGCTGTTCGTCTGCCATTATTCTTCAACCTCCTCGAGTACGAGTTCGACGTCTACTTCCGGCGTGTTCCACGCGCTCGCTCGCCCCATCGCTCGGGGCTTGCGGCCCTGCACCTCGCCGATCTTGTGGGCGGCGACGTGCATGATCTCCATCGACTCGCCGTCGAAGCCCTGCTCGTCGGCGTTGTTGACGACGTTCGTGATGAGGTCGAGGAAGGCCTCGCTGGCCTTCTCGGGGTAGCGACCGGCGTCCCAGCCGTCGATGTCGCTACGGTGGCCGACGCCGCTGTTGTGCTGCTTGAACGGCACCGACCGCTCGCCGTCGATGACCGCCTGCAGGTACTCCGTGGCGTCCGCCGCGGTCATGCCCTTGATCTCGCGGGCGATGGCTTTGCTGTGCTTGTGGCTCATGTGCCGCTCCCGGAGCATCCCCTTGGCGGTGGTGTCCGGGTCGGTCTCGACGCTGTAGCTGATTCCCATGGTTTACTTGAGTGGCACGAACTTCGAGGAGCGGGTCGCGCCGATACCGGCCTGTCCGTGTTCGACCGACTTGCGCGTCAGCTGGAACTCGCCGAGGTAGTGACCGAGCATCTCGGGCTCGACGTAGACGCGCTCGAAGCTCTGGCCGTCGTAGACGGCGAACGTCTTCCCGACGAACTCGGGCAGAATCGGCATGTTCCGGAGGTGAGTCCGAATCGGGTCGTTGGCCGAGCCTTCCTCGGTCGCCTCGCGGGCCTTTTCGAGCAGTTTCTCCTGCTCGGTGGACAGACCGCGCTCGATGGTTCGCCGCTGGCGTGCGGGAAGCAGTTCCGCGACTTCCTCAAGACTCATGTCCTGCAGTTCGTCGAGGTCATGACCGCGGAAGGTGAACTCACCATCGCGGCCGGTTCGGTATTCGCCTTCGCTCATGTCAGTTGCCTCCTCGTCCCGTTCGGCGAGACGAGATGTCCCCGACCTTCCGTCCCGGCGGCGCGTTGCGCGAGACGGATTTCGGCTTGCCGGGGTGCTGGCGGCCACCGCCACCGAACGGGTGGTCTACGGCGTTCATCGCCACGCCGCGAACGTTCGGCCACTTGGTGCCGCGCGCTTTCATCTTGTGGTACTTGTTCCCCGCTTTGACGTGGGGCTTCTCGGTCCGGCCGCCACCGGCGACCACGCCGATGGTCGCCCGACAGTCGGGCGAGAGGCGCTTGACCTCGCCGCTCGGAAGCTCGACGACCGCGGCCTTGCGGTCGTGCGTGACGAGGTTCGCGCTCACGCCGGAGGCGCGAGCGAACTTCCCGCCGTCGCCGGGCTGGCGCTCGACGTTACAGACCGGGACTCCTTCCGGAATCTCGGCCAGCGGCAGGGTGTTGCCCTCCTTGATCTCGGCGCTGACGCCGACCTGAATCTCCTCGCCGACGCCGACGCCTTCGGGCACGAGGATGAGACGCTGGTCGCCGTCCTCGAACTCGACGGCCGCGACCGGCGCGCTCCGGGCCGGGTCGTGTTCGATGTCCACGACCGTGCCGGAGACGGTATCGACGTCTTCGGGCTTCTTGTGTGTGAGGTCCGCCTTGTATCGGTGCGACGGAGCGCGGAACGTCGGTCCGCCACGCCCGCGTCGCTGTCCTTGGATTCGTCGTCCCATGTGTCAGAACACCCCGATTCGAGAGGCGACTTCTTGGGCGTCGTCGTCCTCCGAAAGCGTCACCGTGGCCTTCTTGTCGCCGTTCATGGTGACCTGCGTGTTGATCTTCTCGATGGTGACTTCGTACTGCTCTTCGATCTCGTCGCGGATCTCGGGCTTCTCGGCGTCGAGGTCCACGACGAACTGGAGCTTGTTGTCGAAGTCCATCTGGTTCATCGCCTTCTCCGTGACCCACGGGTACTCGATGACGCTCATCGGTCGGCCACCTCCTCGACGGCACTCTCCGTCCAGACGGTGAGTCGGCCGGGATGCGCGCCGGGCGCGAGGTCCTCGGCGTTGAGTTCCTGCGCCGTCGCCACGTCGGCGCCCGCGAGGTTGCGGGCGGCCTTCGAGGGTTCGTCGCTGGTCACGAACAGGACCGACTTGGGCGTCTTGTACTTACGCCCACGCGTGGTCCCGCGGCCTGCTCGGACCGACTTGTTCTCCTCGGCGCGCTCGATGTCGGCGTCCGCGCCGACCGCTTCGAGGAACGAGACGACTTCCTTCGTCTTCACGAGCTCCTCGAAGTCGTCGCTCACGACGAGCGGCAGGTCGAGGTCCTCGTCGAAGCGGTGGCCGCGCTCGGCCACGAGGTCGGCGTCGGCCGTCGCGGCGACGGCCGAGCGAACCGCCTTCTTGCGCTCCTTCGTGTTGATGTCGAGCGAGCGGTCCTTCTCTTCTTTCGGCGGGTGGGCCTTGCGACCCCCGACGGTCTGGGGCACTCGTGCGCCCTGTCCGTTCGTTCGGGGGACGTGAGCCATCCCGCGACCACTGCCGGGCGACTCCGCCGAGGTTCGCATCCCGGCGTAGTCGTCCGCGCCGTAGTCCTGCTTGCGGTTTGCCTGCGCGGCGAGGACGGCGCGCTTGATGAGGTCCGGCCGGACCGTCTTCGAGAAGACGTCCGGCAGGTCGAGCGTGCCGTCTTCCTCGCCGTCGAGGTTTCGGATAGTTGCCTGCATATGTTATCCCTGGTTGGATTCGGTGCTTACGTAGCGCACCTCGGGGTCGAGGCGCGGCTGGTCTTTCGGCCGGATGGCCGGGCGGAAACGCAGGAGCCGCTTGTCCGGACCGGGAGCCGACCCCTTGACCAGCGCGTACGAACCCTCGACTTCGCCGTAGTTGACGAAGCCGCCGTCGACGTTGATGTCGTCGTCCTCACCGATGTCGATGAGGCGCTTGTTGAGTTCGGTGCGCTGGTGGTAGCCGGTCTGGCCCTGTTGGGGAACCGTCGAGCGGACGCGGGAGGGGTTCCACGGACCGAGGTTGCCGATCCGTCGTCGCCATCCCTGCCGGGCGTGCTTGCCCTTCCGCTTCTGGACGCCCCATCGCTTGACGGGACCCTGCGTACCTTTACCTTTCGTAACGCCGCTGATGTCGGTGTACTCCCCTGCGCGGAACACGTCGTTCATGTCGTGTTCCCCGCCGTCTTCGAGGAGGTCCAGCGCGAAGTCGGCGCGGTCGCCGAGCGACCCGCCGCCGACGCGAGTCTCCATCACGTCGGGCTTCTTCTTCGGCACGCTGGGAACCTCGTCGGGGACGGTGTGGGTGACGACCCGAAGGTCGGCGATGTCGCCGTCTTCGAGCGCCGCGCGGAGTTCGTCCTCGGCGGCGTCCGGGTCGTGGTCCTCCGGCACGTCGAGCGTGCGCGAGAGGTGGTCGTGGAAGTCATCGCCCCACACTTCCGTCAGCGGCTTCTTGCCGTACGGCGTGTCTTCGTAGGCTCGCAGAGCGACTGCCCGCATCGGCGGCGTCTCCACGATGGTGACGGGAACGGTCTCCTCCATCCCCTCGCGCGGGGAATCGGATTCGTCGTTCACCATCACCACGTGGGTCATGCCTGCCTTGTAACCCGCGAAGCCCTGAAGGGACGGACTGCCGTCTCCGTCGGGCCACGAGTTGAAGCGCGGCACCTCACTGGTCGCGCGCTGGCGGGGGCCGAACCCTAGCGAACCTTTACGTGGTCTGCTTGTATCTGACATCGTATCACTTCTCTTTGAGGTTCAGGCAGGCGAGAGCGGCGAACATCGCTTCTTCGGTTCGCACGACCTCGCTGCCTTGATTCGGAACCGCGTTCAGCCAGAGGTCGAACCGGCTGGGTGCGCCGTGTTCGACTCCGGACTCCGCGTCCGCCTCGTCCTCCCCGTCGTCGCCGGGCCGTCCGTCGGCCAGCGAGTCGGTGGGGAGGTCGAGTATCTCCGGCAGGCCACGACCCGGTGAACCGAACGCCACGGTCATGCCGTCGCGTTCGACGCGGCCGACCACGTCGGTCAGCCGCCGGGTCGTCACTTCGACCCCGTGGCGGGACGTCGCGATTCGGACGCCCGCGTCGTCGCGGTCGAGTGCCGCCGGAAGGTCCGTGCGCGTCACCGACCAGCCCGAAGGGGGCGGGTCTACGAGTTTCGCACGGACCGGACTTCGCGAAGAGATCCTGACGGTAACGCGCTCCCCCTCGCCGACCGTCATTTCTGACGGAGTGACGAGGGAGATCGGGTGTTGCAGTCCGCAATTGACCCGAACGCGCCCTTCAGGTCCGACCTCGGTCACGATTCCCTGTCTTAACGACCCCGAACCCTCGGATTCGGAGCCGGTCAGTGAGGGGGCGCGGAGCGGCGGTAGGACGCCCGCGTACTCCAGTTCGTCCCGCTTGCCGAATACCTCCTTTCGGAGGTAGGGCGGCGTCGCGGCGTATTCCAGCACGGTGCTTACGAACCCGCCACCCCAGTGCCGTTCGCCGTCGGGGTCCGGAAAGACCACGAGGCGGTCGGCCCGGAACACCGTCGCCGCGCGGGCGACGTAGCCGATTTTGCGAGTTGCCTCGCGTTTGTCCTCGGCTTCCCGGACGAGGGATGACGGAACGAGTACGCTGACGGTCATACCGTGACGCTTCGGCGCCCGCTCACTAGACTGTAGCGAATCGTACCGGCTTGGTTCTTAAAAGGGTGCCGCTTTGGTTCTACCCGTGGGGGCGCGTCACAAAGCCCGTAGCCCCGTAAATCGGGACTTGAATCGTGTCACCGTCTCCCGATTCTAGCTCGATTCGCAAGCCTTATTTAGTAACCGGGCATTATTTGGAAATGCACTCGCAGGGCGCTGGTAGTGTAGTGGTATCACGTGACCTTGCCATGGTCGCAACCGGGGTTCAAATCCCCGCCAGCGCACTTCTCTCGGTTTTCCGTTTTCCATAGCTACGTCTCCGTATAGTACTCTGGAGTTACGACCGGCAGGACAAAACCGCAAAGGTACTGGCTCGTGTCGGTCCACTCGCTATGACCGCAATCGCACTCCTGAGCGTCGCTCCGGTCGTTGAGGGAAGCATGGCGGACGAGGTGGCGAAGGCCGTCGCCGCGCTGGACGACTTCGACGTGTCCTACGAGACCAATCCGATGGGGACCGTCGTCGAGGCCGAAACCGTGGACGAACTGTTCGCCGCGGCGCAGGCCGCCCACGAAGCGGTGGACGGCGACCGCGTGAGTACGTTCCTGAAGATAGACGACAAGCGCACGCGCGAGCAACGCGCGCACGAGAAAGTCGATGCGGTCGAGGAAGCGCTGGGGAGGGAGGCCAAGCGCGAGCGATAACTCACGAGACGACAAAACACTTACCATACCGCGGTAACGTTCGGCCGTGAACGTCTCCAGACGGCAGTTTCTTCGGCTCTCGTGCGGTTCCGTGGCGGGTCTCCTCGCTGGCTGTGCGGGCGAGCGACGGTCGGACTCGCCGACCGCTACGCCCGGAAGGACGCCGACGACCGAGCGGACACCGACGACGCTTCCGCGGAGACGCCACGACCTCCCGCCCGGACCGAAGTCGCCGCCCGACCCCCCGGAGACGTGGACCGAGGAGTCCGCGAAACGATACGCGGTCGCCTACGAGGAGCGCCGGATGTACAACTCGATGGACGGTGAGACCGTGAACGAGATTACCGTCGGCTGTAGCGTCGAATCGGTCGAGGCCGTGCGCGGCGGCTATCGAGTCGTGGTTCTCTGTCAGGGCGCGGCCTACTACGGCGACGACGGCCGACACGGCGACTACATCGGAGCGCCCATCGCGTATCTCGTCGGGAACGGGACCGCGGTTCGGACCCACGCCACCTCGCGCACTACTGACTGATAAACGGTTTACGGGGTGACGCCCAACCCACGCGCATGGACAGTCTCAATCGGAACGCGCTGGAACTCGCCGACGAAGCGCTGGACTTCGCCGAGGAGTTGGACATCGGCGCGCGCGAACTCGACAACGGAGCCACCGTCCTCGACTTCGGCCACGAGTTCGACGGCGGCGTCGAAGCCGGACTCCTCCTTGCGGAGATGCAGACCGCCGGTCTCGCCACGGTCCAGACCCGGATGGACGAGGTGGCGGGCGCGCCGTTCCAACACGTCGAACTGACGAGCGACCACCCCGCGCTGGCCCTGCTCTGCTCGCAGAAAGCTGGCTGGGAGGTCGCGACCGACGACTTCGAGGGACTCGGGAGCGGCCCGGCCCGCGCGCTCGTCGCCGAGGAGGACGAGTTCGCGCGCGTCGGCTACGAGGACGTGAGCGACTTCGCGGTGCTGGCCGTCGAGAGTGACGATTACCCCACTGAAGCGGCCGCCGAGCAGGTCGCGGACCTGACCGGCGTCGAGACGAGCAGCGTCTTCCTCGCGGCGGTCCCCACGGCGTGCCTCGCGGGGAGCGTCAGCATCGCCTCGCGCGCGGCAGAGATGACCGTCTTCCGCCTCTCGGAGCTCGGCTACGACCCGCTCAACGTGGTGAGCATCACCGGCTCCGCACCGGTCGCGCCCGTGGCTGGCGACGAGGAGACCGCCATCGCGCGGACGAACGACGCGCTGGCCTACGGCGGTGAGGTCCACGTCACCGTCCGCGAGGAGTTCGACCGCTTCGACGAGATCGTCTCGACCGCCAACGACGAGTACGGCACCCACTTCGCGGACATCTTCGAGTCGGTCGATTGGGACTTCTACGAGGTCGAAGAGGGCGTGTTCGCGCCCGCCCGCGCGACAGTCGATGTAATCGGCGGCGACACCTACGTCGTCGGCGAGCGCGACGAGGAGCTACTGGCCGAGAGCTTCGGTATCTGAGTCCTCGGACGACGAGACAGAACGGAGGTGACACTCGATGCAATTCAAACTGGTTCCCGAACCCCCACGAACCCTCGACTTCGTGGCCGACGCACAGCGCGCGGTGCCCCTCGTGCCCGGTAGCGAGGACGACTGCTGCGCCCGAATGCTCGACCGGACGGACCTGACGAGCCGCGACGAGGCCCGGACGTGGCTGACGTTCCTGCGCGCGCTCGGACTTGCTGAGGAGCAGTCCTCCGGGTTCACCCGGACGCGCGAGGACCCGACGCCGGAGTTTCTGGCCGAGCAGTTCCGCGAGAACGTCTTCGGTGTGCCCGCGCTGTTGGAGATTCTGGCCGACGTCGAGACGCCGCTTTCTGCCGCGGAGATGTTCGAGGCGTTCGAAGACGAGGTACCGACGTGGGAGCATCACAAGAATCCGAGCTCGTGGGAGACGATTTGGGGTGAACGAGTCGAGTTCTTGCTCGACTGGGCGGTGTTGTTGGGGTTGGCGGAGAAGGTTGACGACGGCTACGTCGATACGACCGACGCCGATTAGCGAATCTTCCGCACGTTACTCACGTCGAAGCCGGCGTCGTGAATCTCGGTCTCGAACCGAATGATGTCCTCGGCCTCCAACCGCGACAGCACGCCGCGGAACTCCCGGACGAACATCACCCGGTCGCGCTCGTTACCGCCGGTCTCCCACTCGAAAGCGATGGTGCCGTCGGCCGCGCCCATCAGACTCCCCATCTGGGTGTCCGAGAGTGCCTCCTGATTGACGAGAACGAGAATCAGGCCGTCCCATGTGCGAGAGGCCTTCTGGAGACCCTTGACCAGCAGGGTGATGTCGCTCCAGTCGAGGTGTTCGTTCGGCGCGCGGGCGAGGTCCGTCAGCGAGTCGATGACCACGAGGTTGCCGGTCGCGTGTTCGTTGAGGTACTCCCCGAGCGCCTCCAGCACGCCGCGGCGGTCGCTCCCCTGCCCGAGGTCGGTGATGGTCTGCGTCTTGCGGGTGTACCACTCGCGGGGGATGGCCGATAGCTGGAAGTACTCCTGACTGAAGTCGGCGAACTCGACGGTCTCGACGCCCGCGCGGACGATCTCCTCGCTCATCGTGAACTCGATTTCGCGCCGGAGTTCGTCGCCGCTCGCGGTAAAGGAGACGTAGTGGATGTCCTCGGGGACCGCGGCGTGGTCGGACACGTCGCCGTAGTGGAGGTCGAACTGCTCTTCGTCGGTGTGGGCCAACCCGTTGATGGTCGCGCTGGTGTAGCAGAACTCGCGGGCACCGGCCCCGGCCTCGCCCGCCAGCAGGACCACGCTTCCGGGCGGCGCGCCACCGCCGATGATGTCGTCGAGTCGGGAGACGCCGAACGGGACTCGGTCCATAACTCTCGTCTCAGGCGTCTCGGCGGGGGTGCTTGGGTCTTTCGTCTATCGGGCCTTCGCGCGAATGGACCGCCACCTCTCGCGGCCCGACTCACCGAACCACGGTTCGCCCCTCGTACGCTAACCTTCAAATACGAAGTCGGGACGAACCTCGCCCGGACGTTTCGTGCGGTCACGCGAGCGGTTCGTGCCTCAAGGCGCCACGAGAAACGTGAGCGTGACCTCGGAAGACACGGTCCGCGCAGGCCGGCGGCCAAGCGGAACCGTCTTCCGGCGGTTGCGGGCAGGGAGGTGGCGAGTCGGCCACCAGTGTCGATGACCTCGCAAACCGCCAGTCCGACTACTCCGAGAGGACTGTGCCATTCACCGCCGAGTTCTGTCATCCGCCGAGTTCCATCACTCGCTGAATCCGGTCATCCATCGATGTCCGCTCCGCGATTCCGAGGTTCGGCGACCAGCACGTCGCCGCCGACGCCCGCCGCCGAGAGCGCCGCGTGTGCCGCCTCGCGGGCCGCGGCCACACGCTCGTCGGTGGTCACGGCGTAGACCGCGGGCCCCCACGACGACTGACCAGCACCGGCTATCGCGGGCGCTCCCGACAGTTCTGCGACGAGTTCGCCGACGGGCGGGCGGTAGACGCCGCCCTGCTCGTCGGCGTACCACGCGCCGTTGAGTCGGCCCACCTCGGCGACCGCCGCGCCGAACGCCTCGACGTCGCCCTCGGCGACCGCAGGGAGGACGCGACGAGTCACGACCGCGGCGATTTCGTCGGCGAGTTGCGGGTCCGCGCGCTCGACCACCGAGCGCATGCTGGCCTCCTCGTCGTCGCCGTTCCGACCGGGTTCCGCGTCGGGGAGGACGACCACGAACCGCCAGTCCTCGGGGACCTCGTGGCTGGCCGCGACCGCCGGGACCGACCACGCGCCCTGCGCGGGTCGGTCGGCCGTGAACCGCTCGGTCGGGTGGCCCGAATCGAGGACGAACCCGCCGGACTCGAAGGTCGCCACTCCGACGCCGCTTCGACCGCCGCGGCCGAGCTTCGGGGCGCGCTCGCGGACCCGTGCCTCGCGGTCGTGAGCGCGCGCGACCGCCGCGAGGACCGCGAGCGCCAACTGCGTCCCGCTCCCGAGACCGACGTGCCGCGGCAGGGTTCGCTCGACGGTCACCTCCGCGCCCGGTACGTCCAGCAGTTCGACCGCTCGGCGGACGTACTCGCGGGCGTCGTCGTGCGAACAGCGCACCGACTCCGCGGGGTCCGCGACCACCTCGACTTCGGGCGAATCGAGCGCGACCCCGAGCGACCCGTAGAGACGCTGGTGGGCCAGCGACAGGTTCTGAAAGCCGAAGTGCAGGCGCGCCCCGGCCGCGACTCGTGCCATACAGTCGGGTTGGCGAGCAACGGGGTTCGTAGTTCCGACAGTGGCAAAAACTGGTCAGGTCAGCGCGTCGAGGACGTGGTCGGCCACGCGCTCGACGCCGTTGTCGTGGTCCGGCGACTCGGGCGGGTGGCGGACCGCCCGCGCGACGTGCGTGACGGAGTGTTCGACCTGAAACCCCTCGACGCCCCGGCGCTCGATGACGCGGGTCACGCCGTGTTGCTCGTCGGTGAAGGGGTAAACCACGCAGGGCGTCCCCCCGACCGCGGCCTCCATCACGGTCGAGTACCCGGAGCAGACCACCACGTCGGCGGCCCGAATCCACGGTAAGAGCGCGGGCACGGCCTCCCAGTCGTCGTCGCCGACCAGCGTCACGCGGTGGCCTTCGGTCCGCAAGGTCTCGGCGAGGACGTCGAAGTTCGTGGAGTAGACGCTCGGGACGACCAGCACGCCGATTTCCTCGTCGGGACCGCGACAGCCCGCGGGGTCGAGCGCGACGGGCGGGACGTGAGTCACTCCCGGCGGGTCGCCCTCGTCGGGCGGCCAGACCGCGGGATAGAGGAACGATTCGGCCGCGCCCAACTGATAGCGGTTGAGGAGCCACGTGAACACCTGTTCGACAGCGGCGTCGTAGTAAGACGCCGCGTTGTGCGTGACGATGTAGAGCGGCGTCCCGGTTAGCGACGCGGCCATCGCGGCGAACATGTCGTCGGTCACCAGCGCCGCGGGGTCAACCCGGCGGAGCCACCGCACGAGGTCGAAGACGCGCTTGCCGCTGTAGGGGAGGCTTCTGGTCAGGACGCGGCCGAGCGACCCCTGCTGGTAGTCGCCGATGTAGTCCACCGGGGCCGCCCGGAACACGTCGTAGCCGTTGTGTTCGATGAAGCGCGAGCCGGGGCCGCCGCCCGCAAGCGCGATGTCCGCACCCGCGTCTTCGAAGGCCTGCCCGACCGCGAGCATCCGGGTGGCGTGGCCAGCGCCTTCGGGGTAGTGAGCGACGGCGACCGTCAGGTCCATGGACTCCCTTCGACGGCCTCCCGAAAAGTATGTTCTCATTCTAGGATTTCGTCGGCTGGCGCGCCGTTCGGCCGTGCATCGTCTAATTCGCTCGTCCGGGGTTCGTTTCTCGTCGCGGCGACCGGAAGCCAGCGATCCTCCAAGAAAATCGTTTTGGGCCGACAGGAACGGAGGCGATTTCAGCCTTCCATCCCGCCGAACGAGAGTCCGCCCTCGATGTACCGCTGGGCGAACAGGTAGACGAGCATTATCGGCGACGCGAACGTCAGCGCGAACGCCGAGAACCGCGCCCACGGCACCGAGTACTCGGAGACGAGCGAGAACAGGCCGACCGGAAGCGTGTAGTTCTCGGTCCCCAACAGCGTCTGAGCCACGACGAACTCGGTCCATCCCGTCAGGAAGGTGAAGATGAAGACGGTCGCCAGTCCCGCCTTCGACAGCGGCAGGATGACTTCGACCACGACGCGCCACGCGGGCGCGCCGTCCACGACTGCGGCCTCCTCGTAGGAGACCGGGATGCCGTCCATGTACGTCTTCAACAGCCACGTGTTGAACGGGACCGCGGTCGCGGCGTAGTAGACCGACAGCGCGAGTTTGTTGTCGTTGATACCGACTTGCACGAACACAGTGTAGAGTCCGATGAGCAGCGCGATACCGAGACCGCCGCCGACCTGCGTCAACAGCACGTAGCCGAACAGAATCTTCCGACGGCCGATGAACTCCCGGCGGGACAGCGCGTACGCCGCGGGGACGATGAGACACATCCCGAGTATCACCGTCGGAATGGCGACCATGAGGCTGTTCCAGAAGAACTTCTTGAACCCGGACGGGCTCTCGACGCCGTAGTCGGAGGCGTCGAGGAGTTCGAACCCCGGCGTGTTGAACACCAGCGTCGAATCACTGAACGGGATGCCGAGCCCGATTTCGTAGCTGGGCAGGATGAGGTCGCCGATGACCCAGATGAACGGCTGGAGCGACGGCTTCTCCGGGAGCAGTCGCAGTCCGTCGACGGAGTGTATCGACCCGCCGGTTCCCGACAGCGCCGAGATGAGAATCCAGTAGATGGGGAACAGTAGCGTGAGGACGGCGACCAGCGCGCCCAGCGTCAGTCCCGCCGTCTTCAGCGGACGCATCGGGGAGATCTCCCCCGAGCGGACGCCCGCAGCGGTGTACCGGAGTTCGCGGTACAGGTCGAGGGGCGTCGTCGCCGCGCCAACGAAGTCGTTCTTGAGTTCGCGGGCGACGGAGCGGAGCAGGCTCACGTGTCGCCCACCCCGTCTGCGAGTTTCCCGCGCTTGACGTTCAGCCACATGAACGCCCCGATGAACGCCACCGCGACGAGGCTGATGGCGGCTCCCTGTCCGTACTGGAAGTAGGTGAACGCCTCACGGTAGCCGTAGACGACCATGAGTTCGTTCGCGCGGGCCGGACCGCCCTGATTGAACACGTACGGGATGAGAAACTGCTGGAACGAGGCGGCGGCCGTCAGGATGGCCGCGAACAGCACCGGCCGCTTGATGGACGGTAGCGTGACGTGGAGGAATCGCGCGAGGTAGCCTGCGCCGTCTACCTTCGCCGCCTCGTGGAGTTCCTCGGGCACGTCCTGAAGCGCGCTCACCGTGATGATGACCATGAACGGGTACGCCAGCCACGCCTCGGTGACGTTGTACGCGAGGAACGCCATCCAGCGTTCGCTCAGCCACGACACCGACGCGAACCCGAGCGCGTCAAGAACCTGATTCGCCAGTCCGAACTCCGCGGAACTGAAGATGCCGCGCCACACCGTGATGGTGAAGATGGCGGGCAGGCCCATCGGGATGATGATGAGCGACCGCATCAGTCGCTTGCCCCGGACCCGGTCGCCCGTGACTATCAGCGCGACGCCGATGCTCAGGGTGAGTTTCAGCGTGACGCTCGTGGCGACGAACAGCCACGTGATGCCGAACGAGTTCCAGAAGTTCGGGTCGGTCAGAATCGTGACGTAGTTGCGAAGACCGACGAACGACGCCTCTCCGAAGGTCAGCACCGACATGGCGCCGTCGCCGGCGAACAGGGTCGCGGGCTCGGCGTTCGTGAACGAGATGCCGAGCAGGTACAGTATCGGGAACAGCATGAACGCCGAGAAGACGAACAGCCCTGGGAGGACGAGTAGCAGCGACGCGTCTTCCCGTTCGAGGAAGGGCACCTCCTCGACCCGGCCAGCGACGCGAGAGACGGTACTCATTGATTCGGGCTACTCCCAGTTCTCTCGAACGGTCTTCTCGGCCTGTTTCATCGCTGGTTCGACGCCGGCGTCGCCGTTGTACACCTTCGTGAGCGCGTCGGTGAGCGGTTGCCACACCTTACCCATCTTCGGATGGGTCGGCATCGGGACGCCCTGCGAGACCGTCTCGGAGAACGCCTGCACGTCGCTGGGCAGAGCGTCGCTCCCGCTGAGGCTCTCGAGGACCGGGATGCTCCCGTGTTCTTCGGCGGCCGTCGTCAGGAGGTCCTCGTTGGTGACGTACCACTCGACGAACGACTGGGCCGCGGCGGTGTCGGCTCCGTCCTCACCCATGGCCTTCGAGAAGTACCACATCTGGATGCCGGTGAGCGGTCGGGGCTGGCCGCTCTCCAGTTTGGGGAGACTCGCGACTCCGAAGTTGACGCCCTTCTCTTTCAGCGTGGTCAGGTACCACGGTCCGTTGATAGCGAACGCGGCGTTCCCCTCCGAGAACGGCGCGGCCTGCGCCCCGTAGCTGGGGTCTTTGGGCATGTAGGGCTTGAGGTTGTCGAGCGCGAACTCGATTCCCTTTACCGTCTCGGACTTCGTCAGCCCGAGCTGAGGGTCCTTGTCCGGGTCGAAGTAGTAGCCGCCGAACGCCTGCGCCCACGCGCTGACGAAGTACGGGTCGAAGGGGTAGCTCAGCCCGTAGGTGCCGTTCTGCGGGTCGTGGTGTTCCTTCATCACCGACTTCATGTCCGCGACGGTCTCGGGCGGTTCGTCGACCATGTCCTTGTTGTAGACTAGCGACACCGTCTCGGCAGCGTACGGGAGTCCGACCACGTTACCGTCGAACTGGACGGCCCCTGCGGCGGCGTCGGTGAACGTGTTGAGGTCGACGTTCAGTTGGTCGCTGCGGTCGACGACGAACCCGCGCTGGAGGTAGTCGCCGACCCAGTCGTGAGCCCAGTCGAAGACGTGCGGTCCCTGTCCCGCCGGAATCGCGCTGGTCGTCTTCTTCTTCAGGTCGGAGACGTCCGACCCTTCGATGGTGTGCTTGGAGTCGGCGTTGAACTGCGACAGCGCCTCCTTCCGAGCTTCCAGTTCCGTGTTCTGGAGTCTGTACCACGCCTTCGCGGTCCCCGCGGGACCGGTCTCGGTGGTCTCGGTCTGAGTGGAGTCGTCTCCGTCGGTCGTCCCAGCGCCGTCGCCGCTGGTCGTCGTCTCGCCGTTCTCCTGCACGCTCGCGCAACCCGCCAGAACACCGACGACACCGCTCACACCGATGCTCTTTAGCGCTTTTCTGCGATTCATTGTCATGGGGTGAATAGGTGATGAATTAGTTGTTCATAACTTAAAACCTCGGATTTTGTCACGGTTTTTTCCGGTCGGTGCGGGAACCGCGACCCCGTCCGTAACTTCCGTTTCGGTCTTCCCTGCGACGGGGCTACCTATATCTGTCGGTCGTCAGCCGCATCGAACCGCCGCGACCGGACGAACGTCTGGAAAAACAGCGACGAAATAGTGCGTCACAGATTTAGCGAAGAGGGCAAGAATTAAACCTTGGCAGACGTACGCAAGCAGAAAGATGGCGACTGTAACACTGGACCACCTTCGAAAGGAGTACGACAACGGACAGATCGTGGCCGTCGACGACGTGAGTCTGACGGTCGAGGACGGGGAGTTCGTCACCGTCGTCGGCCCGTCCGGCTGCGGCAAATCGACGACCCTGCGGATGATAGCCGGCCTCGAACGGCCGACCGACGGGCGCATCTACGTCGGCAACGACGACGTGACCGGCGTCCACGCCCGGAAGCGCGACGTGGCGATGGTGTTCCAGAACTACGCGCTCTACCCGCACAAGACCGTCGAACAGAACATGGCCTTCGGCCTGCGGATGAGCACCGACCTCTCGAAGGACGAGCGACGCGAGACGGTCCGGGAGACCGCCGAGATGATGGGCATCGAGGACCTCCTCGACCAGAAGCCCGACGAACTGTCGGGCGGCCAGAAGCAGCGCGTGGCGCTCGGGCGCGCCATCGTCCGGGACCCCGACGTGTTCCTGTTCGACGAACCGCTCTCGAACCTCGACGCGAAGCTCCGGACCACGATGCGCACCGAGATTCAGCGCCTCCAGAACGAACTGGGGACCACCTCCGTCTACGTGACCCACGACCAGGAGGAGGCGATGACGATGGGCGACCGCATCGTCATCCTGAACGGCGGCGAACTCCAGCAGAGCGGCGTCCCGAAGGAGGTGTACAACGACCCGGCCAACGAGTTCGTCGGCGGGTTCATCGGCTCGCCCAGCATGAACTTCCTGACGGTGACCGTCGAGGAGAGCGGCGGGACGACCCGACTCGTCGGCGAGGACGGCTTCGAGTACGGACTCACCGACGAGCGTCTCCGGAACGCGGTCCGAGGCCGCGAGCAGGTCAGACTCGGGATTCGGCCCGAGGACGTTCGGGTCGCGGAGCCGGGACTCGACGCGGTCGAGACGACCGTTGAGGTCATCGAACCGGTCGGGTCGGACAACTACCTCCACCTCGCGCTCGGCGAGGACTCCATCGCGCGGGTCGCTTCGGACGTGGAACCCGACACCGGCGAGACGATTCACGTCTCGTTCGACCCGTCGGACCTCCACCTCTTCGACGCGAGCGACGGCGAGTCGCTGCTCTACGAGGCCGAGCGGTCCGCGACGCCGACGGTCTGAAAACGAGACTCACAGTTCTACTCTCGCCCGCGACTCCCGGCTACTTCTCGGGAACGGCAACCGCGTCGTCGCTCAGCGCGTCGCGTTCGTCGAGCAGCGCCAGCGTCGTCGTCCGGAGCGCGTGAGGCCACCCCAGCGGCGTCGCGCTGTCGGGAGTGCCGTCGTCGAACACCTGCTCGGGGAGCAGCGCGCCGTCCGGACAGAGCGGTCCCTCGGGGAGGACGAGACCGAGTAGGTCGCGGGCGGTCGCGGCGAACCCGTCGGCGCGCGGGTCACCGCGGTCGTCCAGCAGGACCGCGACGTTTCCGGCCGCGAACGCGCCCCACGCGGTCGAGACGGTCCATATCTTCTCGTCGTCCTGCGACCGGGCGCGCCAGTCGTCGCCCTCGTACCGGACGAGGCCGCGGACGTCGCTCTCCGCGGGGTCGCGGTGGAGTCGTTCGGTGACGGTCCGGACGTGGGAGACCAGTCTCTCGACGCGGCGGTCGCCGACCTCGCCGACACGGGCGTAGGCGAGGTGGGCGCTCGCCAGCGCGAGCGACCCGGAGTCACAGCGAGTGTCGAGGTCGCCCGCCTCGAACCGGCGGTCGCCCTCGCCGAGTCCGGTCTCCGATTCGGTCACGAGCCGATAGCCGTAGACGCCCCCGTCGGCCGCCCAGAGGTCGTCGAGCGCGTCGTACACCCGGTCTGCTCGCTCGGCCGCGCGGTCGGCGAGGTCGGTGTCGGTGGCTGCGACGGCGGCGTACGCTTCGAGGAAGGTCGCCGCGGTGTGGACGAACCGGCCGGTGGCGTCCTCCCACGCGTTCTGACAGGCGACGGGAAGCCCGTCGTCTCCCAGCGTCCGGTCGAGACCGTCGAGCGCGTCCGCGAGCGTCTCGGTCGCGCTCTCGGCGAGGGCACCGTCGAGGTCGGCGAGCGCGTCCGCGAGGAACGCCGCGACGCTGGCGGTCTGGTCGGCCTGATACTCGCCGTAGTCGGCGTCGTCGCCGACCGCGAGGTGACTGTTGGCCCACCCCGGCGCGAGCCGTCGGTTCCGAGGCCAGACCCGGTGGGGCCACGTCCCGTCGGGGAGTTGGGTCTCGCAGTAGTTCTCGACGCTCCGGGCGTGCCAGTCGTCGAGACCGAGGTCGAACCGCCGGTCGGCGTGCAGGAGGAACCGCGAGATTTCGGCGTCGTCGCGGAACCACGTGTAGCCGTACCCGCCCGAGTGGGCGTAGTAGGGGTCGAACTCCGGCCCCGCGATGCGGAGACCGGTGGGGGCCGACAGCAGGCCGAGTGCGCGGAGGTCGGCCGCCACCGCGTCGCGCTCGGGCAGTCCGTCGGGAATCTCGGGGGCGCGCTCGGCCGCGGCCCGCGCCAGCGCGTCCGGGTCGTCGTACTCGTCGAGGACGGCGTCGAGGCGGTCGAGCGCCGCCGCGCGGTCGGTCTCGGTCGCGTCGGTCAGCAGAGTCGCCAGCGTCGCCGCCCCGTCCTCGAAGGGGAGTTCGCACCGGAGGTCCCCGCTCAGACTGGACTCCTCGTTTCGGCCGCCCTCGTCGGTCAGGGGGTACTCGACCGGGGCCGCGTCGAGGAGTCGGTCGAAGTCGGCCGAGACGCAACCTCTCGCCGCCTCGAACCCCGTCGCGCTGGCGACGTAGTCGTGTTCGGCGTCGTGGTAGAGTTCGACCGCGTCGGCGTGGTGAAGCTGACTGACGCCGGTGTCCCGCCCGTCGGGCGCGAACCCGAGGAACGCGACCAGTTCGCCCTCGTTCGCGTCGTTGCCGTCGTCACCGTCGCGGTCGTCACCGTCACCGTCCTCGCTCCCGCCGCGTTCGACGTGAGTCACGTGGGCGCGGCCGAGCGTGAGGTCGTACTGGATGACCGTCTCGCCGTCCGGGAGTCGATGCTCGGTGACGACCAGCGTCGTCCCGTCGCGGTACGACTGGGCGACCGTCTCGCACTCGTCGAACCAGCGCAGTCCGTCGTCGGTTCGGACGCCGATTCTGGCGGCGTCGAGTCCGTGGCGGCCGGTCAGCGGCGACCCGAAGTCCCGGAGGTCGCCGTCCCGGTCGATGTGGACGAGTCGTCCCTCGCCGTCCGCGGGGGTGTAGCCCGAGAATCGGCCGCTCGTCGTCCGACGCTCGCCAGGAAATCGATTGTCGTGGCCCTCGTGACGTTTGAAGTCGTCGAGAGCGTCGCGGAGTTTCATTGCCGGAAGAAAGCGACGGGTCGGTTAATAACCTTTGGTGTAATTGTTATTCACACATCTTCAAATTGCGCAATAGTGAAGTACGTCGGCACGCCTCGTGGGGGTATGCACGAACCAGGTCCGCCGAGATTCGTCCACGCGGGCGAGTCCGTCGAACTCGCGCCGCGCCGACCGACCCCCGACGCCGACTTCTCGTGGCGGGTCCGCGACCGTCCCGCCGACAGCGAGGCCGGCGTCGGCGACGGCGCGGTCGTCCACCTCGAACCCGACGAACCCGGCGTCTACGAACTCGAACTGCACGCGCCCGACGGCACCCACCGACAGACCGTCCGTGCGTTCCCCGACCCGCGACGCGAGGCCCGATTCTCGCTCCCCGTCTCGGACCTCTCGGTCCCCGAGGCGGAGATAACGGCCGTCTCGCTCACCGGCCTGTTCAACGACTACACGCTCGGGCGCGACCGGATGGTCCGAGAGGGCGACGAGTTCGTCGCCGAGTACGCCCTCCCGCCGGGTGACCACGAGGGCATCTGCGTCGTGAACGACGACTTCGAACATTCCCACACGGTGGACGTCTCTGTGCCGGGGGCCGGGCGGCCGCGAGTCCACCTCGACGGGCGCGTCGAGGACGGCACTCTCGTCGTGACCGCGCGCGCGGAGGCCGCGCCCGCCGGGAGCGACCCCGAGGTGGAGTTCTGGCTGGACGACCGCGACGACCTCTCGGAGTCGGCCGTCGAGACATCGGGACCCGAACTCCGCGCGCCCGTCGCGGCCCTCCCCGACCGGGCGCGAATCCACGCCGTCGCCGTCGCGGAGCGCCACAGCGTCGCCGACACGCTGGTCGTCGAGACCGGTGCGGACGAATCCGTGGAGGGGAGCGAATCCGCGGACGAGAGCGAGGCGGACTCGGGGAACGTCGCCGTCTCGCGGCCCAACGACCCGCCCGAGTGGGCCGAGGAGGCGACCGTCTACCAGATATTCGTCCGGCGGTTCGCCGGCGAGACCGTCGAGACGACCTTCGAGGAGATAGAGCGGCGGGTTCCCTACCTCGAATCGCTCGACGTGGACTGCCTCTGGCTCACCCCCGTCGTGGGCGGTCCGACCGACCACGGCTACCACGTCACCGACTACTTCGACACCGCCGCCGACCTCGGCACCCGCGCGGAGTTCGAGTCGCTGGTCGAGACGCTCCGAGAGGCGGGCGTCCGGGTCGTCTTCGACCTCGTCATCAATCACACCTCGCGGGACCACCCCGCGTTCCAGATGCACTCGGCGGGCGTGCCCGAGTACGCCGACCACTACGAGCGAGTGCCCGCCGACCCCGCCGAGTCGGCCCGCGACGCGACCGACACCGACGACGTGGACTGGGCGGGCGAGGGCGCGCCGGGGTACTACTTCAACTGGACCCGCATCCCGAACCTGAACTACGACTCGCTGGCGGTCCGCGAGTGGATGCTCGACGTGGTCGAGGAGTGGGCACCGCTGGTGGACGGCTACCGGGCCGACGTGGCGTGGGGCGTCCCCCACGGGTTCTGGAAGGAGGTCCGCGAGCGCCTGAAAGACGCGGAATCGGAGTTCCTCCTGCTGGACGAGACCATCCCGCGCGACCCGCAGTTCCACGAGAACGAGTTCGACGCCCACTACGACACCGCGCTCTACGGCGCGCTCCGGGAGGTCGGACGGGGCGAGGCCCCGGCCGAGGTGCTATTCGACGCGCTGGAGGCGAACCACCGCGAGGGGTTCCCGGAGTCGTCGCTACTGCTCCGGTACGTCGAGAACCACGACGAGACGCGCTACGTCGAGGAGTGCGACGAGGCGGCGCTCCGGGCGGCCGCGGCCGCGACGTTCACCCTGCCGGGCGCGCCGATGATCTACTACGGACAGGAGCGCGGCGTCGCGGACCAGCGCGGGGAGATGAAGTGGTACGACGGGGATTCGGACCTCACCGCGCACCACCGTCGCCTCTCCGAACTGCGGAGCGAGCGGTCGGTTCTGCGTCGCGGCGACGTGGAGCGCGTCGAGCGGGAGTTCGTCCGCCGAGCGGACGGTGACCGACCGGGCGACGGTGACCGACCGGTAGATGCCGACCAACCGGCAGATGCCGACCGACTGGCGGACGACCGGACGGGCGGTGGCCGGGACGACCGGACTCCCGACCCCACCGTCGCCTACGCCCGCGACGACGGCGACTCGCGGGTCGTCGTCGTCCTCAACTTCGGCGCGGAGTCGCGAGAGGTGGCGCTCGGCGAACCGGTCGGGACGACCGACCTGCTGACCGGCGAGTCGGTCGCGGCCGGGGACGGCGTCGAAGTCGCCGACGCGGTCGTCCTCGAATGCGAGCGCTGAGCGCGGCGAGCGGGAATCGCGCTACCAACTACTGTTAAGTGCCGCCACCGGACAAATACGAGCGATGGACGACTCGACGCTCTCCCGACTGCTCCGGGAGTTCGGGCTCTCCGACAAGGAGATAGACATCTACCTGACGGTCCTCGACCACGGCGAAGCGAAGGCCAGCGTCGTCGCCGACGACGCGGGCGTCTCCAAGCGATACGTCTACAGCGTCAGCGAGGAGTTAGAGGAGCGGGGGTTCGTCTCGGTCAACGACCACGCGGTCCCGACCACCATCCGGGCGGTCCCGCCCCAGGAGGTGGTCGATTCGCTCACCGAGGACGTCGAGCGGATGGGACCCGCGCTCGAAGCCCGGTACTCGAAGGCCACGCCCGAGACCAACCAGTTCGAGGTCATCAAGTCCCGCGTGACGGTTCTCAAGCGCGTCACTGCGCTCGTCCGAGAGGCGACCGAGGAGGTGTCGCTGTCGATACCCTACGACCACCTCTCGGAGGTCGAGTCGGAACTCCGGGACGCCGTCGAGCGCGGGGTCCTCGTGCTGTTGGTCGTCACCGGCACCGACCCCGCCGACGACCTCGCGCTCGACGGCGTCGCCACGGTCGCCCGCGCGTGGCGCGAGCAGACCCCGACCATGATAACCGCCGACCGGACTCGCAGTCTCGTCGCGCCGCCCCAGATGATAGCCCGCTCGAACAGCGGCGAGCGCGCCATCGCGTTCACCCAGCGCCAGTTGGCTCCGGTGCTGATCGGGTCGTTCTTCGGCAACTACTGGCCGATGGCCGAGGAGGTGTACGTCGCCGACGCCCACGACCTCCCGGAGACGTACGCCGACTTCCGGCAGGCGGTCCTGCAGGCGACGCTCCACCTCCGGGCGGGCGCGGAACCGACCGCAACCGTCCGGGGGCGGGCGCTCAACGCCGACGACGGTCCCGGAGAGATATCCGGCCGGGTCGTCGCGGTCCGGCAGGGACTGGTCGAACCCGCGAACAACTCGTTCCCGGTAGAGGCGGCGCTGGTCGTCGAGACCGGGGCCGGTCGGTACAGCGTGGGCGGCGACGGCGCGTTCGTGGAGGACTACGAGGCCGAGACGGTCGTCCTCGACCTCCCGGAGTGAGCGGACGCCAGAAGTGAGCGGACTCCCGCGAGCGACGGACCGGAGATGTTCGGTCGTTCCGAGGTTCGACAGCAACATCTGTCCGAGGGCGGTAACTTAAGCCCCTCCGCGGTCATGCGGACGTATGACCGAGAAACCCGGAAATTTGCGGAGTAGCGAGGTCACTGAAGGCGTCGAGCGAGCGCCGCACCGCGCGATGTTCCGCGCGATGGGGTACGACGACGCCGACCTCTCGTCGCCGATGGTCGGAATCGCGAACCCCGCGGCCGATATCACGCCGTGCAACGTCCACTTGGACGACGTGGCGGCCTCGGCCTACGAGGGCGTCGATGGGGCGGGCGGGATGCCCATCGAGTTCGGAACCATCACCATCTCGGACGCCATCTCGATGGGGACCGAGGGGATGCGCGCCTCGCTGATTTCCCGCGAGGTCATCGCCGACTCGGTGGAGTTGGTCGCGTTCGGCGAGCGCATGGACGGTCTCGTCACGGTCGGCGGGTGCGACAAGAACCTGCCGGGGATGATGATGGCGGCGATTCGGACCGACCTGCCCTCCGTGTTCCTCTACGGCGGGTCCATCATGCCCGGCGAGCACGACGGCCGGGAGGTCACCATCCAGAACGTCTTCGAGGGCGTCGGCGCGGTCGCCGAGGGCGAGATGAGCGAGGGGGAACTCGACGACCTCGAACGCCACGCCTGTCCGGGCGCGGGGTCGTGCGGCGGGATGTTCACCGCGAACACGATGGCCTCCGTCGCGGAGGCGCTGGGACTCGCGCCGCTCGGGAGCGCGGGCGCGCCCGCCGAGTTCGACGAGCGCTACGAGGTCGCCGAGCGCGCCGGGGAACTCGCGCTCGACTGCATCGAGAACGACCGCACGCCCTCCGACATCCTCGACAAGCGGTCGTTCGAGAACGCCATCGCGCTACAGGTCGCCATCGGCGGCTCTACGAACGGCGTCCTCCACCTGCTCGCACTCGCCGCCGAGGCCGGCGTGGACCTCGACATCGAGGAGTTCGACGCTATCTCGCGCCGGACGCCCAAAATCGCGAACCTCCAACCCGGCGGCGAGCGCGTGATGTTCGACCTCTACGAGCAGGGCGGCGTCCCGGTCGTGATTCGCCGCCTCGTGGACGCGGGGCTGTTCGACGGCGACGCCATGACCGTCACGGGCCGGACGATTTCGGAGGAACTGGAGGAGTTGGACCTGCCGGCGGACGACGCCATCGACGCCGAGTTCGTCCGGCCGGTGGACGACCCCTTCCACGAGGAGGGAGCCATCAAGATTCTCACCGGCAACCTCGCGCCGGACGGTGCCGTGCTGAAGGTCACCGGTGAGGACAACTTCCACCACGAAGGCCCGGCCCGCGTCTTCGAGACCGAGGAAGACGCGATGGCCTACGTCCAAGAGGGCCGCATCGAGTCGGGCGACGTCATCGTCATCCGCAACGAGGGGCCGCGGGGCGGGCCGGGCATGCGCGAGATGCTCGGGGTCACCTCCGCCGTCGTCGGCGCGGGCCACGAGGACGACGTGGCGATGGTCACGGACGGCCGGTTCTCGGGCGCGACTCGCGGACCGATGATCGGCCACGTCGCGCCCGAGTCGTTCGCAGGCGGGCCGATAGGAGCCTTGGAGGACGGCGACCACGTGACTATCGACATCGCCGACCGGACCCTCGACGCGGAACTGTCGGACGAGGAGTTGCAGTCGCGGTTGGAATCGCGGGACGAACCGGAGATGGCGTATCAGAACGGCGTGCTGGCGAAGTACGGCGCGACGTTCGGGTCGGCGGCGAACGGGGCGGTGACGAATCCGGGCGTGAAACGCGACGAGTAGGAGAGTGTCGTTTCAGGGGACGGTACGGCGCGCGGAGCGCGCCGTTTCGCCGCGAGCGAACGGACGTGAGCGAGCGGAGGTTTTTCATCGACGTTTTTACGAGGAGCGGTGCCCACAGCGAGCGACCACAGGGAGCGAGCGAGGACACCCGACGACGTAAAAACGTCGGCGGTGACGAATCCGGGCGTGAAACGCGCCGAGTAGGTCGGTACTCGAGCGCGTATTCGGGTCGTTTTCCAACGGTGACTAGGAGAAGATTGTTGCCACGGTGAACGGAAATTGCTGTGGGAATCGTCTAGTTTTCCTCCTCGACTGGCGTGCGTTCATCGAGGGCTTGATGCGCCGTCTTCGGGATTTCTGACTGTACTCTGCTGTCCGAATCATACAAATAAAAGTTCGTGTCGGCTGCACCCTCGAGGTCAAGCCCCGAGGCACTCGCCTCGCTTATCTGTAGACGGCGAGAACTCACGAACAATTCGCTCTAGAAGACCGGTTTCTTTATTGCAATTTCGGTTATCTTTCCGTATAGAACGGTCCCCCCGAACCGATATCCCCGTCAACAGCTGGTGAGTATCAGATGAACCCCGATCGATCAAACCACTCCACTCCGTCTTCAGCGTCCAAGAAGACGACTCGAAATCCGCCAACGAAGCGAGCAGCGCTCGTTGGTGGTGTAGCTGGGATATGTATCGGCCTGAGTTCGCATTTTCTGATACTCGATTATTCTGTAGTATCTGTGACCATCTGTCTCCTGTACTCCATCGGAGTTACGCTCGTAATCGACTATGTCAGTATCCTCCGACAGACCCCCTACGATGGCGGGAGTTGGTGGACGCTCGCCTTCGGTGCCACCACCGGACTCGTTATGATGGTTGCACAGCTGGTCTACCGCCCGATCGTTACAGATAAAATCGCAGTAAAGCGCGTCCTCCCCGAGGGAGTAAGGACCGTTCCGTTTAATCTCATCCTTATCTTGTGGCTTCTCATGTTCGGTGTCGCGTTAGTCTCCCTGACGTACGGAATCGGAATGGCAGTAACGGACATGTCCGAAGGCTAATCCTCTCTGTCGGCCTCCCGTTGCCGACAGTCAAGAGTAGCCGTGTCTAACGTCTCTTTGACAGGTTTGCGACTCGCACGGACACAACCGCTACGACCTACTCACTTCTCAACCCGCGCTAACTAGACGGTGCTTGCTGTGCGTCCCTCAAAAGAAACACCTGTTCTTCGAGACGGAAAATATTGCTCTAAAATATCTACAGTGAGTCCCGTTCAGACCTTGATTCGCATCAGTTCGTCCGCGCCCTGCTGGAACTCGAAGGGGACCGACCGAATCTCGGTCTCGTGGCCCGCGTCCGCCAGCGTCTCGCATAGGTCGTCCAGTCGCGGGTAGCGCTTGCCGTCGAAGCGTTCCAGCGGGTAGACTCGGACCTCGTCGCTGGCCACGCGGGCCAGTTCGAGCAGTGACTCTCGGTGGAACTCGTGTTCCAGTTTGTCCATGTAGAGGAACAGGAGGTGGGCCGACAGGACCAGCGAGAACGAGTCGTCGGCGTACGGCAGGTCCGGCAGTTCGGCTTTCACGTACCGGTCGGTGTCGTGGTAGTCGGCGTAGTCGGCGATGAACTCCTCGTAGGCACGCGTCCAGTGGTCGCGCACGTCCGCCACGTCGTCGTAGAACTGCCAGACGAACTGGTCTTCCACGCCGTCGAAGCCCGCGATGGCGGTGTCGATGTCACGCTCGCACTTCTCGCGGAGTTTCTCGGGCGGGACGTGGTAGAGCATGTCCGCGCCCACCGCGTCGATGTCTCGCCTGTTCGCTTCGGCGACGAACGCGCACGCTCCGCCCGGACAGTCGAGCACCGACTCACCCTCCCACGCCGAGAGGTCGATGTCGAACATCTTCTCGTACTCCCCCACCGTCCGACCGATGAAGGCGACGTCGTCTATCGCGTACGTCTCCGTGTCACCCATGTATTACATACCGTATCTTTCTAGCTATAAAATTAACCCATCGTGCTAATCGTACAATAGGCGCGGTGTTCGATAGCGACGGAGGCTGTAGATTCGAAATACGCCCGACGACTACTAGATTACGGCCAACTCCTGGAATTATAAATTATCATAACTGATAATATTACACCAATAAAGATAAGTTAATTAAGCGATATGGGGGACGTATGGCACAACAGAAAGCCTTCAGTCGAGACGGCGAAGTGAGCGGACAGACGGTGCGGTCGGTCGTAGACGGCGTCGGGCAGTTCTCCAGCGCGTACGAGGACCGGGCGCTCGACATCCTCGACGACCACGGTCTGCCCGAACCACAGGAAGACGAGTGGTACTCGTGGGGCGCGTACATCGACGCCTTCGAGGACCTCGCCGACACCGTCGGTCCGAAGACGGTGACCAAAATCGGCTCGGAGATTCCCGGTCTCGTCGAGTGGCCGCCGACCATCGACAGCGTGGAGGGCGCGCTCGCCGCCCTCGACGAGCAGTACCAGAACACCCATCGCGGCGACGAAATCGGCTACTACGACTTCGAGAAGTCCGGCGACGACGGGGGCGTCGTCGAGTGCAAGAACCCCTACCCCGACGCGCTCGACGAGGGCCTGCTGAAGGCCACCGCCGAGAAGTTTAGCGACGACGGCGCGTTCGTCCGCGTCGAACAGACCAGCGAGGGCGAGGTCTCGACGTTCCAGATTTCGTGGTAAACTGCGTCTCGATTCGCTGTATTCTGCTTCACCGCGGTCCCCCGACTACCGCGGCGAAGTGTACTCCATCCCGAGGATCTCCCGAGCGCGCACGGGGTCGGTGACGACCTCTCGCCCGAGCATCTCGGCGAGTTCGACCGCCAGTTCCACGACCTCGGAGTTCTTCTCGATTAACTCGTCGCTGTGGGGATACTTCCAGTAGGCGTCCTCGATGCCGACGCGGACGACGTTCGCGCCCGCTATCAGCCCCATCGCCAGCATCGGCAGCCAGTTTCGACCGCCGGGATAGAGTCCGACGACGCTGTTGTCGACGGTCTGGCGCACGTTGTGTAGTTCCGAGATGACCTTGAAGTACGACCACGGGTCGTTGCCCGTCGTCAGCGAGTCGTGGGCGCCCGCCCGGATGCAGAGGACGAACGGGTCCCAGACGGCCTCGTCCTGGTCGAAGACGTGGTGTTTGAGGTCGCGCAGGACGTGCGTGTCGTACAACTGGAAGACGGGCTTGACGCCGTTCTCCTCGTAGTACCGGACCGCCTCCGTGATGGACGACACCGAGTGGAGCGCGCCCGCGCCGAACAGACCGGGCGGGAGGACGACGCCACCCTGACAGTACTTGTTCCCGTCGCCGCGTTCGAGGAGGTCCGCGACGCCCGACACGTAGTCGGCGTGGGGACTGACCTCCCACCCCTGACTGAAGGTTATCACGTCGCCGCACTCCTCGAACACGGGGTCGAGTAGGTCCACGAGGAGTTCGTTGTCGTTCCACCGCGGGCGGCGGTCCTCGTCGCGGGGGTGGACGTGGACCGCGGCGGCCCCGGCCTCGACGCTGTCTACGAGTTCCTGAATCTGCTCGCCCTTCGAGTCCGGAACTGCGGGATAGTGGTCGCCGCCGGGTTGCCACCCCGGACAGGCGCACTCGATGACGACGGGCCTGTCCATCGTGTCGATTCGCTTCTCCTCGTGGACCGGGAAGAACCGCTCGGCGGCCTCCCGCGTGAACGTGCCCGAGGGTTCTAGCTCGTCGAACGCGAGGTCGTCGTAGAGATTCCTGTGTAGAGAGTCGCCGTCCGAATCGGAGCTATCTGACACCATACCATTCTGGGTTGCACTAAATTTTATTTAATACTTTTCCCAATTAACTATATTCAGGTGTGCAATTTACAGGTGAACGAACGGCTCACCCGCGACCAAAGTCTTCTATCGGTTGATCTCCAAGTCGAGCCTCGAAACGAGACGGAGATATCGAGGCCGAGGAACGGAGTCCCTCGAATCAGAAGAACGTGTAAAATCTGGTATGGGACCGCCGAGATTCGAACTCAGGTCCTACCGACCCCATCGGCAGAGGATACCACTACCCTACGGTCCCGCGATGCACTTCGCGTGCAATCGAACAAAAGCCCGTCCCGGAGTTAAGCGCTTCGTTTCACGTCGAGCGATTTCAAGCGGACGCTCCGTCGCTCTCGTCCGCCTCGTTCTCCGCTGTCCCGTCCTCGTTCGCATCGCGCGGGACCACGAGGTCGCCATCGTCGCGGACCGCCAGACTCGCTAGCGCGTCGTTCTCGTAGACCGCGACGCCGTGCATGCGTCCGATGACGTAGCCGTCGTGGTCGGACTCGACGGTCGCCTTCGACTCCCCGTGAGGCGTGCAGACGTCCGCAATCACGTCGCCTTCGGACACCACGTCGCCCGCTTCGACGCGGTGGCGCGCGATGCCCGGCGTCTCGGTGTGAGGGTGGACCGCGCGTTTGACGGGGTACTCGACCGGTGGCTCCGGGCCGACCGCGCCGGGGTCGGGGTCGCCGGGGAGAACGTCGAGTTCGCGCATCACGTTTCGGACGCCCGTGACGCCGGCCTCGCGGGTGTCCTCCTCCACGACGGCGTGGCCGCCTAACTCCGCGGTGAACGCCGGGATGCCGGCGTTGTTTAGCGCCGCGCCCGCGGTCGAGCGCTGGAGGTTCTGCTCGGTGTACTCCGCAGCGGCGTACTCGTTGACGACCGGCATGCCGAAGGCGTCCACGAGCGATTCGAGGTCGTCCGCGAGTTCGCGGGCCTCGTCCTCGGTGCGCTGGTCTCCGTAGAGAACTCTGTCCCGAATCAGGAACGGCATCGATCCGACGTGGGCGGTGTGGAGGTCCACGAGCGCGTCCGCCGAATCCTCGAAGGCCTCGTAGACGCGCTCGTCCACGAGTTGCTGGACGCTCGGCGGGCGACTGCTCTCGGCGTCGGGGTCGGGGAAGTAGCGGTTGGGGTCCTCGTCGTCGTAGTAGGAGGTGCGGGTGGTGCGCCGCAGACCCGCGGGGTTGAGGTTCGGGATGCAGACCACTGTGCCCCGGATTTCGGCGGCCAACTCGTCGGTCATCACGTCCTGCGCGACCGCGAGGCCCGTGACCTCGTTGCCGTGGATGGCGGCCGTAATCCAGAGCGTCGGGCCGTCTTCTTCGCCCTCCGCGACGAGGACGGGGAGTCGCTCGGGGGTGCCCGTCGGGAGGTCGGTCACGTCGAGCCACCCCGTGACGAGTTCGCCGGGTTCGGACTCTGCGGTTCCGAGTTGCATGACGTAGCGGTGTCCGGGCGGGGTGAAAAAGTTCAGTTTGGCGGCAGGGGACGACCGGCCGAGAACGGATACCGGTTCGGTCCTCGTCTGTCAGCCTGTCCCGACCTATCCATGCACGATTCGCCGAACACAGCACTTCGAGACCGGACTCCGGACTACACCAACACGCGCTCCAACTCGACCACCAACCCCTCGTCCGCATCGGCGTCCCCCATCATCGTTCCGAGACAGACCGCGGCCCCGTCCGGCGTGAAACAGGCGACCAGTTGGCCCTCGTCGGCGTCCTCGGCGTCGATGACGCCCGGCGCGTACACCTGCGCGCCCCGTGCGACCTGCTCGGCCGCGCTCGGCGCAATCGTCACCGCGGGAAGGTGCGTCAGCGCGCGCTCGGCCGGTTGGACGACCTCCCGGAGCCAGTCGTCCTCCTCGTCCTCGCGCCATCTCCCTAGTCCGTCCGCGAGGTCCTCCATCGTCACCAGCGTCGAGTCGTCGAAGGGGTCGGTTCCGGTCCGGCGGAGGTGGCCCATGTGCGCGCCCGTCCCGAGCGCCAGTCCGAGGTCGTGACAGAGCTTTCGGATGTAGGTCCCGCTCTCGCAGCGAATCCGGAGGAGCGCCTGTCGGTCGCGGACCTCCAGCACGTCGAGGTCGTAGACCTCCCGGACGCGGAGTCGGCGAGCGACCGCGCTCTTCCTCGGGGGCTTCTGGTAGAGCGGTCCCTCGAACTCCGCGACGATGGCCTCGATGTCGGCGGGAGCGTCGTCGTGGAGTTCCAGCACTGCGACGTACTCCTTGCTTCCCTCCAGAAACACCTGCGAGAGGCGGGTCGCCGCGCCGGTCAGCACCGGGAGACAGCCCGTGACTTTCGGGTCCAAAGTTCCGGCGTGGGCGGCCTGTTCGACCTCGGCCATGTCCCGGACCCACGCCGCGACCTGATGAGCGGAGGGGCCGGGCGGCTTGTCGAGGTTCACGACGCCGAAGGCGAGCAGTTCGTCGGGGGTCCGTTCGTCCGGTGGTCCGCGGAGCATGGCGTCAGAAATCGTAATCCGAATCCACGGGGTACTTGCCTTCGTCGGTCTCGGGGTCGTACTCGTCGATGGCCGTCACGAGCATGTCCAGCACTGCGGGGGCGTCCCACCGAGCCGTGTTGACAGAGAGGTCGTAGATGGTGAGGTCGGTGATGTCGATGCCGTAGTACTCGCGGTAGCGCTCGGCCTCGCTCCCCTGGCGAGCCGCGGTCTCCTCGCGGGTCGCTTCGACGGCCTTGTCCTCGCGGTCGGCGATGCGTTCCGCGCGGACCTCGAGGGGCGCGTCGAGCCAGATGCGGAAGTCGGCGTGGTCGCCCGCCAGCCACCCGGCGAGCCGGGACTCCAGCACCACGTCGTCGCGCTCGGCGGCGATCTGCTGGAGGCGACGGTCCAAATCGCGGTCTATCTGGTCGTCCTCCTCGGCGAGTTTGTTGAATTCGAGGGTGGTGTAGTCGCGCTCGTCGGCCAACTCGCGGAAGATGTCTCCGCCGCTGATGTGGTCGAATCCGAGCGTGTCCGCCAACTCCGAGGCGGTCGTACTCTTACCGCTACCCGGAGGTCCGGAGACCGTAATTAGCATATCTCCACTCGGAGCGGAGGTATGAAAGAGGTTTTGAACTTCCGCCGGAGGCTCGCGTGCGACGGTCTCGCACGGCGCTGAAGTAGCGCTCTCGACTACGGTCTGTGACCGAAACCCGACACAGACCGACCGGAAGCGAGCGCGAATCGACCGAGAAAAGAGACGAATCGTCCGAAGAATCACCGGCGAAACTCGGCGAACCCGAAGAACCCCGAAATCCGCCTTACGTCGGCGTGGTCTGGATGTTCAGCGACTTCCGGATGAGTTGGGTCAGGCTCATCGAGCAGAGGAAGTACCAGATGATCCACATCTGCATCGGGCCGAGGACCTTCGCCCGCCACGTCGCCTCGCCGATGAGCGGCGCGACGATTTGGGTCTCACCGGTCGCCACGTGGCCGTCCAGCACCATCCAGTATATCCAGAGGAAGACGGGGATGGTGACGAACATCGTCCAGACCATCGGGCGGAACTGCTCTTTGAACATGCCCAACTGGTCGCCCATCGCGTCCATCTGCTCCTCGCGAATCTGTTCGAGCGCCTCGTCGTCGCCGCGCTCGCGGGCCTCCTTGCGCTTGTCCTGAATCGCCTTCATGCGCTCCTGATAGGCGCTCATCTTGTCCATGTCCATCAGGTTCGCTTGGAGGAGGGTGCTGAACAGTCCGGTCAGGAGCGCGACGACCAACACGACGACGTAGAAGGGCAACACGCTGTCTACGGGACCGATGAATATCTCGACCGTACTCCCGACGACGTTGCGAACCGAGTTCTGGGAGTAGCCGAGGAACAACCCACCAGCGCCGACCGCGGCGAGTTTGTCCCACGTGGTCCACGACGATTCCTCCGAGTCGATGTCCGCGTCCTCGCCGTCCGGTGTCGAGGTCGAAACCGTCGTACTCGGTACGTCGTCGTCCAGCGCCGTCTCGACGGCGTCGGGGTCGGCGAGTCGGAACTCGTCGCCGACGCTCTCCAACACGTCCTTTTCGATGAGTCGGCCCCACTGTCCGCTCGTGAGGGCGTCGTTGACGTCGGCCCACTCGATGCGGTCGGAACCGCCGTCGGTGCGGTCGTAGACGACCGCTAGGGCGTCGGCCATCGCCGAATCGTCGGCGATGAGCGACTCGATTTTGTCCGCGGTCCGTGCCATTGTGAGAGATTTGGAATCCCCCGGTTAATCAACTTTCGCTCTCGTGCGCGTACTGCGGAGGACGCGAGGGGTTTTCGAGCGGGTCGCCCTTCGGGTGGGTCGCGTCGTCGGTGAGGGAGCGCTCCGGCCGCACCGTTCGGCCGGAGGAGTTATAAGGTGGCTGTCAGACATTGCGTATGAATCGCCGGAGGCTCCTTTCTTTCACCAGCACGGCCGTTCTGCCGTCACTCGCGGGCTGTCAAGTGTTCGGCGGGTCGCTGTCGAGCGACCCGGCCGCGTTCGAGGAGGTGACGCTGTCGGGACCCACCGAAGTCGGCGTCGGCGAGCGGTTCTCGCTGTCGGTCGCGGCGACCAACGCGGGCGGCGAATCAGGCGACTTCACCGACACGCTGACTGCCGAGGGCTCCGAAGCCGACGACACCGAGATTCGAATCGGCGACGTGGCGGGCGGCGAAACCCGGAGCGTCGAGGTCGGACCGTTCTCGCTGTCGCACGCCGGCCACCACCGGTTCCGGCTCGCCGGGAGCGAGGCCGCCCACACCGTCTCGGCCGCGACACAGACACTCCCCGGCGGCCAGCGGTTCGCCTTCGCCGACGGGTTGGCGGTGTCGGTCGCGGACCCGGCGTACCACCGCGCGCTGTTCTTCGACGCGCCGAGCGGACGCGAGGTACTCGCCGCGGGCGAGCGACGAGACGCCGACGACGATTCGGTTCTCGCTGTCGTCCGCGTCTGGATGGAGAACCGAACGACCCGCCCGATTCCGACCGACCCGTCGTCGTTCGCCGCCTCGGACGGCGCGGTCGTCGCCGCGCTCGACCAAGCGGCGGACGGTCTCGCCTCGCTCGCGGTCGAGGGCGACCCGTTCGGCGGGTCGCCGCTCGCGCCCGGCGACTCGCGGTCCGGCTGGCTCGTCGCCGACGTTCCCGCCGAGCGCGCGGCCGAGGGGCTTCGGGTCGCGTGGGGTCGCGCGCGCCGCGAGGCTGCGCGCGACGGCGAGACCAGTTCGGCGAGTGACAGCCAGAGCAGTTCCGCAGGTGGCGGCGAACGCGACGCCCCCGACTCCGTCCCCGAAGTCCGCTGGCAGTTCGACTCGGCCGACCTCCCGGAGTTCTCGGTCGCCGACCTCTCGCTCCCGGCCGAGACCGAACTCGGAACGACGCTCTCGGCGAGCGCGACCGTCGAGAACGTCGGGGCGGCGTCGGGCACCTACCGCGCCGTCTTCGAGCGCCGGTTCGGCGACGAGACTACGTGGCGGACGCGCGAGACCGTCGAACTCGACCTTTCGCCCGGCGAACGACGGACGTGGACGACCGAGTGGACGCCACCCGAAGCAGGCCGGGCCGAATACCGCCTCCGGCCGGGGAGCGCCGTCGAAACGGCGAGCGTCCTCGCGGCCGAGCGCGGCTTCGGCGAGACGTTCACGACGCCCGACGGCGCGGCGATTCGGGTCCGCGTCGGGACCGACGGGTTCGACGGCCTGCTCGGGTCGTACATCTACGACTCCGGCGAGAGCCAGACGTACCGCGCCCAGAAGGGCAAGACGTTCGCGTTCGTCCGCGTCGAGGCTCGGAACACGACCGACGAGCCGATTTCGTTCCCCGGCTCTCGCCGGTTCTCGGTCGCCGTCGGCGGCGAATCGTCCGGGGTGTTCCACCAGTCCTCGACCGGGACGACGTTCGGGTCGCCGGTCGAAGGACCGTTCTACGCGCCCACCGAGACCTACGACCCCGACGAGACCGAGTGGGGCTGGCTGGTGTTTCAGGTCCCCGCAGGGACGGCGGTCGGCGACCTCACGGTCCGCTGGTCGCCGTCCGACGACGTGGGCGCGACGTGGACGAAGTGATTCCTCTGGGGAACGTATCGCGTTCGGGGCGTTATATCGCCGAAAGATAGATTTCGTTTCCGAGTTCGGACCGGCGCAGCGGCGCGCGGGTCAGGCGTTCGCTTCGATGGCGTCTCTCACGTCGTCCCAGACCTCGTCGGGGGTCTGCTCGCCGTCGATGCGGACCAGACGGCCCTCGTCGTCGTAGAACTCCACGACCGGTTGGGTGTTCTCCTCGTAGACGCGGATGCGCTCGCGGGCCGTCTCCTCGGTGTCGTCCTCGCGCTGGTAGAGGTCGCCGCCGCACTCGTCGCAGACGCCCTCCTCCTCGGGCGGGTTGAAATCGACGTGGTAGGTCGCGCCGCACTCCTCGCAGACGCGCCGGCCCGTCAGTCGGTCCACCAGCACGTCCTCGTCCACGTCGAGGTAGAGGACGGCGTCGAGGTCGGTCATCTCCGAGAGGGTCTCGGCCTGTTCGAGGTTTCGGGGATAGCCGTCGAGGACGTAGCCGTCGGCCTCCGAGAGGGCCTTGTCGACGATCTCGTTGACGACCACGTCGGGGACGAGTTCGCCTCGGTCCATGTACTCGCCCGGCGTGTCGTACTCCAAGTCGAGGTGGCCGATGTCCATCTCCTTGTTCGAGCGGAGCGCGTCGCCCGTCGTGACGTGTTCGACGCCGAACTCCGAGACGATGCGGTCGCTCTGCGTTCCTTTACCTGCGCCCGGTGCGCCCAGTATCAGAATGTGCGGGTCCATGTATCCGAACGTGCGTCGCCCACATATAAAGGTCTTAAAGAAGCGGAACAGCGACTGGGGCGAGTGGTTGACAACAAATGTCGCCGCGCCCCGGCAGGTTTTTGATTTGCCCCTGATTACTCACGGGACATGCTCACGGTGCGGGCCCCGGCGACGAGTGCGAATCTCGGCAGTGGCTTCGACGTGTTCGGGGCGGCGTTGGGCCACCCCGCGGACGTGGTGCGAGTCGAACGCGCCAGCGAGACGACGATTTCGGTGACCGGCGCGGGCGCGGAGTACGTCCCGACCGACCCCGCGGAGAACACGGCGGGCGTCGTCGCCCGCGAACTCGACGCGCCCGCCCACATCCGAATCGACAAGGGCGTCCGCCCGTCGTCGGGCCTCGGCTCTTCGGCGTCGAGCGCCGCGGGCGCGGCGGTCGCGCTCAACGAACTCTACGACCGCGGTCTCTCGGACGAGGAGTTGGTCTGGCTCGCCGCGGAGGGCGAAGCGGTCGTCTCCGGCGACGCCCACGCCGACAACGTCGCGCCCTCGATTCTCGGCGGCTTCACCGTCGTCACCGACGGCGGCATCACGAAAATCGACGCCGACCTCCCGGTCGTGGTCTGTCTGCCCGACATCGTGGTCTCGACCCGCGACGCGCGCGACGTCGTCCCCGACTCCGTCAAGATGGACCAACTGGTCGAGACGGTCGGCAACGCCTCGACGCTGGTCGCGGGGATGGCCCGCGACGACCCGGAACTCGTGGGGCGCGGCCTGACCGACCCCGTGGTGACGCCCGCCCGCGCCGAACTCGTGGACGGCTACGACGCCGTCACCGAAGCGGCGCGCGAGGCGGGCGCGACCGGCGTCACGATTTCGGGCGCGGGTCCCGGCGTCTTGGCGGTGTGTCGCCACCGCGGCCAGCGCCGCGACGTTGCGGCCGCGATGGTCGGGGCCTTCGGCGACGCCGGGGTGGACGCCCGCGCCTACCAGACGGAACTCGGCGACGGAGCGACGTTCTGTCGGTGAATCTGTTCGTGGCGTCTCGCTGCCGGTGAGTCCGCTCGGGGGCGGCGGCCGCTCCGCCGAGAGCCGACCGCCGCGGGGGACGGGGAACATATTCGGGAGAGCGCGCTTGGTCGCGCCACTGTTCGGTTCGAATAGACGCAGTATCCTCTCGACCGACCATGACAGAGACCATCGACCCCGCGACCGGCCTCGGACAGCTCGTCAGAGACAACCCCGAGTTCGCGTCCGTCTTCGAATCGCTCGGCATCGACTACTGCTGTGGCGGCGACGTACCGCTGGAGCGGGCCTGCGAGGAGACCGACCTCGAACTCCGGACCGTCCTCGACCGATTGGCAGACGCTCGGTCGTCCGACTCCGCGGAGACGGACGCGTCCGCCGAGTCGCTCTCGGAACTCGTGGACGACGTGGTCGAGACCCACCACGACTACCTCCGGTCGGAACTCCCGTCGCTCGAACGCGTCGTCCGGAAGGTCGCGCGCGTTCACGGCGATTCGCACCCCGAACTCCGCGACGTCGAGTCGGAGTTCCTCGACCTCAAGGAGGAGGTCACCCACCACATCGAAGACGAGGAGGAGAACGTCTTCCCCGAACTCCTGAAACTCGACAGCGAGATCCCGCCCGCCGACGCCGACGACGAGCGCATCCGCGACGCCATCGACCACCTCGAATCGGAACACGACGCGGCGGCGTCCAGCCTCGAACGGATTCGAGACCTGACCGACGGCTACGAGATTCCCGACGACGCCTGCACGAGCTACCGGAACATGCTCGACCGATTGCAGATGCTCGAATCGGACATGCACCGCCACGTCCACAAGGAGAACAACGTGCTGTTCCCCGAAGCCGAGGAACGGCTCGCCGCCGCGTAGCGTCTCGTCGCTCGCCGTGCGAGCGACGAGACGCGGCACACCGCGACACGGTTCAGTTCCGGCGTGCAGTTCCGTTCAGTTCCCGCGACCCTGCAACTGCTCTTCCTCGTGCAGGTCGGCGTTGGCCTCGCCCTTCATGCCAGAGCCGATGTCCTTGCTGATGGCCGCGAGTCGCTCGGGGTCGTCCCAGTTGTTCGTCGCCTCCACGATGGCGTCGGCCATCGCCTCGGGGTCCTCGGCACCGAAGATGCCCGAGCCGACGAAGATGCCGTCGCAGCCGTGGTGCATCATCAGCGCGGCGTCCGCCGGCATGGCGATGCCACCCGCCGCGAAGTTGACGACCGGCAGGCGACCCTCCTCGGCCGTCTCGTGGACGAGATGCGCGGGGGCCTCTATCTCGCGGGCGAACGCCTCGCGCTCCTCCTTCGTCATGCCCTCTATCTTCCGAATCGCGCCCTTGATGTTGCGCTGGTGGTGGACCGCCTGATTCACGTCGCCGGTGCCCGCCTCGCCCTTCGTGCGAATCATCGCCGCGCCTTCCTCGATGCGCCGCAGGGCCTCGCCGAGGTTGCGCGCGCCGCAGACGAACGGCGAGGTGAACTCGCGCTTGTCGATGTGGTAACGGTCGTCGGCGGGCGTCAGGACCTCCGACTCGTCGATCATGTCCACGCCGACGGCCTCCAGAATCTGGGCCTCCTTCGCGTGGCCGATACGGGACTTGCCCATCACCGGAATCGACACCTCGTCGATTATCTCCTCGACGTCGGCGGGGTCGGCCATCCGGGCGACGCCGCCGCGCTTGCGGATGTCGGCCGGGACGGCTTCGAGCGCCATCACCGCGACAGCGCCCGCGTCCTCGGCGATGCGTGCCTGCTCGCGGTTCACCACGTCCATGATGACGCCGCCCTTCTGCATCCGCGCGAACCCGCGCTTGACGAGTTCGCTCCCTCGCTTGAGTTCCTCGATATCTGTCTCTTCGGCCATGTCTGGGAACTGAGGACGCGACGGGCTAATGAGTACCGGTTGCCGGTCCGACCTGCCGGGAGAGGGCGAGCGCGTCGAGTCGGCGAGAGATGATTCGAACGAACGAGACCACCATCCACGTTGCCCAGTGATTCAACCGTATTTTGTAGGACCGTTGACTCATCCGAATTTCGGGAGGCCTGTGACGCAACCGATTTCCTCGGCGGACTGAAAGGGCGAGCGCAGTTCGCGTTCCACTTGGTCGTCTCAGCGGGCCACTATTCGAGCGTCGAACGAAGTGAGACGCGAGAATATCCCGGTGAGCGGCCGCGAACCGCGCGAGGGCTTTCGAGATCCCGAATCCGTCGATTAGTCTTCAGTTGTATCCCTAAACCATACTCATCTAAGACCGCCAAATCTTTGCGCCGGACGCGAGAGAGGTCGGGTATGCTCCCCGACCGTGCGGTCCTGCCGCGCTATCTCGCGCCCCTGCCGGAGTCACTGGAGGACTTCGCCCTGCGGTACGCGTGGGTCATCGTCGCGGTCAACCTCGCCGGGACCGCCTTCGGCTTCTGGTACTACGGCTTCCACCCGTTCCCGCTCGGCGACCCGCTGATAACGTGGCAGTTCGCGGCCGAACCGCCCGTCATGTGGCCCTTCGTCCCCGACAGTCCGGTGGCGACGTTCTTCATCGCGGCCAGCCTCGCGCTCTGGAAGCTCGACCGGAATTCGGAGGTGGTGAACGCCTTGGCCTTCTTCGGCTGTCTCAAACTCGGCCTCTGGACGCCGTTCACCCTGTTGGCGTTCATGGAGGGCTTCTCGTACAACTCGGTGCTGATGTACAACTTCCTGTTCTGGAGCCACCTCGGGATGGTCGCCGAGGCGTTCCTGATTCACCGCTACAGCGACTTCCCGGTCGGTGCGGTCCTCGTCGCGGTGGTCTGGTACGGCTTCAACGACGTGGTGGACTACTTCCTCCCCATCGTCGGCACGCCCCACCACACGACTCTTCCGGCGCAGGAACTGTTAGAGACGGGGTTCATGTCCCACTCGTCGCCGACTCACGAAATCGCTG
The DNA here is from genome assembly GCF_023238445.1 of Halorussus gelatinilyticus. GTDB lineage: Archaea > Halobacteriota > Halobacteria > Halobacteriales > Haladaptataceae > Halorussus > Halorussus gelatinilyticus. The sequence continues at coordinate 496,658 of NZ_CP096658.1, read as the reverse complement.
CGGCCGGGGCGGTCGTGATTACTATCGCGGCGACGTTCTTGGCGTTGGCGACGCGGGTGAAGAAGTTGGAAGGAAAGCTAGCGCGGTAGTTCTCATCTTTTGCGCTCGAATTGGAGATTGTGGCACTATCACTGACAGAGATTACAAGTAGCATCGGAGATAGGTTCGCGGTATGTCTTTAGGACAAAACGAAAAACAGTCTGGTGAAGCGAGTTATAAGACTGTGAAACAGGTAACTCAACGAAATGAAAGTATGCTTACCAAAATTACAGACAGATATTCTTTTGACAGAATCTCTCTTTTGTCTGCCGTAATTCTCGTAGCAGCAATGCTTCTATTTATATACATATTTAAGATAGAGCTACGTGTCGCTGTAACTTTTATAGCAGCATTTTTTACTCTCCTCTCAGTCCGCGAGAGCAAACGTAATCGCGAGGTAGACGTCGCACCAACCCTTTTCGTGGGGATAGATTCCGATGGAAAGTACGGTATTTTGAACCTCGGAAATGGGCCTGCTCACGAACTCTCAGTTGATGCTACGACCGAGAAAGAGGATGTAGAATTAGAGGGAGAGGTTCTCTGTGTCGATGGTTTCCTCCCTCTAAAAACAGATGCAAGACCAAAAACGGTCGAAATGGAATATCGTAGTAACGTCGGGAAAAAGTACGACGACGTTACTAGAAAAGTCCCCTCCGACGAAGGCTAGTTTCCATTCGCGTGCGCTCGAACCCACAACTCCCCAATCCGCGAAAGCCGCGTCCGATACGACTTCCCGTGTTCCTCCTGCTCGATGTAGCCTTTCCCGCCCGGTCCCAACCTATCGACGTTGTAGATGACCTTCGACCGGAAGCTGTCGGTGTACTCCTCGTTGAGTTCGCTCGCGAGGGCGTCGGCGAGTTCCGACACCGACTCGAACTCGCCCTCTTCGCCGAGTTTGAACAGGATGACCTCCTCGAAGGGTTTGACGTTCGAGAAGGACGCCACCGGGAGTTCCACGATGTGGCCGCCGCGAATCTCCTTCGCGCCGATGGTGGTGCCTCGCTCGTCGAACTCCGAGAGCAGGTCCCGCGCGCTGTCGAGGCGGTCGGTGACGCGCTCGTCTTCGACACCCTCTTCGAGGTCCTCCAGCAGGTCCATCTGTCTGCGTAGCTCCTCGGCGAGTTCGGTTTCGAGGTACTTCTCCGGGGCGGTGTAGTAGGTGTGAATCTTCTCGCGGTCCTGCTCGCGCTCGACCATCACGGAGTGGGCCGCCGTCGCAAAGGCGAAGCTGACGGTCCGAGGCATCGAGGAGATGTTGACCCAGACCTCCCGACCTTCGTCCAACTCGGCGTTGATGAGGTCGTAGGCCTGCTCGAAGGCGGCGTCGTAGTCGTACACGTCGGCGACCACGACGCGCTCGGTGGTCGCGCCCAACAGGTTCCGGAAGTCCTGTTCGAGTTTCTGGGAGAGGTTCTGCGAGTATTCGACGTTGGCCTCGCTCCCGACCGCGCCCTCCAGCAGGATGACGCGGTCCACGTCCAACTGGTCGCGCACGAGCGGCGCGATGAGCCGGTCGTAGTCGAAGCCGACCGGGACGATGTGGGTTTGCATACGTAGACGGTGGGGAGGTGCTTATAAAAAACATCAGTCTCCCGGCCGCGGCTCGACCGCGAGAACGCCCGACGCTCACCGCGTGTTCGCGTAGATTCGGGCCACCTGCCTGCCCGACAGACCGGCGTCGTAGACGCGCAAGTCCGACAGCTTGCCGACCATCAGGTCGTACCACGCCGGACTCCGGGTCCCGTACCAACTGCCGATGGTCTCGTGGGACCAGTACTGAGTGGCGGTGGGACTGTACCCCGGCATGTTGCCCTCGTAGAACCGTCGTTCGCCGTCGAGGTAGAACGCCAGCGAACGCCCCGGTTCGACGACGAAGAACACGTGATGCCAACCGTTCGTCGAGACCAGTAGCTCGTCGTCGGCGTGTTTGTGGGTGTGGTACGACTCGCCGGCCACTTGGTCCATGATGTTGAGCCGTATCTCGACGGTGTCGGCGCTCGCCGGGACTGCGGAGATGGCGTACTCGGCGTCCTTCCGGAAGATGTGGTGTTTCGCACCGTCGCCGTTCGCGTCTCGGGCGCCCCGACTCCGATCGAAGTAGACCCAGCCACCGATGCTAGACGCCCCGCTCTTCCGGGACATGATACTCAACTCGGCGTTCTTCCCTTCCTCTATCATCATGCCGACGTTCCCGTCGAGTCGGACGCCCCTGCGACTGTCGAAGGTTCCGAACCGCGGTTCTCCTCGCTCGGCGTGCGCGTCGTTGTCGCCGACGGCGTCCCGCAGTTCGACCTCGAAGGGCCACCGACTCACGAGTCGGTCCCGTGCGACCATCCCCTCGGTCGGTTCGGCCGTGGTCTGCTCCTCCGTGGTCGTCTCTTCCGTCGTGGTCTCCTCCGTCGTCGCTTCGGTCGTGGTCTCTTCTGTCGTCGCTTCGGTCGTCTCCTCCGTCGTGGTCTCCGCCGTGGTCTCGGTCGAGTCGCCACCTCCGACCTGTTCTTTCCGCTGGACGCTGGAGTCCCTCGGCGCGTAATCTTCGCTGTCGATGACCCCGTCGCCGTCCGTGTCCTGGATGTCGTCGTCCTCGCCGAGCATGCCGCTGCACCCCGCGAGGCCGACGGCCGCCGCGACACCGCTCGTCTGCAGAAACAGCCTCCTCGTAGACCTACGTTCGTCCATACCTGACGCTCCGACGACGGTCACTTAGAGTTTACCAACTTTCTGAGAAGTGCGTGCGAGGTTCGGACTCCCTTGCATCCACCGTCGAAGAACCGCCACCTTTACGCGCTACTCCCACACCACTCAAATCCGAATGAGTCTCCGAAGTGCCGTCGCCGCACCGTTCCAGCAGAAGGGCCGCGAGTCGATGCCCGAGAGCGAGTTCGTCGTCGCGCTGTCGCTGGACCGCGACTGGTTCTCGCCCGACCAAGCCGAACGGCTCATCGACGTGGCGACCGGACAGGGCCTGCTCGACCGCGAGGACGGCGAGGTCGTCGCGGCGTTCGACCCGAGCGAGGTCGAGATACCCGAGGAGTTCGTGCCCGACGAGTCGATTCTGCAGGAGCAGTCCACCTTCGAGAAGTTGCTCGACAAGGTGGTCTCGGCCGGGACCGACAAGCAGACCGCCGTGGCCGAAATCAACGACTTGCAGGGACGGCTCGGCGTGACCATCGAGGCCGCCGCGGTGGTCTACGCCCGGCGGCGCGGCGTGGACGCTGGCGCGGAGGCCGCCGAAGCGCGCGAGGAGTTGAAAAGCCAAGGCTGATTCGCTCGGGGTGCGAGGTGTCGGGCATGGTCGAGGACCGAACCACCGACGGTAAGCGCATCGCGCAACTGCTCTCCTCGGAGGTGTCGAGCCGCGAGGACTCAGGACTCGACGGTCTCGAAGTCGTGAACGCCGACGCCGACGTGGAGCCGTCGGCCGACGGCGAACTCGCGTACGAAATCGCGTTCCGGGAAGACGGTGACGAGACCACCGACGGAGACGACGGCGACGCGGTTCTCGCGGAGGTCTACGTCCACGACGAGCGCGTCCGCGTCGAGTTCCGCGAGCGAGTGGACGCCGCGGCCGACGCCGCCGAGGAGGTCGGCCTGCGCGTGCGACCCAAGGCAGTTCGGCCGCCCCGGACGCTCGTGTTCGTGGAAGACGGCGCGGAGGTCAAGCGCGCGACGGACGTGTTCGTCGCGGTACTATAGTTTTTTCAGGATTTCGGGTAGCTCGGCGGCCAGCGCGTCTCGCTCGACGTGCGCGTCGGCGTCGGGATGGTGGTCCGGGCCGTCCTCGAAGACCACTTGAATCGCGTGGAGACCGGCGTTTCGTGCGCCCTCCACGTCGGCTTCGACGTCGTCGCCGACGTAGACCGCTTCGTCCGGTTCGACGCCCAACTCTGCGAGGACGGCCTCGAAGGCGCGCTCGTCGGGCTTGCCGGCGTCGAGGTCGCCCGTGACGACGACCGCGTCGAAGTAGTCCACCCAGTCGAAGCGGTCGAGTTTGCTCCGCTGGGCCGCGGTCGGACCGTTGGTCAGCAGGCCGAGCGCGTACTCCTCGCTGAGGTCCGCGAGAAGGCCGGAGACGCCCTCGACAGCGACGAGCGAGTCGGCGACCTTCTCGCGGTAGGCCTCGGTCAGCGCCGCGGGGCCGGTGTCGCCGTCCTCGGGGAGGAGGTCGGCGAAGATGGGTTCTCGGCTCTCGCTGTCGAGGTGGCGCGAGTGGGCGTCGAGGTACGCCTCGCGCGAGAGGTCGGGAGCGCCGACCGCCGCGGTGGCCTCGTCCAAGACGGCCTGTCGGGGGCGGTCGGGAACCGTCAGCGTATAGTCGAAATCGAAGACGACGGCGGAGAGTGTCACGGGACGCTCTACTCGTGACACTCCCTTGAGCGCTACGGGAGCGACCGAGACGTGTGAGTTCGGTGACTCGCCTCGACGTCGGGGTGAGATAGTTTCTCGGACGAGTTGACGGCTATCGACAGTAGTACGAGCCGACGTCCCACCCGCGAAGGCAAGAGCCATGTCGGACCCACCGCAACCCCCGGTATGACCGTCTTCGACCGTCTCCGCGAGCGAATCCGGCGGACCGAGAGCCTGCTCGCGGTGGGCCTGAACCCCGACCGCTCGCGGCTCCCCGACGACTGCCGGGAGTACGACTACCCGCGGCGAGCGTTCGCGCGCCGCATCGTGGACGCGACGCACGACTACGCCGCGGCCTACGCGGTGAATCCGGCGTACTACGCCGACGCCGACGGCTGGACCGCGCTGGCCGAGACCGTCGCCTACGCGCGGGGCCGGGGCGTCCCGGTCGTCCTCGACGGCAAGTACGCCGACCTGCCGAACCCGGACGCCGACCTCCTCGGCCGCGCGGACGCCGTGACGGTCTCGCCGTACTGCGGTCGCGCGGCCCTCCGGTCCGCGCTCGACGCCGACTGCGGCGTCTTCGTGGTCTGCCGGACGCCCAATCCGGGCGCGGCCGACCTTCAGGACCGAGCCATTGCGACCGACGGAGACGAGGCGGAAGTCCGCGACGAGAACCGCGGCGGGGGCGACGCCGACAGGGGCGACGCCGGCGGGAACGACGACGAAACGGAAGGTAGCGACGAAGCCGAGGCGGACCACGCTCCTACCGTCGCGGACTACGTGGCCGACCTCGCGGCGTCGTGGGCCGCGGATGCCTCGCCCGCCGATGCCGTGTCCGCCGACGTGGGACTGCTCGTCGGCGGGTCGAGCGACGACCTCGACCACCTCCGCGAGCGCGCGCCGGACCTGCCGTTCCTCGCGGTCGGCGGCGCGAAAAACGACCCCGAAATCGCGGCCAGCGTCACGCCCGAGGGCGGTCCGCACGCGGGCGTCGGACTGGTCGAGGCCACCCGCGAAGTCCTCTACGCCGGCGAGACCGCGGGACGCGGACGGAATCGCGGGCAGGACGACTACGCTGCGGCGGCGGGGCAGGCGGCGCGGCGACTCGCGGGGCAACTGAACCGCGAGCGATAGCGGAACGCTCGCTCAGAACCGCATCACTTCGTCGTCGTCGAGGTCGTCGGGGCTGACCGCGCCCTCGTCGGGCCCGCCCCGTTCGACGGTCGCGGCGCACTGCGCGCAGAGGCCCCGCGCCTCGTCCCAGTGGTCCTCGCAGGCGAGCGTCCCGCAGTTGGGACACGAGTGTTCGGCTTCGTTCTGCTCGCAGATTTGACAGAGGCCAGTGACACTCATGGGATTCTCACTCGTTCCGATAGGGTGTCGAGGCGTATGAGTGTGTGGGAGCCTCCGGCACGGTCGGTCCCGCGGGGGAACCGATACCGAGAGTGCGGTCGATTCCGACACCGGTCGTCGTTTTGGCCGGTCGCGTTATCTTCGGTTGTACCGAGCGAGCAGGTTCGCGAGGCTGTAGAGGACCCCGACCGCGAGCGAGACGCCTACCGTGCTCTCCGCCTCCGGCGATTCGACGAGCAGGGGTGGAATCGTGAGAACGACGACGGCCGTCGCGACGACCGTCAGGAGTTGCTGGAGGGCCGACAGCGATTCGAAATCCCGGTCGTAGCTCGTCTTCGGGAGGGTGTTGCAAAGCCGTCGAAGCCGCGGGAACGATTTCGATGTCATGAGTGGTCACGTAGGTTGGTGCCGCGAGTGTAAAGGACACCTTACGTAAAGTCCATTTTACACCCGGACTGATAAGTCTGGCGACCTTTTCGCGGCGTCGATAGTTTCTCGTCTCCGACTTGACTCCAGAGAAGGCCTAACGCCCGGGTATTCGACGGAATAAGAAAAGAGGGGAGCGTTTCCTCCGGTCGCAGAAACTTGGGGGGCCGAACAGGAAGAACGAGAAGACCGCGTCAGTCCGACAGTTCCTCGCGGAGTTGCCCCACTTCGGCGACGCGTTCGGCGTGGGCGTTGTGCTGGTGGATGGACTCGTCGTTGCTCTGTTTCATCGTCACCACGGCGTCGTCGGGCAGGTCCGGGAACTCGCTGACGACGCCCTCCGCCATGTCGCGCACGCAGTCCTCGACGAACTTCGCGTTCGCGTGGGCCTCGAAGGTCATGTGGTCCTCGTCGGGACGCTTGGCGAGGTTGTAGATGCGCGCGCTCATCGAGTCGCGGGCGACCTCGATGATGTCCGTGAGGTCGGCCTCGGGTGCGCCCTCGCGCTCGACGGTCAGGGTCGCGTGGCCGCGCTGGGAGTGGCCCGCCTGCGGGACCTCCCGGAGGAACTCCCGGACCTCCTCCTCGCCGACGCCCAACTCCTGCAACTTCTCGCGGGCGGTCTGGCCCATCATGCCCTGCGAACAGGGACAGACCGTCATGCCGGTGACGCGCGCGCCGATCTCCTCGCGGGTGCCCTCCTCGGTCGCGGTCGCGCTGGCGATGATGTCCGCCGTGGCCTGCGTCGGCCGGTCGCTCTCGGGCGTCCGGTCCTTTATCATGTACTCGGCTTCCATCTTGACCTCGGCCTTCGAGGTGTAGTCGTGCTTGTCGAGCAGTCGCTCGGCGGCCTCGCCGCAGACGTCCTCGACGCGGTAGGTGGGTTCGCTCACCGCGTCCTCCAGAATCTCGTCCACGACCTCCATGTTGCGGCTCATGTCCGCGCCCTTCCGCCAACTCGGCAGGTCCACCAGCACCTCGAACTCGGCGGTCAGCACGATGGGTCGCTTGTCCGGTCGGGCGAGTTCGACGAGTTTCTTGACGCCCGTCACGCCGACGCGGTTCAGCCCCACGGTCACGTCGGGTTCCGAGGCCTGCACGTCCGGCAGTTGTTCGTCCATTATCGCATCGTAGCGAATCCGACGGATTAGGGCTTTCCCTTCCGGAAAGGCTAGTCAGGCCGTCGCAGGAACGCTTCTCTCAGTCGAGCTTCCCGAGCGCCTCGAAGAAGTCGCTGGACGGTTCGGCGATGCGGGTCGGTTCCGGGTCCGCACGCACGCGCACCGTCTCGGGCATATCGAACTGCTCGCGCGTGCTGTCGGCGCTGACGTAGCCGACCGCCGCGCCGGTCGCCCGAATCTCGACCGCGCTGTCGCTGGGCACGACAAGCGGCGGCATCGACTCGGCGGCGCACATCTCCGTGACGACCAGCGCGTCGGTGTCGGGGTGGACCAGCGGGCCGCCCTCGCTCAGGTTGTACGCCGTACTGCCGGTCGGCGTCGAGACCAGCACGCCGTCGCCGTGCCCGGCGGTGAACTCCCGGTCGTCGACCCGGACCTCGTAGTCCAGCCCCTCGCCGTGGCCCCGCTGGGGACCCTGCACGACGATTTCGTTCAGCGCGGGGTGGACCGACCAGTCGCCGTCGCCCTCGGCCCGAAGTCGGGGCACGTCCCGCGAGGGAATCGTGTCGGTCTCGCGGTAGCCGGCGACGACCGCCTCGACCGTCTCGACCGCGTCGTCGGGCGCGACGCCGTTCAGGAAGCCAACCTCGCCGAGGTTCACGCCCAGAATCGGCGTCGGTCCCGCGCCGCGGGCCGCGAAGAGGAACGTGCCGTCGCCGCCGATGGAGACCACGAGGTCGCACTCGTCCATCTCCTCGACCGGCGAGCCGTCGCGGTCCAACCGCTCGGCGGTCGCGTCGTCCAGTCGAATCGACACCTCGTCCGGTAGCGTGTCGCGTATCTGCTCGGCCAGCAGGGCGGCCCGAGAGTTGCCCTTCTGGGCGACGATGCCGACTCTCATCAGTGGCAGTTCTGCCCCGGCCGTGAAAAGTCCGCCGACGCGACGCCGAGAAACATTGAAATGCGGTCGGTCCGAGGACTCGGGCATGCGACGCGCTCGACCCGCGAGGAGGTGGCCCCCGTGACCGACGAGGACGACTGGTTCGAGCGCGCACTCCGGGAGGACGACGCCGACGCGGACGAGTCCGCGGAGAGCGACGCCCGCGAGGACGCCCCCGACGCCGACGCTCCCGGAACCGAGACGCCCGAAACCGACACCCACGACCCCGACACGCCCGAAACCGACGCCCACGACCCCGACACGCCCGAAACCGACGCCCACGACCCCGACACGCCCGAAGCTACCACCGCCGAGAACGCGGGCGACGACGCACCAGACGAGGCGGCCGAACCAACCGACCAAACCGGCGAGTTCGCGGACGCGCCGGCGTTCGACGCGGACGCCGACTCGGACGGGGAGTTCGGAACGGGAAGCACGGACGACGAAGGCGAGTCCCCCGACTCGCCGACCTCGGCGAGCGAATCCGGCGGCCGCGGATTCGCGGACGCCGACCCCTACGAGGACGACGCGGAGGACGAAGGTCTCTTCGAGGAGGACTTCGCCAGCGCGTTCGAGAACGCGCCCGGCGACGGGCCGAGTCCCGGCGGCGCTGGTCCCGACGGCGGCGCGGGCGGCGGTGCCGGCGGTGGCGGGGGTGCCGCCGGCGGCGGGTTCGGCGGCGCGACGCAGAGCGAGTCGGGGGGCTTCGGCGGCGGTGGCGGCGAGTTCGGCATGGGCGGCGGTGACGGCGGGTTCGGCGGCGGCGAACCCTTCGAGGACGAGGCGTTCGACGACGAGGAGTTCGAGTCGTCGATTCCGCGCATCGACCTCGGCATCGACGGTCTGGACAGCATGATTCAGGGCGGCGTCCCCGAGCGTTCGCTCGTCACGACCATCGGGTCGGCCGGGACCGGCAAGACGACGTTCGGTCTCCAGTTCCTCCACGAGGCGCTCGAACAGGGCGAGAACGCGGTTTTCATCACGCTCGAAGAGAGCCACGACCGCATCGTCAACACCGCGACCGAGAAGGGCTGGGACTTCGAAGCGTACGAGGAGGAGGGCAGTCTCGCTGTCATCGACTTGGACCCCATCGAGATGGCCAACAGCCTGACATCCATCCGCAACGACCTGCCGCGACTGGTCGAGGACTTCGGCGCGACTCGCCTCGTGCTGGACTCGGTGTCCCTGCTGGAGATGATGTACGACGAGCAGGCCACCCGCCGCAACGAAATCTACGACTTCACCAAGAGCCTGAAAGAGGCCGGCGTGACGACGATGCTCACCAGCGAGGCCAGCGAGGACACGCCCTACGCCTCCCGGCACGGCATCATCGAGTACCTCGTGGACGCGGTGTTCGTCCTGCGCTACATCCGGAGTTCCGACGACTTCCGCGAGACCCGACTCGCCGTCGAGATTCAGAAGATTCGGGACGCGAACCACTCGCGGGAAATCAAGCCCTACTCCATCACGAACGAGGGCATCAGCGTCTACCGGCAGGCGAACATATTCTAGCACCTTTTTCTTCGTCGGGTGTCCTCGCTCGCTCCCTCCGGTCGCTCGCTGTGGGCACCGCTCCTCGAAAAATCTGCACCAAAAAAGGCCGCTCGCTCACTGCGTTCGCTCGCAGTACGACTGTTGAAACTCAACGTGGAACGACGAGCCCGCGCTCGCTCGACTGTTCGCCGACTCAGCGCACCACCGTCACCGGCATCGAGGCGCGCCGGACGACCGTCTCGGCCACGCTCCCGAGCAGGATGCGCGAGACGCCAGAGCGTCCGTGGCTCCCCATCACGATTTGGTCGAACTCCTCGTCGTCGGCGAACTCCACGATGGTCTGGGCGGGCCGACCCATCTCGGTGGCCGAGTCGAGGGTCACGCCGTACTCGTCGGCGACGGTCCGGGCCTCCTCGAAGATCGTCTCGGCGCTCTCCTTCTCATTTTCGTACCACTCTTCGGACCCGCCGGGGAGACCGACCGGCGCGGTGTACCCCGCGTCGATGGGGTCGATGACGTGAAGCAGGGTGATGTCGTCCTCGGCGAACTCTTCGAGTGCGTAGTCGAGCGCGTCGTTCGACTGGGGCGACCCGTCGATGGGGACGAGAACCTTCTTGGTCATGTGAAAACGTACGGCGAGCAGACGTTTAACCGTTCAGGCAATTCCTGAAACCTGAGAACTTCCCGCCGCGCTGGCGACCCGGACTACTCCCTACTCCCGGCCGTGCTTGGTCACGCACTTCGAGAGACCGATTATCTCGACCGGTTCGGAGTTGTCGGGCGAGTAGACGACCATCTGACCCTTCTCCATGTAGGGCACCTTCCCCTCCAGTTTCGAGGGGATGTTGACGCTCTTGATGGCGTCCTCGTCGCCGAGATTCAGGACGACGGTCGTGTTTATCTGCTTGAAGACCGCCTCGTGGATGTCTTGGGGGTCCTGCGTGATGAGGAACAGGCCGAGTCGCTCCTTGCGGCCCTGCTTGGCGGCCTCGGTGAACTTCCCGATGACCTTCCGGGCCTGCACGCTGTCGGCGTCGGTCAGGAAGTTGTGGGCCTCGTCCATCCCGACGACGAGCGGCGTCTCCTTCACGCGGTCGTAGCGCGGCGCGTTCGACAGCTTCTCGTCCACGAGCAAACTGGCGAGCGCCAGCACGACGACCTCGGTCGCCCGCGAGTCGTTGACGTGGTAGGTCGGCACTACGGTCAACTGGCCGGGCTTGACGAACGACCGAATCTGGTCGGTGATGGGCCGGGCGTCTTGGTCGAACACGTCGGCGAACGCCGACCCGATGACCCGGCGCTTGACCGCGTCGTAGGTCGCCTCGTGGACCCGACCCGACTCGTCCAACTCCTCGCGCAACGCCGGGTCGTCGATGTAGTCCACGAACTCCCGATAGGTCCCCGCGTCCCCGAACTGGTCGAAGAACCGCCGAATCAGGAGCGTCAGCGCGTTGTACTGGTTGTCGTTGAGGCTCGCGCCCGCGACCAGCCACGGCCGGTCCCGGACCATCGAGAACGGAATCGTGAACTCGACCTGCTCGGCGCGGTGGTGGTCGGCGGCGTAGGAGCTGTTCCCGACCTTCGGGACGAACGCCACGGTGTCGTCGTGGCCGCCGTGGGCGACGTTCTCGGCCTCCCACTTGCGCTCGTCCTCGCGGGTCACGTCGGGGTTGTCGTCGTGCATCTGGGCGTACTCGTCCTGCGGGTCGAACTGGACGACCGCGGCGCGTCGCTCCGCGCCGTCCTCCATCTCGTAGCGTCGCTCGTCGGCGAGGAACTGCCGGAGGACGTTCTTCGCGCCGTGGGTCTTCCCCGACCCCGTGCCCCCGGCGACCAGCGTGTGTCGGAAGACGAGCGGGTCGCCGTCGGCGTAGTCGTCCTTGAGCCGGTAGTCGATTGTCGGGGGTTCGGCCGCGGTCCGGACCTTCTCCCCGCCGACCGAGAGGTGGCCGAGGAACACGCCGTCCTCGGGCATCTTCAGCCCGGTCTTTATCTCGGGCTTGTCGCTGGCCTCGCGGACGACCGACTTCGGTTTGGGCACGCGGTCGGTCATCCGGCGTTTTAGCTCTACGTCTGGCCCCTCGCCGTCCTCGTAGAGGACCGCGACGGGTTCGAGGTCCGCCATCAGTTTGTAGTCGGTCTCCTCGATGTCGTCGCGGCGCATCGCGCGCTTGGAGTGAATCTCGGTCGCGTCGTCCACGCGGTACTCCTGTCGGTATTCGAGCGCGGCGACCCGCGCGAACAACTTCTCGCCGTCCGGGTAGGGCACGAGCAGGTACTTGCCGACCCGCACGTCCTCGCGGTTGTCGGCGGTGACGTACGCCTGCACGTGGGTCTCGTCCTCGTCCTCGCCGATGCGGAGTCCCTCGGCCGCCGAGAGCGTGCCGATGCCCGTGTCGGTCCCTCGCGGGTCTGTCGGCACGGTGTCGAACCGGTCGTCGTCGCGCGCGGCGGAACTCGTGGTCTCGAAGTCACCCACGTCGTCGAGGTCGTCGCCCGCCCCGTCGCGGTCCGTCGCGTCGGAGTCGGAGGCGACGGGAGCGCTATCGGAGTCGTCCGCGTCGAACTCGTCGGTCGCTGCCGGACTCGACTCGGAGGTGTCCGAGTCGTCGTCCCCGCCGGACCTGCTGAAGTCGCCGAGGTCGGTCATCGTTCCCCGGCAATGAGCGCATGGGACAAACAGGTTTCCCTCCGGCGCGGGTCCGGCGTCCGACCGCCGGACCGCCGCGCGTGCGAAGCGTTCCCTCGAACGGGTCGCTTTTACCTCCCCGCGACGTACGTCCGGTCTATGCTACTCATCCGTGGCGAAGCGGGGGGTACCACCCTCACCGGCACGCTGTACGAGCGAGGGGAGCGCGCGCCGCGGTTCAAGGGCGCGCCCGACGAGGACGCCCCCTACGTGTGGGTCTGCGACGAGTTCTATCAGGTCGAGAGCGGCGGCACGGTCCAAGAGGTCGATGGCGAGAAGGTCAACGTCGCGTTCGAGTCGCCGATGCCCCGCGGGTTCGACACCCGCGAGCAGGCGACCGAGGCGGCCGAGGACCACATCCGGACGCAGTTCGCGCGCATCGGCATCGAGGCCGACGACGTGGAGATCACCGTCGAAAAGCAGGACGTAGAGACCGCCGAACCGCGATAAGTTTCGGCATCGATTTTCCGACTCGGTTTTCCGACTCGGTTTTCGGCGTGGCGGTCGGCACTCAGTAGTCCCGACCCCACCGCACCGCGTCGTAGTTCTCGTCCAGTTCGGTGTTCAGCGACCGCTCGAACGACTCCACCAGCGAGTCGGCACTTCCGCGGTCGATGGCCGCGAGGTCGTCGGCCTTCGCAATCGCCCGCGGCGGTCCTCGCTGGAGCGCGACCTCCTGGAGAATCTGGCGCTCGATTCGCTCGCGGGTCGCCTCGTCTCGGGTGAAGACCTTCGGAGCCTCGATTTTGAACACGAGGTCGCGGCGCGGGTCGTACACCACGCAGAACGTCACCGCGTACTCGTCGGGGTCGAGTTTCCGGTCGACGTGGTCGTTGTCGGGGTCGTCGAAGAACCCGTCGAGGCCCGTGCGCGACTCGAACCAGTTCGTGAGCGTCAGGTCGTCGGTCAGGCGCTCGAACTCGCCGTCCACGAGTTCCCTGCGTTCGAGAATCTGGGCGAACAGCCCCGCGTCGTGGGCCCACGGCACCGGGCCGAAGTCGGTCTCGCGCTTGAGCGTCCGGACGATGGACTTCGCGGAGACGTTCTTGACGAACCCGGCGAGCGGGACCTCGCGCTCGGCGAACGTCTCGACCAGTTCGACGTAGTTTTCGAGGATTCGAGCGACGTGTTCGGAGTCCTCGAACAGGTCGGTCAGGACCGAACTCCGCGAATACCACCGCAGGACGCCCTTCGGGTAGATGGGACCGTCGAGGAGCAGGAATTCGCTCACGCGGTCGGCGTGTTCGAGCGCGTGACTGCTCTCGGCGAGGTAGAGCGCGAGCGCGTGGACCACGTCCTCCTCGTACTGATTTTGGGGCAGATGCGTGTGGACGATGCGGCGTTTGCTTCCCTCGCCGTACTCCTCCCACTCCGTGCCGAACTTCTTCGAGGTGTCGTTCGAGTGAAGCGCCTTGACGACGGTCCGGCAGTCGTGGAGGTCCAACTCCGACGGCGTGGCGCTCATCGCGGCGTGAGCCACGTCGAGGACGAGTCCGTTCTTGAACGGCCGGGGGTTCAGCGTCCCGGAGTCGAGCCCGTGCGTCGTCGGAAAGGGCGGCTCTTCGAGCGCGATGTCCTCGCAGTTGGCTCTACGGCGCGACTGGTCGCCGAGCGGTTCGAGAATCGGCTCGGTGGCGTCGCCGTACAGCGGGTCGAGGTAGTGGTCCCACACGTCTTCGGCGGCGTCCCGGTGGTCTTCGTCCTCGGCGTCGTAGTCGATGCGGTCGGCCAACCCCGCGATGCCGTCGAAATGCACCGGGTCGAGAGTCATACATCTCGCCATGCGACCCGGAACCGAAAAAGGTCGCGGTCGAAGCGCTCCGGGATGCGCTCGAATCGAGCACGTTCTGGCGGGTCGGAGTTCGACTTCGGTCAAAAATCGGAAACGGGTAACGTTAGTCGTCGTATCTGTCACACAGGGCGGTTCCGCAGCTACCGAACACGCCCACGCTCAGAAGCTTGAGCATTCTCTCTCACCTCCGCCGAGGATTTTGCTATGAAGATATATTAATTTTCTTACGGGAACGTCTATGAAATGCTTCGGTTCACGATTCCCAATTCTGTGAGAGGTGCTCGCCTCTCCGCAGACGCGCTCGCCGGGCGACATGCGTTTTCGAAGCCGAAGAGTAGTTAGGACGCGACGCCCTGCCTTCGCGCATGAAAGCCGCGCTCATCGTACTCGACGGGTGGGGACTCGGAAGCGAAGACGGTGGACGAAACGCCATCGAAGCCGCCGACACGCCGAACTTCGACCGGTACGCCGAGGCGGGCGCGTACGGCACGCTGAACGTGACCGGGCGGCGGGTCGGCCTTCCCGAGGGCCAGATGGGCAACAGCGAGGTCGGCCACCTCAACATCGGCGCGGGCCGGGTGGTCAAGCAGGAGTACACCCGCATCGAAGACGCCATCGAGAACGGCGAGCTGGGGGACAACGAGGCCATCGCGTCGGCGTTCGACTACGCACGAGAGAACGACGGCCGGGTTCACTTCACGGGACTCGTGAGCGAGGGCGGCGTCCACTCCGACCAGAGGCACCTCTACGCGCTCATCGAGTTGGCCGCCGAGCGCGGGGTCGACGCCGTGACGCACGCGTTCACCGACGGGCGGGACACCCCGCCGAGGAGCGGCGCGGAGTTCCTCGGGGACCTCCAGTCGGTCATCGACCGCGAGGGCACGGGCGACGTGGCGACCGTCTCGGGGCGCTACTACGCGATGGACCGCGATCAGAACTGGGAGCGCACGAAGCGCGCCTACGACGCCATCGTGAACCGCGAGGCCGACCACGAGGCCGAGTCGGCGGTCGAAGCCGTCGAACGGAGCTACGAACGGGACACGACCGACGAGTTCGTGGAGCCGACGCTCGTGGCGGGCGGTACCGCGATGGAGGACGGCGACGCCGCCGTCTTCTTCAACTTCCGGGCCGACCGCGCCAGACAGCTCACCCGGATGCTCGCGGGTAGCGAGGCGCAGCACGCCTCGGACGGTCAAGCGGCGGAGCCGCGAGACGACATCGACTCCGTGTGGGAGTTCGACACCTCGCCGCCCGAGATTCTGCTGGCGACGATGACCCAGTACGACGCGGAGTTCGACCTGCCGGTGGCGTTCCCGCCCCACCAGCCCGCGGACACGCTCGGCGAGGTGCTGGCGGAGAACGGTCTCACGCAACTGCGCATCGCCGAATCGGAGAAGTACGCCCACGTCACCTACTTCCTGAACGGCGGCCGGGAAGTCGAGTTCGACGGCGAGGTCCGCAAAATCGTCGAGTCTCCCGACGTGCCGACCTACGACCAGCGACCCGAGATGAGCGCCGAGGGGGTCACCGACACCGCCATCGAGACCATCGAGAGCGACGACCCCGACGTGCTGGTCCTCAACTACGCGAACCCGGACATGGTGGGCCACACGGGCGACTTCGACGCCGCGGTCGAGGCCGTCGAGGCCGTGGACGAGCAGTTGGGCCGCCTCGTCGCGGCGGTCGAAGCGGCGGGCGGGCACGCGCTCGTCACCGCCGACCACGGCAACGCCGACGACATGGGGACGCCGGAGGACCCCCACACCGCCCACACCTACAATCTGGTCCCGCTGGTCTACCTGTCCCCCGAGAACGACAGCGCCGGCAAGCGCGTCCGCGAGGGCGGGTCGCTCTGTGACGTCGCGCCGACGCTGCTGTCGCTGATTGGTGTGGACCAGCCCGAAGCGATGACCGGCCGGAATCTGCTGGAGTAGCGGTTCGAGAATTCGGAAACCGGTTCTGCAAAACCGAATTTCCGGTCCGGCGCGTGCGGTGGGCGCGGCGCGAACGCGGCGCGCCCGTCCGCCACTCCCGACCACCGTAACCAATCTACACCCACCGGAAAGAAACGAAATAATTGCTCGAACGGATATACAATTGTCTTCAGCTACTCCCCGGTCCTGAACGACAGGTCCAGCGAGTCCGCCGAGTGCGTCAGCGCCCCCATCGAAATCACGTCCACGCCAGTCGCGGCGTAGTCGGGCACGTCCTCGAAGCGGATACCGCCGCTGGCCTCCGCCAGCACCTCGTCGGGTAACGCCGCCACGCCCTCTCGCACTTCGTCGGGCGTCATGTTGTCCAACAGCACGATGTCGGCTCCGGCGTCGGCGGCCCGCCGCGCGTCGTCCGGGCGCTCGACCTCGACCTCGATTTTGGTGGCGAACGACTTCTGCTCGCGGAAGTGCCGGACCGCGTTCTCCAGTCCCATCTCGGCGACGTGGTTGTCCTTGACCATCACCATCCCCGAGAGGGTGAGTCGGTGGGTGTCGCCGCCGCCCGCCGCGATGGCGCGCTTCTCGACGCCGCGCAGTCCGGGCGTGGTCTTGCGGGTGCCCGCGATGGCTACCTCGCCGACCTCGTCCGCGAGGTCCACGGCCCGCCGGGTCGCGGTGGCGACGCCCGAGGCGTGGCCCGCGACGTTGACCGCGACGCGCTCGCCTCGCAGGACCGACGCCGCGTCGCCAGCGACCTCCAGTAGCGCATCACCGGTCTCGATGTGGTCGCCCGCCTCGACGGTCGCCTCGCAGTCCGCGCCGAGGTAGTCGAAGACCGCCGTCGCGGCGTCGAGTCCGGCCGCGACGCCCGACTGCTTGGCGACGAGTCTCCCCGTCGTCTCGCCGGGGACGTGGTTGGTCACGTCGCGGTGACCCACGTCCTCGCGGAGCCAGTCCTCGACTTTGCGGTCAGTCACTCGCATTCGCTGAGACCTCCGTTGATTCCTCCGCGAGCGCGTGACAGCCGACCGGTTCGGCGTCCAGCGCGTCGCGGGCGACCAGCAGCGCGACCACGCTGGCGTTCCGGAGTTCGTAGAGGCTCCGCGACGTGCGTGTCCGGGTGTAGGCGTCCACTTCGCCCTTGAGTCGCCGGAGGACCGCGGTCGCGCGCCGGAGTCCGTCGGGCGTCCGACGGATGCCCACTCGCTCGTCCATCACCCGGCGCAAGCGGACGAACTTCTCGCGGGCGAACCCCGAGGGCAGGTCGGGGTCGCTGTCGCGGAGGTCGGGCGCTTCGACGCGCTCGGGGGCGTGACCGGCGGCCGACTCCCCGGCGCGCAGGCCCCAGACCAACCCCTCCAGCAGACTCGTGGACGCGAGGCGGTTCGCGCCGTGGACGCCGGTCCGGGCGCACTCGCCGACCGCGAACAGGCGGTCCAGATTCGTCCGCCCGCGGTCGTCCACCGCGATGCCGCCGCAGAGGAAGTGTTCGCTCGGTTCGACCGGGATGCCCTCGGACCAGTCCACGCCGCGGGCCTCGCACTTCGCGGCGAGGTCCGGGAACTCCGACTCGAAGTCGAGGGGACTCACGTCCAGTCGGACCTCGCCGGTCGCCTCGCGTTCGTCCGCGACGGCGCGGGCCACCACGTCCCGAGGCGCTAACTCGGCGTCGTCGTGGTAGTCGGGCATGAACCGCTCGCCGTCGGCGTTCCGGAGGAGCGCGCCCTCCCCGCGGACCGCCTCGCTGACGAGGAAGGGGTCGTCCCGCTTCGCGGCTTCACCGCTCCGCTTCGAGGCGCTCCGCGCCTCGCTGCCTGCATACGCGGTGGGGTGGAACTGCACGTAGGCCATGTCCTCGACATCGGCCCCCGCGAGCGCCGCCATCGCTATCCCGTCGCCGGTCGCAGTCTCGGGATTCGTGGAGTTCTCGTACAGCGCACCGATGCCGCCCGTGGCGAGGACCGTCGCGCCGGCGAAGACCGGTTCGGGTTCGGTCGCGTCGTCTCGGCCACCGTCCACGACCGCGCCGTGAACCCGGCCCTCGCGGGTTATGAGGTCGAGCGCGGCGGTGTCCTCCCGCACGGTCACGCGCTCGTGGTCGTCGAGGTGCGAGAGGAACGGCCCGAGGACGTGCTTGCCCGTGCTGGCATCGACGTGGAGGATGCGAGGTTCCGAGTGGGCGGCCTCTCGGCCGTAGTCGAAGTCGGCGTCCGCGCCCGCTCGGTCCGCGTCCTCCCCCGTCGCGCGGTCGAAGGGCACGTCCAGCGTCTCGACCAGCACGTCCTCGACGGCGTCGCGCGATTCTTCGACCAGCACCTCGACCGCCTCGGGGTCGGCGGTGTCGGCGCTGGCCGCGAGGATGTCGCGCTCGAACGTCTCGGGGTCCGAGCGCGTCGTGGCGACCCCGCCCTGCGCCCAGTGGGAGGTCGTCTCCTCGGGCCGGGTCGCCTTCGTGACGACCAGCACGTCGGCACCCTCGCGCGCGGCCGAGAGCGCAGTCGCACAGCCGGCGACGCCGCTCCCGACCACGAGAACGTCCGTTTCGGCGGCTTCCGGAGTCGCGTCTGTCTCGCCCGTCATGGTCATATCTCCAGCATGCGCTCCATCGCCACGTTCGCCAGTTCGGCCTCGCGGGGCGCGACCTCGATGACGTTGCGCTCGCGGCCCGCGACCAACTCCTCCAGCACCCACGTCAGGTAGTTGGGGTCTATCTGGCGCATCGCGTTGCAGTCCATACACGCCTCCCCGCAGAGCGGCAGGACGTTCACCTCGGGGTGCCACCGCTGGAGGTGGTTCGTGAGGTGAATCTCGGTGCCGATGGCCCACGTCTCGCCGGGGTCGGCGTCCTCGACGGTCCGCGTGATGGTCGCGGTCGAACCGGCCTCGTCCGCGGCCTCGACGACCTCGCGCCTGCACTCGGGGTGGACGACGACCTTGGCGTCGGGATGCTCGTCGCGAATCCGCTCGACGTGGTCCACGCGGAATCGCTCGTGGACTTGACAGTAGCCGTCCCATAGCACGATGTCGCTGTCGGCCACTTCCTCGGCCGACTTGCCCTCGGGGTCCCACGGGTCCCACTCGGCGATGTCGTCTCCCATCCCGAGGCGGTGGGCGGTGTTCTCCCCGAGGTGCTTGTCGGGCAGGAACAGTACCTTGTCGCCCCGGTCGAAGGCCCACTCGAACACCTCGTGGGCGTTCGAGGAGGTGCAGACCGCCCCGCCCTGCTCGGCGCAGAACGCCTTCAGGTCGGCGTAGGAGTTCATGTACGTGATGGGGATAATCTCGGCGTCGGGGGCCGCGTTCGTTATCTCGGCCCAAGCGGCGTCCACCTGTAGGGCCTCGGCCATCCCGGCCATGGGACAGGAGGCCTCCATCGAGGGAAGAATCACGGTCTGGTCGTCGTCGGTGATGATGTCCGCCGACTCGGCCATGAACGTCACGCCGCCGAAGACCACGTACTCCGCGTCCGCGTTCGCGGCCTCGACGCTCAACTGGTAGGAGTCGCCGACGAAGTCGGCGTGTTCGACTATCTCCCTTCGCTGGTAGTTGTGGCCCAGTATCACGAGGTCGTCGCCCAACTCCCGCTTCGCGGCCTCGATGCGGTCGGTTCTCTCGTCTTCGTCCAGTTCCCGATAGGCGTCGGGCAACTGTTCGAGGTTGTCGTACTTGAAGAGGCTCAGGTCGGTTTCGATGTCCGCCGTTTCCATTTTTGGCACAGTCAGCCACCTACGATTGTGACAAACTTCGGTCGCCGGTATTGAAAGTATTTTCTCTTCATAGCCCGCCGGTGGACTCGCTTTGCGTTTTCAGTAGGTTGTGAGTGAATAGTAACCGACGAACCCCGGCACCGAACCTAAATAATAGACGTTTACTACCGGGTAGTGGGGTGGAAATGCGGAAAAGTAGGGTGCGAAATCCCAGATTCGAAGGTTAAGAGCGCCCTCGCCTCAGTTCCGAGTGTCGTACACCGCGTCGCCGTCCACGACCGTCATCGCCACGTCGATGCTCTCGATGTCCTCGGGGTGGTCCCACGGCGAGCGCTCCAGCACGGTGAAGTCGGCCTTCTTGCCCGCCTCGACGGTGCCGAGTCGGTCCTCGTCGAACCCGGCGTAGGCCGCGCCCCGCGTGTACGCCCGGAGCGCCTCGGTCACCGAGAGTCGCTGGCGCTCCTCGGGCGCGTTGACGGTCTGGTGGACGCCGAACAGCGGGTCCATCGGCATGCAGTCGCTCCCGAACGCGAGGTGCGCGCCGGCGTCCAGCAGGTCGGCGTAGCGGTTCGACCGCTCGCGGCGCTCGGACCCGAGGCGGTCGTCGTAGAGGCCGCCCTCTTGGGCCCACTTGAGGAAGTTCGGCTGAACCGACGCGACGACCCCGCTGTCGGCGAATCGGTCGAGGCTCTCGTCGCCGACCAACTCGGCGTGTTCGACGCGATGGCGCGAGGCGGCGGGGTCGCCGGTCTCCTCGTAGGCCGACAGGACCTCCTCGACCGCCTCGTCGCCGATGGCGTGGGCGGTCAACTGGAGGTCGGCGTCGTCGGCCTCGCCGACGAGGTCGCGTAACTCGTCGGGCGCGACGACCCACTGGCCGGTTTCCGATTCGTCAGCGTCCGCGTACGGTTCCGAGAGCTTCGCGGTCCGACCGCCGAGACTCCCGTCGGTGAACGTCTTTATCGCGCCGGTCCGGACGAACTCGCTCCCGTGGTTGGTCCGGAGACCGGTCTCCACGACGGCGTCGAGGTGGTCCGACCAGTAGTTGATTCGCACCCGGAGCGCGAGGTCGCCGTCGAGTTCCATCTGCCGGTAGACCGCCGGGGCGCGCGACTGGCGGACCATGTCGTGGACGCCCGTGACGCCCTTCCGGTGGGCCTCGCGCTGTGCCGCGTCGAGCAGCGTCCGCATCTCGTCGGCGTCCGGTTCGATGGCCTCGTAGATGACGTCCACCGCCTCCTCCACGACGACGCCGGTCGGGTCGCCGCCCTCCGTCTGCACGTCGTCGTCGGGCATCGCGGCGGCGTAGCGGTCGAGCGCGACCGAGTTGACCGCCGCGATGTGCATGTCCTCGCGGAACGCCGCGACCGGGCGCTCGGTCGAGACGCGGTCCAAGTCCTCGCGAGTCAGGTAGCGCGATTCCTCCCACGTGCTCTCGTCGTAGCCGAAGCCGAGAATCCAGTCGTCGGCGTCGTCTCCCTCGGCGTCGCTCGCGTCACCGTCGTCCGCGGAGTCGGCGAGCAGGGCCACGCTGTCGTCGGGCGAGTCGGCCGCCGCGAGGTCGGCGTAGACCAGCGAGCGCCCGACGTGCGAGAGGTGGGTGTGGGCGTCGATGAAACCGGGGAGCAGGACGCGCCCGCCGAGGTCAACCTCCTCGGTCTCGACGCCGTTCAGAAAGTCGAGTTCGTAGGCCTCGCCGACCCGGACGATTTCGCCGTCGCGCACCGCGACCGCCTCCGCGGTGGTGTCTTCGTCGTCCAGCGTGCGTACCTCCGCGTTCGTGAAGATGCAGTCTGCCGCCGCTGTCATGGCAGTGACGTGCGTCGGAGAGGCGATAACCGTTGGGGAACCGGAGCGACGACGGGGGGACCGGCCGGTGGAGAATGGAGACGTGACTGACCGCGAGACGACCGAGCGAAGCTATCCGTCACCGAGGAGCGAGACGAGGCCGTCGCCGCTCACGACGACGTCGTAGCCAGCGTACGCGAACTGGACGTATCCGGTTCCGCGTGGCGTCCCGTCGTAGTGGTCGGCGAACAGCGCGTCTACGGCGTCCGGGTCGATGGCCTCCGCGAGCGGTTCGATGTCGGCCGGGTCGGACTCCGACGCCGCCGAGACGGCGGCGACGACGCCTTCGCTGGGAGTCTGGTCGGCTTCGAGTTCGTGGGTCAGTAACGATTTGGAACGTGGTGGTTGTTGCTTCTCGCTCATGGATACGTCGGACTCGCGGAGTACGCGTCTCTTCGGAGTACGTGTTCTCAGTTCGCGCTCCGACGGCCTACTCGGTCCGGTTCGATGCTGAACGGGTTTATACGTCGTCGGTTATCAGCGTCGCGTCCACGAGGTTCCGAAGTCCGCGCCGGAGTCGCTTCGAGACCGCCCGCGGAGAGATGTCGAACTCGGTCCCGAGTTCTTCGAGGGTCGTCCCCCGCGGGTCGTCGAAGTAGCCCGCCTCGAACGCCGTCACGATGGTCCGGCGCTGGTCGTCGGTCAGGCCGTACTGCTGGCCGGACTCGACCTCGCCGAGGCTGCTGATGCGGTCGAGACGGAGGTCGATGTCGTTCTCGGCGCAGTAGCGTTGCAGGGCCGCGACCGCCTCGCGGTCGGGCGACCGGAGTCGGAACCGCCACACGTCGTCGTAGCGAGTCACCTCCAGTAGTGTGGCTTCCGACCGGAGGATGCCCTCCACGAATCCGGGCGTCGCGGTCCACGTCGCCCGGATGAGCGCGCCGTCCTCGAACCGGTCCAGAATCGAGATCGCGTCCACGTCGGTCTCCTCCCGTAGCTCGGCGACGAACGCGTCCACGTCGTCGCCCCGGACCCAGAAGAAGGGGAGCGCACCGGTATCTGTCGGGACGATGCGCTCCAGTTCGATCTGCATGTTCGGCGTGACGGCGAGTGCGCGACCGAGCGGAAAGTCCTCGACCGGGATGGATAGCTCCGCGATGACGCTCATTTCGTACGGGTTTCACCAGCCCCCGGTAAGGTCGTTTGGGATGAATTTCGAACCCCGTCGGGGAGCGGGTCGTTCGGTTCCGGGAGTGGGTCGCCCGGTTCCGGAACCACTATGCGAGGGGCGCACGAACCGCGGCGCATGAACCGCATCATCGGCGAGCGAGACCTCTCGGAGACGCCGTTCTCGCCCGAACAGGCGCGGGAGACCTACCGAGAGCTGGTCCGGGCGCGGGCGTTCGACGAGCGAGCGCTGGCGCTCCAGCGCAGAGGCTGGATGAGCAGTTGGCCGCCCTACCGCGGGCAGGAGGGGTCGCAGGTCGGGGCCGCGATGGCGATGGCCGACGACGACTGGCTCTTCCCGACCTACCGGTCGAACGCGATGCAGATAGCCCGCGACGTGCCGATGAGCGACATTCTCCTCTTCCGGCGCGGGATGCCCGAGTACGACTCGGGCCACGACGTGCCGAACTTCCCGCAGGCGGTCCCCATCGCCACCCAGATTCCCCACGCCGCGGGCGTCGGGATGGCGATGAACTACGAGCGAGCCGTGAAGGGCGAGACCGGAGCCGAGCAAGCCGAGGCCGAGGGCGCGGCGGCCGACGGCGGCGACGCTCGGAACCCGGCCGTCCTCTGTTACTTCGGCGACGGCGCGACCAGCGAGGGCGACTTCCACGAGGGACTCAACTTCGCGGGCGTCTTCGACGCGCCGACCGTCTTCTTCTGCGAGAACAACGAGTGGGCGATTAGCCTGCCGCGACACCGCCAGACCGCCAGCGACACCATCGCGCAGAAGGCCGGAGCGTACGGCTTCGAGGGCGTGCAGGTGGACGGCAACGACCCGCTCGCGGTCCGGGAGACTGTCGCCGAGTCGCTGAACTCCGCGCGGGAAGGCGAGCCGGTCCTCGTCGAGAGTCTGACCTACCGGCAGGGCGCACACACGACCAGCGACGACCCGAGCCAGTACGAGGACGCTGCCGAGGAGTTGCCCGACTGGCGGACCGCCGACCCGCTCGACCGCTACGAGGAGTACCTGCGCGAGCAGGGCGTGCTGGACGACGAGTTCGTCGAGGAGGTCCGAGCGGAGGCCGACGAACAACTCGACGAGGCGGTCGAGCGCGCCGAGTCGGTCGAACCCGGCGACCCCCACGACGTGTTCGACCGGGTGTACGAGAACCTACCCCCGAACCTCCGCGAGCAGAAGGCGTGGCTCGACTCGTTCCTCGCCGAGAACGACGTGCAGGAACTGGACCACTGACGGGAGTTCACCGCCGACTGCCGAGAAGCTGAGACCGACCGGGTCAGTCGAGCGCCATGTACGTCTTCGTGTCCGCGACGCCGTCCATCCCCGAGATGTCGGACGAGGCGGTCTGGAGTACGTCGTACACCTCGTCGGCCTCGGCCTCCGCGATGACGTCGAACTCGCCTGCGACGACGTGGGCCTCGGAGATGCGGTCCAGTTCGCGGACCGCCGCCAGCACGTCCTCTGAGCGCCCGGCGGCGGTTTTCACCATGACAAAGGCGTGAACCATCGTGCTGTGTGATTCAGTACCACAGAAGAAAAGCGTTTGGGGGAGAAAAGTTATTCAAGCAGTGTCGCGTACGGAGTACCATGCGATTCGTTATCATAGGCTCGGGTCGGGTAGGTCTCCGGACGGCCCGCGTCCTGCGGGAGGAGGGCCACGAGGTCACGCTGGTCGAGCGCGACGCCAACAAGGTCGAGCGCGCCCGCAACGACGGTTTCGAGGTCGTCGACGGCGACGGCGGCCGCGAGGAAATTTTGGAGGAGGCCGACCTCGAATCCGCCGACGCGCTCGGCGCGCTGACGGGCGACCTCAACGTCAACTTCGCGGCGTGCATGGTCGGTAAGCACTACGGCTGTCGGACGGTCCTGCGCATCGACGAGGACTACCGCGAGGACATCTACCGGAAGTTCGCCAGCGACGTGGACGAGGTGGTCTACCCCGAGCGACTGGGCGCTATCGGCGCGAAGAACGCCCTGCTGGGTGGCAACATCCGCGCAATCGCCGACATCGCCCAGAGCCTACAGGTGGTCGAACTCACCATCACCGACGAATCGCCGGTGAAAGGCTACTCCATCAGCGAACTCTCGCTCCCGGCCGACTCCCGCATCCTGGCGTTCGGGAAGGCCGACGAACCGATGGACATCCCGCTCGCCGACGACTCGATGGAGGCCGGGGACCGACTCGCCGTCCTCGCGGACTTCGACGTGTTGGAGGACGTGCGACAGATTCTGGTCGGCGACGCCAGCAGAGCGAGCGCGCAAGCAATGACCGGAGGGAACTGACATGGTTACAGCGTACGTCATGGTCAAGGCGAACACGGGCGAGGCGGACCGACTCAAGAGCGCTATCTTAGACCTCGACGGCGTGGTAGACGCCCACATCGTCGCGGGCGACGTGGACATCATCGCGAAACTCGACGTGGACTCGACTGCGAACGTCAAGGAGATCGCGGCCGACGGGATTCAGGGCGTCAACGGCGTCGAGGACACCCAGACGTACATCGCGATGGACTGACCGACCTCAGCGCGGCCGCCCGCCCGGTCCGCCGGCACTCCCCGAACCGCCGGCATCGCTCGGCCCGCCCGCACCGCCCGGCCCGCCACCTTCGTCGTAATTCTGTCTCGCGCTCTCGCGCAGGCTCGCGGCCGGCTCTCGGTAGTCGTAGCCGGGGATGATGCCTTGGACCCACGTTCCCTCGACGTACTCGACTATCGCCAGCGCGTCCTCGGCGGCCCGCTCGGGGTCGGCCGACGCCAACGCGGTGGTCACGACGACCTCTTCGCCCTCGCGCTCGACGTCTGGCGGCGAAGCCTCGGCGTTGGCGACGGTGTGGGCGTCGTCCAGTCGGAGTTCCAGCGTCTCGAACCAGCCGTCCTCTACGACTTCGGCGACCTCCTCGCCCTCGACCGCGGCGTCGAGCGTCGGCGTTCGGACTTCGAGACGATACTCGCGCTCGTCGTCGCCGGCCGTCGCGCCGTCTCCCGGCACGTCGGCCACGGTGACGACCCCCGGAAACGGTTTCTGTGGCGTCTCGAACTCGCCGTCGTCGGTCTGTTCGAAGTCGGGATGCTCTCGGAACGCGCGTTCGACGGACTCGTCGGTCATTAGCTTTGAGTAGTGGATTCGGGAAAATGGGGGTTTCGACTCTCTAGAGACAGGTTTGTCGTTATAAGAGGTGTACTTTTACCTTCCATAGAAACCTCTGTATTGCTCTACCTCCTCACGCGCCAACCGAACATCTGTTTGCGTACTAGCAGTTCACCGCGAGCGAACGACCGATAGCGCGGCGCGAAGCGCCGCGAATTGCGAGCGGCGAAGCCGCGAGCGTAGGGAGTGAGCGAGCGGGCCAAGCGACGACCAACGGGAGGAGCGCAGTGCTTTTTGGTCGAGCTTTTTATCGAGCGTAGTCGCCGACGACGGCTGTGCTCGCAATAAAAAGGTCGTATGCGAGGGATGGGATTCGAACCCATGGACTCCTACGAGAGCGGGTCTTAAGCCCGCCGCCTTTGGCCGCTCGGCAACCCTCGCGCAGGAGAGAATTGACCGTTCGGACCGAAGTGGGTTTCGGTACGGAAGTCCGTGGTGGGTGATTTTTCGCTCGCGAGAGAAAATTCGGGCGGCGTCGCGGGCGGTGGTTAGCCTGAAGACCGCAGAACGCATCTCGTCGCCGAAGGTTTACGTCCGAAGCCGGGACGAACTCGGCCCGGACGTTTCGCGCAGTTACGGGCAGATAACTGGCGAGTCAGTCAGCAGCGTCGTCGGAGTCGCGTTCGCCGACCTCTCACCTCGTAACTGCCAGTCCGACTACCCCGAGAGGGCTGAGCCAACCAACAATCGACGGCGAGTACACGGGAGGGGACGCGAGCGAAGCGAGCGTCCTCTTTTCCAGCCGCATTTTTGCGCCGAGCGCCACCCGGAGCGCCGGGTGCGCGAGGATAGCCGGGGCGGAAAAGGCGGTTAGTCGTGAATCTCGACGCGTTCGAGCGTCACGTCCTCGTTCGGGCTGTCGTTGTGGTCGGTCGGGACCGAGCCGATCTCCTCGACCACGTCCATGCCGTCTACGACCTCGCCGAAGACCGCGTGGCGGTCGTCCAGATGCGGCTGGGCGTCGAGGGTGATGAAGAACTGCGAGCCGTTGGTGTCGGGACCGCTGTTGGCCATCGAGAGCTTACCCGCGTCGTCGTGGCGGAGTTCGTCGTGGAACTCGTCTTCGAACTCGTAGCCGGGGCCGCCGCGGCCGGTGCCGGTCGGGTCGCCGCCCTGAATCATGAAGTCCCCGATGATTCGGTGGAAGGGCACGTCGCTGTACAGCGAGTCGCCCCGGACCTCTCCGGACTGGGGGTCCTCCCACGTCGTCGTGTCCGGCGCGGGGTCGTCGTTCGCGGCCGGGTCGTGTTCCGCCAGCTTGACGAAGTTCTCGACGGTCCGCGGGGCGCGCTCGTCGAACAGCCGGACTTCGATGTCGCCGTGCGTCGTGTGCAGGGTCGCGGTCAGGTCGTCTGCCATGCTTCCGAGAAGGAACGCTGGACGGATAACGGTGCCGAACGCGAACCGAACTGCGCCGCGCGTAGCGACTGCGCCGCGCCGACCAGTGGCTCTACGCAGAAAGTCCCAGCTACTGTAAATCGACGCTCGTGGCCGCCCGCAGGCACTCCTCGACGCCGGGCGAGTCGGCCAGTCGCACGACGCCCTCGTCCGCGTCGTGGGCGACGATGCCGACCTCGGTCAGTTTCGGGAGATGCATCTGGAGGAGTTCGGCGCGGGTCTTCTCTATCTCGGCCGACGTGAGGACCGCGCGCGTCTTCGCGGTCATCGAGGCGGCCAGCAACTCCGCGAGTTCGTCCACCGTCATCGCCTCGTCGCTCTGGGCGAGGTAGTGACAGATGCATCGCCGTCGGTGGTCCGAGAGTGCCCGGAGAATCGCGTCGAGGGATTCGCTCTCGCTGTCTATCGGTAGTACGTCCTTCTCGGAGACGTTCGGTGGGGAAACCGACCCCCTGTTTTGGTCCTGACTCATGTCTACGTCGGAACGTGCGCGGCGCGTCGCCGCTCGACGTCGCTCTCCGACCGTCGTTGCAATCCGTGTCGGAGAGCGACGCGAATCGTCGTTCCGTAGCGTGACAACTACACTCGTAGAGATAAGCGCCCTGCCCGACTATTCATGGCCGGTCAGTCGAACCGTCGAAAACGACGGGGAGCGGCCGTCAGTCGTCGGCGGTCTGCTCGGTCGCGGGTTCGTCGTCGGTTTCGAGCGGCGGACTCTCCCAGTACTCGTGGGACTCGACCCGGCGGAAACAGGCCGCTCGGTGGTCCGGCCCGCCCGCTTCGTAGCCGTCGGGGTCCTTTCGCGCACAGACCTCGCGGGCGTAGGGACAGCGCGTGTGGAACCGACAACCGCTCGGCGGGTCGCGCGGCGAGGGCACGTCACCCGAGAGCGTCTCGACCTGTCGGCCCTGTTCGCTGGTGTCGGCCCGCGGGACGCTCTCCAGCAGCGCCTCGGTGTAGGGGTGGCCGGGGTTCTCGAATATCTCATCGACTGGGCCGACCTCCACGATTTCGCCGAGGTACATCACGGCCACGCGGTCGGAGATGTGCCGGACGACGCTCAGGTCGTGAGCGATGAACAGGTACGTCAGTCCGAACTCCTCTTGGAGGTCCTCCAAGAGGTTGAGAATCTGGGCCTGCACCGACACGTCGAGCGCCGACACCGGTTCGTCGCACACGATGAAGTCCGGTTCGAGCGCCAGCGCGCGGGCGATGCCGATGCGCTGGCGCTGGCCGCCCGAGAACTCGTGTGGGTAGCGGTCCACCTGTCCGGCCGACAGGCCGACTCGCTCCATCAGTTCGGCGACGCGCTCGCGGCGCTCGGCCTTGGTGCCGATGCCGTGAACGTCGAGCGGTTCGCGGACGATTTCGCCCGCGGTCATCCGCGGGTCGAGACTGGAGAACGGGTCCTGGAAGACGACCTGCGCGCGCTCGCGGAACTCGGTCAGGTCGTCCATCTCGAAGACGTTCTCCCCGTCGAAGTACATCGCGCCGTCGGTCGGCTCCCGGAGTTTGAGCAGCGTCTCGCCGGTCGTGGACTTGCCGCATCCCGACTCCCCGACCAGTCCGAGCGTCTCGCCTTCGCGGACCTCGAAGCTCACGCCGTCCACGGCTTGGACGCTCTCTGGTTCCCTGCCGAGCAGTCGGTCGGTGAGGTTGTCCTGCTCGAAGTAGTACTTGCGGAGGTCCTCGACGCGAACCAGCGGATCAGTCATCCGCGCTCACCTCTTCGGGTTCTGACTCCGATTTCCGTCGCGCGCCGCTCTCGAAGTAATCGTTCGGGAGCGCCTGCGACGGGTCGTACTCGTGCTGGGCGAGCACGCACCGCGCGGTGTGTTCGCCGGTCCGCTCACCGGAGTCGGCGGTTCCACCGCCTCCTTCTGGTGACTCCTCCGGAGTCGCGCCAACCTCGAACTCCGGCGGGTGGTTCAGACACTCCTCCATGGCTTTCGGACAGCGGTCGGCGAAGTAACATCGGTCTTCCATCTCCTCGTCGTAGAGGTCCGGCACGTTGCCCTCGATGGGCTGGAGCCGGGGTGCGGGGTCGTCCAGGTCGGGAATCGACCCGAGTAGACCTCGCGTATAGGGATGAACCGGGTCGTCGAACACGTCTTCGAGCGTGCCGCGCTCGACGATCTCTCCGGCGTACATCACGCCGACGCGGTCGCACATCCGGGCGATGACCCCGAGGTTGTGGGTGATCATCATGATGCTCATCCCCGTCTCGTCCTGCAAGTCGCGCAGGAGGTCGAGAATCTGGGCCTGAATCGTCACGTCGAGCGCGGTGGTCGGCTCGTCGGCGATGAGCACGTCGGGTTCGCCCGCGAGGGCTTGGGCTATCATCGCGCGCTGGAGCATTCCGCCCGAGAACTCGTGGGGGTACTCGTCGGCGCGCTCGGCCGGGTCGGGGATGCCGACCTGTTCGAGCAGGTCGATGGCCTCGGCGCGGCTCTCGTCGCTGACGTAGCTCTTCGACGGCAGGACCGCGCTACTGAGCAGGTCGGTCAGGCCGTATCCCTGCGTGCGCGAGCGGGTCGAACGCGGGTTCGAGCGCGCGCGGCGCTGGACCTCGACCGCCTCGGCTATCTGCTCGCCGACGGTCAGCGAGGGGTTCAGACTGCTCATCGGGTCCTGGAAGATGGTGCTGAACGACGGGCCGCGGAGCGACCGCCGGACGTTCTCGGGCACCCGGCGCACGTCCACGAACTCGCCGTCCACGGCCTCGGGCGTGTCGTCTCGGACTTCCTCGGCGAGGTCCGCGTTCCGATACCAGACCTCGCCGCTGGTGATGCGGCCCGGCGACTCCACGAGGTCGATGACCGAGAGCGCGGTCACGCTCTTGCCCGACCCCGACTCGCCGACGATGCCGAAGACCTCGCCGTCGCGCACGTCGAAGTCCACCGACTCGACCGCGTTGACCTGTCCGTCCTCGGTGAAGAATCTGGTCGAGAGGTCCCGGACGCGCAGGAGGTCTTCGGCCATCAGACGCCACCTCCTTCGCCCTCGATACCGGGGTCCAAGGCGTCGCGGAGCCAGTCACCGACGAGATTGATGCCGATGACCGTCATCACGATGGCGACGCCGGGGACCGTCGAAATCCACCACGACGACGCGAGGTAGTCACGCCCCTGCGCGATGTCGAAGCCCCACGAGAGGCTGGTCCCCGAGAAGCCGAGGAACGACAGCGCGGATTCGAGCAGGATGATGGCCGCTATTTGGATGGTCGCCAGCACGAGAATCGGTGTCACGCTGTTGGGCAGGATGTGCTTGCGAAGGATGAATCCGTCGTTCGCGCCCACCGAGCGGGCGGCCTTGACGTACTCCTGCCCTTCGATGGAGAGCGCCTCGCCACGGGCGACCCGCGCGAACCACACCCAGTTGACGAGTCCGACGACGACGATGACCGTCCCCGGCAGCGCGAACGTCTCGGGCATGTTCGGCGCGATACCGGCCTTCACGAGCGGGTCGGGCACTCTGACCACCGCCCGACCGAACAGGCCGACCAGCGCGACGGCCAACACCAGCGACGGGAACGCGAGCATGATGTCGGCGCTCCGCATCAGCGCGTCGTCCACCTTCCCGCCGTAGTAGCCCGCGACCAGTCCCACGGTGACGCCGACCGTCGCGGCGATGAACGTTCCGAAGAGACCGACCAGCAGGGAGGTCCGCGCGCCGTAGATGACCCGCGAGAGCATCCCCCTGCCGAGCGCGTCGGTGCCGAGCGGGTACTTCGGCGTCGCCGACACCGTGACGGTCTGGTTGACGACCTCGATGGAACCGTTGACCATCTGGGAGGTCGTCTGCGTCGTCGTCTTGCTGAACCCGAGCGGCGGGAGTTGCGACTTGTCCAAGTGCTGGTTCGTCGGGTTGTGCGGCGCGATGAGCGGCGCGAACACCGCGACCAGCACGATTGCGACGACGACGACGATGCCTATCTTCGCCAGTGCGCTCTGGCGGAGTTCCTTCCGGAGGTTCCGGACTGTCCGGGGCGAGACGCCCCGCTTCAGTCCGTTCCAGAACAGGTCCGCGAGTCTCTCGATAGGTCCGACCATTAGTGAACCACCTGCGGGTTGATGTAGGCGTACAGCGCGTCCACGAAGATGTTGATGACGACGAATCCGGTGCCGATGACGATGAGCGACCCCTGAATCAGCGGCCAGTCGCGGGAGTTGATGGCGTTGATGAGCAGGGTGCCGAGTCCTGGCCACGCGAAGACGGCCTCGGTGATGACCGCGCCGCCGATGAGGGTACCGAGTTGGAGGCCCAGTACGGTGATGACCGGAATCAACGTGTTCCGGAGCGCGTGCTTGTACCGGACCAGCGTCTCGGGCAGGCCCTTCGCGCGCGACGACCGAACGTACGGCTTGCCAAGTTCGTCCAACATTCCGCTCCGAGTCAGCCGCGTGATGAGCGCGGTGAAGTAGGTTCCGAGGGTAATCGCCGGGAGCGTGATGTGAGCGAGCCACGTCACGATATCGTGGAAGAACTCGGTGACGTTCAACGGAAGCGCGAATCGGAGCGGGTCGAACGAGAGGACGACGAGGTTTCCGAAGCTCTCCAAGAATCCGACGGCCCGACGACTCGTCGGAAAGAGGCCGAACTGGACCGACAGAATCAGCACGAGCATGATGCCGAGCCAGAAGTTCGGCGTCGAGATGCCGACGAGCGAGAAACTCGTCGCGGCGTAGTCGGCCGGTTCGTGCCGTCTGGTGGCCGAGATGACCCCGAGCGGAATCGAGATGACCACGGCGACGATACTCGCGGCGACCGCCAGTTCGAGGGTGGCCGGGAGGCGAGCGAAGATGAGCTGACTCGCTTCCACGCCTTGGATGTACGAGTAGCCCATGTCGCCCTGCACCAGACTGAAGATGTAGTCGAAGTACTGGACGTAGAACGGTCTGTTCAACCCCAACTCCTGGGCTATCTGCTCGCGTAACTGCTGGCTGGCGTCCAGCGGCGCGACGAACGTGATGGGGTTGCCCGGCGTGACGTACCGCAACGCGAACACCGCCGTCACGACGCCCCAGACCACGAACACGCCCTGAACGCTACGCTTGAGCAGGAATCTCCCCATCGACATCAAGCATCACTCCATCGAGACGAAAACATTGGTCGATGTGTTATTGGCCTTCTGCCGGCTCCATGGCGTAGGCGTCGATGCGCTCGTCGCGCCGGGCCTGCCACTCGACCCGGTTCCGGACGCCGTAGACGCTGTACTGGCGGTTCAGGTATATCCACGGCGCTTGGTCGTGGAGTATCTGGTTGGCCTGCCTGAGCAGGTTGTCACGCTTCTGGGAGTCGCCCGTACTCTGGGCTTGGTCGATGAGGTTGTCCACCTTCTCGTTGCTGTAGGAGGTGAGCGCGCCGTCGCTGGTCAACAGCGGGATGATTGTCTGGCTCGCGTCGAACGTCGCGTTACCCCAACCGATGAGGTAGAAGGCCGGGCCCGTATCGATATTTCCGTCGGTGAGTTCGCCCGCCAGCGTGGCGAACTCGCGCTGTTTGACCGAACACGAGACGTTCGAGAGCTGGTCGATCTGGTTGGCGACCGCTTGGGCGATCTCCACGTCCTTCAGGTAGCGACCGACCGGCGTGTGGAGCGTGATGGAGGCTCCGGCGTGTCCGCTCTCCTCGACCAACTGCTCGGCTTTCGACTTGTTGTGCGGGTACACCGAGACCTGCGGGTTGTAGCCGAAGAACCCTTCGAGGGTCGGCTGGCTGGTCGGGTCGGCGAACCCGGAGAGGACGTTCTGGATGATGCTCTGGAGGTCCACGGCGTAGTTCATCGCGCGCCGGAACTTCGGGCTAGAGAACGGCTCGACGTTGTACTTCATCGCGTTGTAGATGATGCGGGTACTCGGCACCGCGCTGATGCGAGCTGCCCCGGCGTTCCGGACCCGCGAGATGGACTGGGGCGGAACGTTGACGATGATGTCGGTCTCGCCCTCCAGCAGTTGGTTGACCCGCGTGCTGGACTCCTTGGCCGCCCGGAAGGTCAGTGTCGTGATGGCGGGCGGTCGCCGCCAGTAGTCCTCGTACCGCGAGAACTCGACCTGGACGCCCGACTGGTACTGCTCGAGTTTGAACGGGCCGGTCCCGTTCATCTGCTGGGCGATTTCGGACTTCGAGCGCTCCTGCACCCACGACTTCTGCATGATGTCGCAGTACGTGGCGAACAACGAGAACACGATGGGGTTGATGCCCTCGGACATCACGTCCACCGCGCGCTGGCCGTCTACGACCTTCGCGCCGGTCACGCCGGCGAGTTGGTCGGCCTGCGGGCTGGCGATGCTCACGTTCTTTTTGACGATGCGGTTGATGCTGAACGCCACGTCCTCCGGCGTGAGTTGGTCGCCGTTGTGGAACGTGACGCCTTCCCGAATCTGGAACCGAACCCGGCCCGGCTCCTGTCGCTCGTAGTTCGTCGCCAGCTTCTGGACGACCTTCCCTTTCTGGTCGCGCCCGAGCAGGCCCTCGTAGGCGTGCAGGACGACGTTGTCCGTCGGCGTCGAACGGTGGTTCTGGGGGTCGAGCGTCGTCGGCATCTGCCCCTGCGTGATGGTGACCGGGAACTCGTCGGGCAGGTCGCCCTCCTCGCTGGTGTCCGCTCCGGTCTGCGTGTCGGCTTCGGTCGTCGTCGTGTCCGTCGCCGTGGTCGTAGTCGTCGTCTCTTGACTCCCACCGCCGCCCGTACACCCCGCCACCGAGGCGGTCGCGGCTGCGGCACCGGCGGCTGTCAGAAACTTACGTCGAGACGTACCTTCGTCGTGCGCCATATCCACTACAAGAGTTTCTGCCGCATAAATATGCTGTGGTGACACACACCATTCGCCGCTCTCGGGGTTCACTCTGCCGTCCGGTGGTCTGCGGCCGTAAGTTTAAGTTACACCCGAACGATAGTTGTGATATGGCCGTTCACGGCCGTTCCTCCCCACTCCGGGCATTGTTCGACGAATCGCCCACGCCGCACATCGCGCATCCGCCGCGGACGCATCACCGCGATTTCTACGTCGCTACGGACGGTTCCTACAGCCTCCAGAGCGACGACGGCGGGCTGGGCGCTATCATCGAGACGCGAGACGGCGAGCGGGTCGCTCGCCTCGCGGTCCCCGACGAGTCGGTCACGGACAACAACGTGGCCGAGTATCGGGCGCTCCACCTCGGACTCGACGTGCTGGCGGCCCGCGCGCCGGTCGGCGCACGGGTCGGCGTCCTCGTGGACCACGACGACCTCGCGGCGAACGTCAACAGCGCGGCGCTGGCGACTCGTCGGACCGACCACACGCCACCGCGGGAACTCTCCGTTCCGCCTGCGGGCAAACACCACTGGCGCGGAATTCGGGCGCGCGTCTGCCGGTTCGGCGAACTCCGGGCCGCGGTCCTCGAAAGCGGCCGGAATCCGGCGCACGCGCTGGCGAACGCCCCCGAGGAGTTCGCCCACGTCAACCGCGAACCCGACCGGTGTCTCCTCCCGGACCGTCCGACCTCCAGCGAGGCCCAGATTCCGCCGCCGTCGCGGGCCGACCGGAAGGCGACCGACTCGCGGGCCAGCGACTGACGGCGGGGTCGCTGGTCGGAACAGGGACCGGCTGACCGAAGCAGTCGCTATCCGGCCGAAGCGGTCACCGTCCGCTCGGAGCAGTCGCTATCCCGACCGGTGGCTCTCGGCGTTCGCCGACGACCGAGGAGACGACTCCCCGCTCGGCGGTGGTTTCCCCCGAGCGTGGAGCGAGGACCGTCCGGCCCGACTCGCCGGACGGTCCTCGCGGGACGGCCTACTCGACCAGTCCGACGGCGTAGACGTGCCTGCGGAGTTCCTCTTGAGAGTCGAACGACTCTCCGCACGCCTCGCAGACGTATCGCTTCTGCTCGTCCATGCCTTCGAAGAGGGCCGGAAGCGGGGTAAGCGTTGCTCGAAGCATCGAAAGACTAGTACGACGAGAGTCGAGCCGAGCGAACGCGTCGGCCGGTCAGTACGATACGGGCGAGAGGGGAGTAGACGAGCGAGCGGACCGAGGACGGCGCGGGCGAGTCGGCGACGGAAGTGGGGGCGGCGGTCGATGCGACAGTAACGGGAGCTGGGGCGGCGGCGGAAGCGGGGCACGCGCCGAGTTGGTCCCGCCGTCGTATTTCAACGTTCGTCCGATTCGGTACGCCTTTCCACACCACCCTCGCGGATGAAGGCGAGTCGGCCGCTCCGAAGTAACATGAATATATCGTTCCTAAAAGTATCTATTTAGCCGGTAGACTGGCCTACATCTATCTCCATCCGTCACCGTTCGCGTCACCGTCCGGCGGTCGGAATGCCGGACCTGTCGCGCAACCGGAAACGATACGGCCCGCCGCGACGCAGTTTCCCGCATGAACGCCAGCGACCTGATGACCGACGAGGTCGAGACTGTCCACGAAGACGACGATATCAGTGACGTGCTGACGCGCCTCGCACGGGCGGACTTCAACGGCTTCCCCGTCGTGGACGACGACGACCGCGTGGTCGGCATCGTCACGCAACACGACCTCGTCCACATCTTCCAGCCGAGCGACCGGACGCTCTGGATTCCGGTCGGCTTCCCGCCGTTTCTGGAGACGCTGGAGTACGCCATCGACCTCTCGTGGGACGACCTCGACACGGAACTCGACCTGTTGAAGCACGCGGGTAAGCCCGTTCGGACGGTCATGACCGAGGACGTGGTGACCGTCGGGCCGGACGCCGACTTCGACCGCATCCTCGACCTGCTGGCCGACGACGAGCGGGACATCAACCGCCTGCCGGTCGTGGACGAGGACGGCAAGCTCCTCGGCATCGTGGCCCGCCAAGACGTGCTTCGAGCGGTCCGCGACGAGCGGCGCGCGAAAGCAGAGTCGGGACTGTAACCGGCAAGCCCCGACACCCATCGAAACGTTCAGGCTCCGGGGGACGCCAGTTCCACCGTGAGCAGATACCGGAACGTCGCGTTGTTCGTCGCGCTGGCCGCGGTCTGGGGGTCGGCGTTCATGGCCATCAAGGCCGGCCTCGACTACTTTCCGCCCGTCCTCTTCGCCGCGATTCGCTACGACATCGCGGGCGTGCTGATGCTGGCCTACGCGGTCTACGCGACCGACCGCTGGCGGCCCAGAACCCGCGGCGAGTGGCAGTTGGTCGCGGTCGGCGCGACCCTGATGATAGCGGGCTACCACGCGTTCCTGTTCGTCGGCGAGCAGTACACGACCAGCGCCGTCGCCGCGGTCATCATCAGCCTGAACCCCGTCCTGACGACCGGCTGTGCGCGCCTCTTTCTCCCGAGCGAGCGCCTGACCCCCGCGGGTATCGCGGGCCTCCTGCTGGGACTCGTCGGCGTCGTCGTCCTGAGCGACCCGAACCCGAACAACCTCGTGACCTCGGGCGTCGTCGGACAAGCGTTGGTGCTGGCCGCGGCCGCGTCGTTCGCTTTGGGGAGCGTCCTGACCCGCCGCATCGACGCCGAACTCCCCATCGAGACGATGGAAGCGTGGTCGATGGTGCTGGGCGCACTCCTGATGCACGCCGTCAGCGTCGCCCGCCCGAGCGAGTCGCTCGCCGCGGTGCAGTGGACGCCCGAAGCGATCTGGGCGATGGCGTACCTCTCCATCGCGGCGAGCGCGCTCGGATTTCTGGTCTACTTCGACCTGCTGGAGCGGCTCGGTCCCATCGAAATCAACCTCGTCTCGTACGTCGCACCCGTCTTCGCGGCGCTCTCCGGCTGGTGGTTCCTCGACGAGGTCATCGACCTCACGACCGTCGCGGGCTTCCTCGTCATCTTCGCGGGGTTCTGTCTGGTGAAGCGCGAGGCGCTGGCCCGCGAACTCCCGAAACTCCGGGGCGTCGTGACCCGGCGCTGACGCTCGGGAGGCGTCGTCCACTGCCGCCCGACCAGAAGGACTTTGAGGGCCCGCCGAACACCACCGACAGATGACCGAACGGGGCAACGAGTTCACCGGGTTCGCGCCCGAGCGATCCGAGACCGGAGACCGGTCGGAGCGACTCCGGTCACGGGCCGCGAGAGTGCTGTTCGCCGTCGGACTGATCGTCGTGGCCGCGAACAGCGCACTCTACTTCTTCGACGTGGAGTTGCTTTCACATCCGGCGGTCTCGGTCCTCGGACTCGCGCTGTTGGTGCCACTCTACCTCCGAAGACGCTGAGTACGCGAGGAGAGTGGTCTACTTCGCCTCGGCGAGTCGCTGGAACTGCTCGGCCGAGAGGTTGATCTCCGCGGCCGCGAGGTTCTCTTCTAGTTGTTCGACCGTGCGCGCGCCGACGATGGGTGCCGTGACCTGCTCGTGGTCGGTCAACCACGCGAGGCTGACCTGCGCCGGACTCGCGCCGACCTCCTCGGCGATGGCTTCGACCGCCTCCAGCGCGTCGAAGTTCTCGTCGGTGAGATACGAGTCGCGGAACTGCTGGTCGGTCGCACCGCGGGTTCCCGCCGGCGGTTCCTCGCCGCGAGTGTACTTGCCGGTCAGGAACCCGCCGGCGAGCGGACTCCACGGTACGACGCTGATGTCGTAGTCGGCGCACATTTCGAGGTAGTTGCCCTCTATCTCCCGGTTGGCGAGGTTGTATCGGGGCTGGGCGAGTTTGAACGGTTCGTAGCCGCGCTTGTCCGCCAGTTCGTTGGCCTTGGCGACCTTCCACGCGTTGGGTTCGAGCGTCGAGGCTCCGAGGTAGTTGACCTTTCCGTCGCGGACGAACTCGTCCAGCGTGCGCACGAACTCCTCGGCGGGCGTCTCGTCGTCCCACCGGTGGATGTACAGCAGGTCCACGTAGTCGGTCCCGAGCCGTTCCAGAATCTCGTCGATGTTGTTCCGGAGGTGCTTACGCGAGAGTCCCTGTCCGTTCGGGCCGTCGCGGGTCGGCCAGTAGATCTTCGAGGCGATTACGTAGTCCTCGCGCTCGCGGTCGGCCAGCCAGTCGCCAATGTACTCCTCGCTCCGGCCGTCGCCGTACATGTCGGCGGTGTCGATGAAGTTCCCGCCGGCGTCGGCGTAGGCGTCGAGGAGTCGGTGAGCGCGCCGCTCGCCGATTTCGACCTCGCCGTCGTCGTTCTCTCGGCCGAAGCGCCACGTCCCGAACGCGATTTCGCTAACCGTCGTACCAGTCGGACCGAGCGACACCGTATCGAGTTCCATGTTCCGATGTTTTCCGAGCGAGCGGTTAAACTCGTTCTTTCGGTCGAAGCGGAGTAGGAGTGAAACAGTGGAGGGCGAGGCGGCGGGAGACGAATCGACGGGAGACGAGCCGGAGCGAGACGAAACTATGGAGGGCCGAAGTTAGTCCTGCTTGTGGCTGTGTCCCGCGAGGAGGGCCGCGAAGTTCAGCGCCAGCAGGCCGACGAAGGTGAGCAGTTCGCCCTGCGATGAGATGCCGTTGAACAGGAGGGGCACGTAGAGGAACGGCAGGGCGATGGCAGACCAGAAGCCGACGACCTCGAACGGCGTGGTGA
The DNA here is from genome assembly GCF_023238445.1 of Halorussus gelatinilyticus. Lineage (GTDB taxonomy): Archaea > Halobacteriota > Halobacteria > Halobacteriales > Haladaptataceae > Halorussus > Halorussus gelatinilyticus. Next base: position 457,830 of record NZ_CP096658.1, on the reverse strand, counting down.
GCGTGTGCTCCTGATACCGGTCGTATAGGCCCGCGAGTCTGGTGCGCCCGGCGGTTCCTTCACCGGCCTCCGCAGGGGAGCCGATAGTCGAGTTGCTTTCGTTCTGGAGGGTGGATTCGGTCATGGGGACGTCTCGACCTCAACAACTCCTTACACTGGGAGGGTCATATAACGCGACGAGCGTTAGTGCGATTTCAGAATAGTTCATCGAAAAACGCGCTCGAAGGGTACCTTTCAAAACAGCCTCTGAAAGCTCTATAAAATTTAAAACCGAATCTAAACGATTTTCTCCCCGATAACTTCCATTTAGAAATGTGGGCATACCGGCGACCGACGGAGGGTAATCAGGCGTTGCCTGCGGTCGAACAGACGGTGCCGACGGTCCACTCGGGCCGAGATTGGGCGTCGGTTCACTACCAGTTAGGCTACTGGTAAGCGTTGGCGTTCGACCACCTACCGGTCGCTCGCCGGTCGGTCCCGAATCCGCGACGGCGATAAAAGGTGAAGGGCGAGCGCGGGCAACTAACGAGTATGAGCGAGCGAGCGGACTGGATGCGTCCGGAGGACGAACACCTGCTCGCCCTGCTCCGAGCCGAGCGCAAGGACACGTTCAGTGCCGTCGCCGCGCAGTTGCCGCTCACCCGCGAGCAGGTCGCCGACCGCTGTCGGACGCTGGCCGCCTACGGACTGGTCGAACACCTCGGAAGCGACATCTATACCATCAGTTCGCTCGGTGAGCGGTACCTCGACGGAGACGTAGAAGCCTCGGAACTCGACGCGAACTGAACGTAGACTTCCCCGCCTCCAGATAGGTCATTCAAAATACTTTTCACGGACTGCCGAGAGGTACGTCGCATGCGACGACGAGCGTTCCTGACGACCGCCTGCGTCGGATTTCTAGCGGGTTGTAACAGTCGGGAGGGAGACGGAGCGACTTCCCAGACGACCGAGACGACGCACGGGTACGGCGGGATGACCGTGGCGACGACGGCGGCGACGGTCGGCACGGTAACAACGGCCGGGACGGCGACGACGAGCGAGTCGCCGGACGAGACGACCGAACAGGTGGACGAGTACGGCGAACAGCGATACGGAGCGCTCGGCTACGGAGGCTAACCATGACGGACTATCACGACTACAACACGCCCGAGGAAGGCGCGACGGACTGGCACGTACCGCTCAACGAGAATTTCGAGAAGATAGACGGCGACGTCGAAATCCGCGACGAGGAGGCCAACCGCTCGAAGTACACCCCGAAAGCGGGCGCGAAGTTCCTCGCCACGGACACGGAAGCCGAGTACCTCGGCGACGGGTCCGAGTGGAAGAAACTCGCCACGTCCGGGAAGTCGCCCTCTTTCGACTCGGTGACGACCGGCGAGTTCGGGCAGACGACCGACTCGGGTAGCACGCGGCGGAAACTCCTCGACACCGTCTCGGGGAACGACATCGACTACGATTCGGGGAAACTTCCGAAGTTCGACGCCTACGAGGTGAATTTCAGCGTGGATGGCGGGCTAAATTGCAGCGTCAATAACGTAGGTAACAACCAGCGATACGACTACGTGACGAAGCAGAGCGGAGCGATGGCGGAGTTCCTGTCTCGACAGACCGATCACCCGACGGGTATGAAGAAGGAAACGGGGAGCAACTGGTCCGTGTTCCAGGGCGTCGGGTCCGGAACCCTGTTGGTTCACGGTCCGAAGCAAGCGAGGGAAAAGGGGACGTTCTTCAAGACGACCGCGACCGTCACGGTGACCAGTCGTCCGTCCGCGACGGTCCTCGAAAGCGGCGTCGTACTGCTGGACGACCTCCCTCGAAGCCTGCAACTCTCCGGCGGAAAGGGGAAGCTGAACGTCTACGGCGTCGATTACGTCCGCTGAGTAAACGAGGAGAGCGAGCGGTTCGGGATACGCTTTTGCTGATACTCCCGACTGCTACAGAGTGATGACCATAGCAGCGACATGTCACAGCGAACGACGAGAGAACCGAATGCTGACCAACCGGTAGAAAGCGTTGCGGAAAATCGGCGAGTGAACGAAGGAATTACAGAATCTCAGAAGTGCCCGGGGAGGGCTCCGAACCCTCGATCTCCGCATGACCCAGGTACGAGGCTCGGCGGGCCTCTCGGGCATGGGAGGCTTCCAAGGCCTGAGCACCGAATCTCAGTAACCCTATGAGTGCGGCGCTATGTCCAGCTAAGCCACCCGGGCTCAGTTCTGCGTAGGGGGGTGTTACTCTTTAAAGTTCTCATCTCACTCGGGTTCGGGACGGCGAGGCACGGTGGTTTTGGAACCGAACAGGGGGACATCGTCGCTCGAAGACTCTCGGAGGTTCCTTCCCGTCATCCTTTCGGATGAAAAATACCGCGGCACTTACCCGGCGGATTTAAGCCGGGGGGCTAATCATACCTGTTCATGAGCGTTCCCGGAATCGTACAGTCCCGGCTCGACGGCGAACAGGTCGCGGCGCAGGTCGCTCTCGGCGGTGAGGACGGTCTCTACGTGACTCGAACGCGGACCCTCATCTACCGCGCGGACGGACTCCTGAGCGACGAGTCCGTCGAGGAGTACCCCCACGAAGCCGAACGTATCGAAATCTCCGAAGGGCGGCGCAAGTCGTCCATCAGTCTCGACTACGGTATCGACGGCGAGGAGAAGTTCAAAATCCCGAGTAACCGCCTCTACGAGGCGCTCCACCCCGTGCTGGCGGGCGTGCTGAACGCCGCTGACGTGACCGGTCCCGACGAGACGGTCAAGCAGACCTACCAGTTCAGCGAACTTACCTTGGTCATCACCAGCGAGCGCGTGGTCAAGCACGTCGGCGCGGCGGTCTGGGACGAGGACTACGAGGAGTTCTACTTCGACGACGTGACCGCCCTCGACGTGGAGGAGGGGAACGTCTCCTCCCAGATTATCATCGAGAGCGAGGGCCGACCGCAGCGCATCAAGACGCCGAGCGACCAGACCCGCGAGGTCCGCGAGCGCATCGAGCGCGCGCTGCTGGACTACCACGGGATGAGTTCCTACGACGAGTTCGCCCGCGAGCACGCCGACCCCGAGAAGCAGGCCGAGACCGAGAAAGCCGCCGCGGACGACGGCGACGACGCGGCCGAGAGCGAGGCCGACCCGCTGGCAGGCGGCGGCGTGGACCCCATCGACGCCAACCCGCCGGAACTGGACGACGACGGCGCTATCATCGAAGACGACGCGAGCGTGACGACCGCCGACCGGCCCGACGAGGACGTCACCGCGGCCGAAGCGAGCGAGGCCGCCGCGCGCGCCGCGGAGGCGAGCGCGGGGACGGAGGCAGGTGCGGGCGCAGAGACGAGCGCGGACGCGGAACCGAGCGCGGGCGTAGAAGCGGGCGCTGGCGCAGAGCAACCGGACGGACCCGCCGACGCCGACGCCGGCGGCGAGACGGACGCCGCCGACCAGCCGACCGGCGCTACCCTCGCGGAGACCGACGAAGCCGCCGACACCGCCGACGCCAGCGCGGCGGCCACGGTGACGGACGGCGAACCCGCGGACGCGACCGCCGAGAGCGCCGAATCGAGCGGGTTCGCCGACTCGGGCTTCGAGCCGGCGAGTTCGGAACTGGAGCGGGACACGACCGAGGAGCAATTGGCGGCACTGACGGAGGCCGTCGAGCGCCAGAACGAACTACTCGCCGAGCAACAGCGCACGCTCCAGCAGCTCATCGAAGAGCTGAGTCGCGGTCGGTAAGTCGGCTTCTCGCCGACCGATTTCGACGAAATTCTCAGTCTCGGCCGGTGACCTTTCGGATGCACTCCGGGCCGAACGCGCCGTGTTCTCCCGCGTCGAGGTCGATGAAGTAGCCGGTCGAGATGCTCGCGCCGCAGCGTCGACAGGAGAACTCCCCCTCCTTCGTGACGATTTCGCTCTGGAAACTGACGTAGCCGCCACCCGTAGTCGTGACGATGCCGTTCTCGCGCTCGATGACTCCGCGCTTCTCGGCTTCGTCCAGAATCTTCCGCGTCGTCGCGGGGTGGGTGGTGACGGTCTCGATGCGGTCTACCGCCTCCGCAACCGAGAGTTCGGGGTCTTCGAGTTTCGAGAGGAGTTCGACGCCGACCGCCACGGGGTCGGCGTCGTCGCTCGCCGCGTTCCCGTCCGCGGCGTCCGCTCGCTCCGATGCCTCGTCGTCGGCCATCACTTCCGATTCACCCGCGAGGCGGATTAAACCTTGCGCGAGGCGTCGCTCGGCGGCGATTTCACTTTTCTCTCCCCGGCTCGGAGCCACCCGAGTCCAACCCAAAAAGAGGATACCGACCGAACGGAAACCCACGGAGCGATGGCCGACTTCGCGCGCCGCCAAGCCGTCGGACTCGCCGTTCTCGCGGTCGTCGTAGCCGGAAGCCTGCTCGCGGGACCGGACCACCTCTTCGCGGTCGCGCGGAACCTCGCCGACCGGCCGGTCGTCTTCGGCGCGCTGCTGGTCGGCGTCTACCTCGTCCGTCCGCTGTTCGCGTGGCCGACGACGCTCGTCGCGATTCTCGCGGGGTACGCCTACGGCCCGGTCTGGGGATTCCCGGTCGCGCTCGCGGGGACGACTGCGAGTGCGCTCCTGCCGTTTCTCGCGGCGCGCTACGTCGGCGCGGGGTCGGGAACGCGAACCGGACGGGGGTCGGGGCTCGTCTCGCGCCTCGGCGACTCGGGCGAGCGCTTCTTCGACGCTACCGGCGACCTGCGCGGGATGGTCGCCTCCCGACTCGCGCCCGCGCCCTCCGACCCAGTCTCGGCCGCGGCGGGCCTGTCCGGAGTCTCTCCGGGCGCGTTCGTCGCCGGAACCGCGCTCGGCGAAGTGCCGTGGACCGCCGCGGCCGTCCTCGCGGGGAGTTCCCTCGACCACCTCTCGACCGCGGGACTGACCGCGATAAACTGGGAACTCCTCGCCGCGGGGGGTGCGGTGGCGGTCGCGCTCCTCGCCGGACCGGCCTACCGCGCCGTGAGCGCCCGGCGGTAGGTCCGTCTCGCGGCGGCACGACCGCGACCCGCAACCGGAATTGGAACGGATTTGGAACGGAGTCGGAGCGAACCGGGACCGGAGTGGGGTCGGAGTTCGAAAAATCCCTTTTAGGACGGCTCTCGCCGATAGAGCCATGCGTTTCGCAACGTCGATTACCGTGGCAGTGGTCGTCCTGACAGTCTGCGTCGCGCCGATTACGGCGCAGGAGACGACGACCGAGTGTGGTCCGACGAGTAGCGAGATGATGGGCAACGAGTCGATGAACGAGACGACCGCGATGATGAGCGAGACGACTGCAATGGCCGACGAAACGGGGATGACAAACGAGTCGATGAGCGAGACGACCGCGATGATGGGCAACGAGTCGATGAACGGGACCACCGAGTCGATGGGCGGTATGGCGAACGAGACCACCGACTCGATGGCCTCGGAGACGACGACCTGCGCGGGCGATTCGATGAACGACGACTCGATGGGCGAAACTACCGACTCGATGTCCGGCGATTCGACGTCGGAGACCACCGATTCGATGAGTGACGACTCGATGAGCGACACCACCGACGCGGCCGAGAGCGGGTCGAGCGCGTTCACGCCCGGATTCGGCGTCGGCGCGGCGCTCGTGGCGCTGGTCGCGGCGCTCTACGTCGCCCGGAGGAGACCGTGACCACACGAACCGACCCGGACGGCATCGGCCCAGGCGGTATCCGTTCCGAAGCGAGGGGCCTGCTGGCGTCGGCCCTCGTCGCGGGCGCGGCGGGGACCGCAGCGGTCGCGGGGTCGTACGCCGCGGTCGGTCGGACGCCGGCGTTCGTCGCCGCACCCGTCAGCGAGGTCGTGATCGCCTCGACGCCCGACGCGGTCGTCACGTGGTCCATCCAGACTCTCGGGAGCCTCGGGAGCCAACTCGGGTTCCTGCTGGCACTCGCGCTCACGGTCGGCCTGTTCGCGCTGGCCACCGCGGTCGCCGCCCGCCTCGCCGACCGCTTCGCGGTCCCGGCACTCGCCGTCGCGCCCGTGGCCTGCGTCGCCGTCGCGCTGGCGCTCACGGGGTCGGCCGCCTCCACGCTCGCGGCCGGTGCGGGCGCGGGTCTCGTGGTCGCGCTCGCGTCGGTCGGCGCGAGCGACGCGGACGAGGCCACCACGGACGCCGCGGCCGACGCCGCTCACGCGTCAGCCCGGCGGCGCGTCCTCCAGGCCGTCGCCGGCGCGTTCGCGGTCGGCGGCGTCGGCGCGGTCCTCGGTTCCGGCAAGGGCGGCGACGTGCCCGAGACCGACGGCGAGGTCTCGGCCGGCGTCCAGTCGCTGCTGGACGAGGCCGCCGAGAAGTCCCTCGACGTCGAGGGCATCGAACCGCTCGTCAGCGAGCAGTTCTACCAGGTAGACGTCAACAACGTGGACCCGACGCCGAAGCGCGAGGACTGGACGCTGAGCGTCACGGGCGCGGTCGAGGAGGAGACCGAGTTCGACTACGAGGACCTGACCGGTCTCTCCGAGTCGGTCGAACACCGGTTCGTCACGTTGCGGTGCGTCGGCGAGGGGCTGAACGGCAAGAAGATGGACACCGCGCTCTGGACCGGCGTGCCCGTGACGGAGCTGCTCGATTCGGCGGGCGTCGAGTTGGGCGAGAACTGCTGTGTCATGCTCCGCGCGGCCGACGACTACTTCGAGGAGTTCCCGCTGTCGGCCCTCCGAGACGGCTTCCTCGCGTTCGAGATGAACGGCGAACCGCTCCCGCGCGGGCACGGCTACCCGGTTCGCGCCCTGATTCCGGGCCACTGGGGCGAGATAAACGTCAAGTGGCTCACCAAGATCGAGGTGTTGGAGGAGGAAGCGAAGGGCTACTGGGAGAAGCGCGGGTGGCACGGCACCGGGCCGGTCAACACCGTCGCCAAACTCCACGCCGTGAATCGACTGGGCGACGCGACCGATGCGGCGTCGGGCGGCGCGACGAAGATGCAGGTCGCGGGCCACGCCTACGCGGGCACGCGAGGAATCCGGAAAGTGGAGGTCTCGACCGACGGCGGCAGTTCGTGGAACGAAGCGACGCTCTCGGAGCCGCTCCCCGGAAATCCCGGCGAGGGCGGGTCGGAGAACGGCGAGCAGTCGGCCGCCGAGGACGCGTGGCGGCAGTGGGAGCACACTTACGAGGCGACCGACGCCCACGACGTCGTCGTCCGCGCGACCGACGGCGAGGGGAACCTCCAACCGAAGGAGGACAGCAAGCCGTTCCCGAGCGGCGCGACGGGCTGGGTCTCGAAGTGGGTAGAGCCGTAATTATAAGAGTCGTGGCTGACAACCGAGGCACAGCGCGATGGACAAGGCGCTCTGGTACCTTCTCACGGCGACGCGCGGCGGCGAGAACCGCGCCCGGCTCATCCGCGAACTCTCCGAGCGCCCCCGTAACGCGAACCAACTCGCCGACGCGCTCGACGTGCGGTACAAGACGGTGCGCCACCATCTCGACATGCTCGAAGACCACGGCGTCGTCGAACCGGGCGACAACGAGTACGGGAAGCTCTACTTCCTCACCGACCAGTTCGAACAGCACCGCGAAGCGTTCGAGGAAATCATGGAACACATCGAATGACACGGAACAGACCGACCGAGACGGAGACCACAGCATGAGTACGATACAGCTCGCCAGCGGAATCGCGGTCGTGAACATCCTCCTGCTCGGTCTACTCACGACCGTCTGGGTCCGCAACTATCGGAAGTTCCGCACCTCGCTGCTGCTCGGACTGGTCGCGTTCGGGAGCGTCATGCTCGCGGAGAACGTCGTCGCCATCTACTTCTTCTTCAGCATGAAGATGCTCTACTCGGGCGACCCGACCGTCCAGCAAGCCGTGCTGGTGCTTCGCGGCCTGCAACTGGTCGCCATCGCGTTCCTGACGTGGGTCACGATGAAGTAGACGCCGGCCGCCGAAGACGGCGGAGATTCTGTCAGTAGAAGGTGTCCGCGCAGTCCATGATGACGCCGTGTTGCGGGCAAACGTACTTGCAGTGCCGCGAGTACATCGGCGTCTCGCAGATGGGACACGGGCGGCCGCCCCGCTCGTCTTCGCCGTCGCCGCCGTCTCCGGCCTCCGCCGAGTCGCTCATGTCGGAACGACGGGGAGCGAGCGCCAAGACTGTTTTCCTCCCGGTCACTCGTCGGACCGCCGACCGCGAACCAACAGGTAGCCACCCCGAACCCAGAGCGCGAGTGCGACGACGACAACTAGCAGGTGGCCCTCCGACACCCAGTACGGGAGGGCGACGACATGGCGTGCGCCCGCGAGGAGCGTCGAGAGGACCGGTACCTCGCGGTCGAGGACGCCGACCTCGCCGCGCCTCGGGCCGTAGGTCGCCACGGCCTCCGCCGGGGCCTCGCCGTACGGCAGGCGGTCTGCCTCGTAGGGAAGCGACGGGACGGCGTAGCTCGCCACCACGCTCCCGTTCTCCTCGATTTCGACCACGCGGTTGTTCCGACTGTCGGTGAGTAGCGTGTTGCCGTTCGGTAACCGGTCGGCGTCCCGCGGCCAGTCGAGACCGATTCCGCCGACCGTCGATACCGACCACGCCACCTCCCACTCGCCGGTCGTCTCGTTCTCGTGGAGTTCGACCGCGCGGTGGTTCTCCGAGTCGGCGACGAGGACCGCGCCGTCCCCGAGCCAGTGGGGGTTGTGCTGTCGGTTCAGCACGTCGGGGTCGCCGTTCTCGTTGATTACCTCTACGACGCCGTGCCCGCGTTCGACGACGAGGAGTTGGTTCCGGTTGCGAATCGAGACGAGATACCGGCCGTCGCCGATGCGGTCCACGTCGTTGAGGTGGAGCCAGTCGGTCGTCGTCGGGTCCGCCGGGCCGTCGTAGTGCTGGCTGGCGTTCCACGTCCAGACGCGCTCTCGCGTCTTCGGATTCAACAGGAAGATGCTCTCGTACTCCATGTCGGCGACGAGCAAGTTCCCCGAAGGGAGCATCTCGGCGTCGTGGACCTCGCTGTCCTCGCGCGTCCGGACCGGATAGCTCCACTCCCAGACGACTTCGGGGGTCGGTTCCGAGACGCCCGCGGAACTGGCGTTCGGGTCGATGATGCGGACGCCCGTCCGCTTGCAGGGCGGGTCGTACGGTCCACACTCCTCGTAGTCGCCCGCGGCGAACGTCGCCAGCACCGACCCGTTGTCGAGACGCTGGACGTTCTGGTAGCTGATGATATCGCCGAGCGACCACTTCACGTCGCCGCGGCCGTCGAGCGCGGTTACGTTGCCGTTCGGCCCCGGTCCCTGCACGCCGACCAGCAGCGTGTCGCTCGGTTCGACCCGCTCGGAGACCGTCTCGGTGTCGGGAGCGAGCGCCCAACTCGCGGTGAACGCGACGACGAGGAGGGCCAGTCCCGCGAGAACGACCGCGAGGCCGCGAGCGGTCGTAGTCGTCACGTCTCGCATCGACGCGTCTCCCGGCCGGGTCGGGTCGTCCGATTCGGTTCGCTCGCTCGCTTCCGGACTCTCGGCTCCGGCGTTTCGACCCCTCGAATCGAATCCATGGTCGGAAGGGGTATGCTACCGACCTACCTAATCGCTCTGGCTCTCGGCCGCAAAAAAGGAGTCGGCAGGTCTCGGTTCGGCGTCAGCGCCGATTCACGTCGTCAGCACTCGCTCCAGCCACAGGACTCGCAGGTCTTGCAGCCTTCCGAGTAGTACAGCGACAGCGACCCGCAGCTCGGACACTCCGGACTCTCGCCCGAGTCGATGATGTCCTGCTGGTCGGCCTCCTTGCCGGAGGCGACCGCGCCGCCGTCAGTCTCGCGGCCCACGTCGGCTTCCGGACCGGCGTCGGTTCGAGTGGCGGTCTCGTCGGACCCGACTTCGTCCTCGACCTCGGTGAGGTTCTTCTGCTGGGGGTAGGCCTTCTCGACGTCGCCGTCGAGATACCGGCGCATCGCGGTGCCGATGGCGTCCGGGATGGAGTTTATCTGCTCGCCCTTGTCCCACGCGACCTTCGGACTCCGGATGCCCTGTAGCTCGTCGGTGATCTCCTCGGGGTCCACGCCCGAACGGAGCGCGGTCGAGATGGTCTTGGCTAGCGCCTCGGTGAAGGAGGCGGTGAAGCCGCCGGAGTTGCCGATGTTGGCGAACAGCTCGAAGGGTCGGCCCTGCTCGTCCTCGTTGATGTTGACGTAGAGCTTGCCGTACCCGGTGTCGATGCGCTGGGTGATGCCGTGGAGGACGTCGGGCCGCGGCCGCTTGCTGGCGTAGGACCCCTCGCCGTCCTCGCCGTCGGCGACTTCGAGGATGGACTCGATCTGCTCGTCGAGGTGAGCCTGAACCTCGTCGCTCTCGACGAAGCCCTCGATACCGCCGAAGACCTCCCGAATCTGTTCGACCAGTTGCTCGGCGGCCTCGCTCTCGTCGGCGAACTCCTTGTTGTCCGCGCGAGTGGTGAGGACCTGCTTGGAACGGGTGCCGTCGCGGTAGACGGTCACGCCCTTCCCGCCGTTGTCGTAGATGTACTCGTAGACCTCCCGCATGTCGTCCTTGCTCGCGTCGTTCGGGAAGTTGCAGGTCTTCGAGATGGCCGAGTCCACGCCCTCCTGACAAGCGCACTGGACCGCCGCGTGGTCCTTCCCGGAGAGGTCGGACGTGACGACGAACAGTTCGCCGATGGCGTCCGGGACGGTAGTCAATCCGTCGACGCCGTCGAACTCGTTGCTGGCCATCTGCTCTTGGGCCTCGCGCTTGACCTCCTCGACGTCGATGTCGTTGTCCTCCAGCACGCGGAGGAAGTAGTCGTCGAACTCCACGAGCATCTCGTCGCCCTGCACGTCGTCGGAGACGTTCTTGTAGTAGGCGACGTTGTAGATGGGTTCACAGCCGCCCGTGGTGTTGCCGACCATCGAGGTGGTGCCGGTCGGCGCGATGGTCGTCGTGTTGTGGTTCCGGACCGCGAAGCCGTCCTCCCAGTCGTCGGCGCTCAGGCCGGTCTGCTTCTCGAACCACTCGCGGTACTCGGTGGGGTTCGCGTACTTGCTGTTGTCCCACTCCTCGAAGGAGCCGCGCTCCTCGGCGAGTTCGTGGGAGGTCCACTTGCTCTCGTGGTTGATGTACCGCATCAGTTGGCGGGCGATTTCGTTGCCGGCGTCGCTACCGTACTCGACGCCCAGTTGGATGTAGAGTTGGGCCAGCCCCATGACGCCGAGACCGATTTTCCGCATCTCCCGGACCTTCTGCTCTATCTTCTCGACCGGGAAGTCCGACATCGTGACGACGTTTTCGAGGAATCGAGTGCCGTACTCGATGCGGTGGTCGAACTCCTCCCACGCCATCGCGTCGGCGAGGAACGCGTCTACCGCCTCCTCGAAGTCGTCGTACTCGTCGCCGTGTTCGTCGTACCAGACCCGCCAGTCGGGGGCCTCGGTGTCCGCGAGCGTCGAGAGGTTGATGTGGCCGAGGTTGCAGGCCTCGTACTCTTCGAGCGGCTGTTCGCCGCAGGGGTTGGTGGCGAGAATCCGGTGGTCGGGGTGTTCCTCCACATCGAAGGAGTGTTCCTTGTTCACTCGCTCCAGATAGATGACGCCGGGTTCGCCGTTCTCGTGGGCACCGTCTACGATGCGGTCCCAGACGAGTTCCGCGGGAATCGACAGCTCCTCGCCGACCTCGACGTGGTCGCCGAGACCGAACATCTCGTAGAGTTCCTTGGTGTGCTCGGTGGCGATGTGTGGCTCCTCGGTCCGGGGGTTCGTGAAGGTGAACTCCTCGCCGTTCTTCACTGCCTCCATGAAGTCGTCGGTGATGCCGACCGAGATGTTGAAGTTCGAGAGGTGGCCCTCGGCGGCGTTCCGGAGGTGCTTGGGCACGCGCCCGTCGTCGTCGATGAGTTCGCGGGCCTCTTCGAGGGCCTCCTCGAACGAGTTGTGGGTGTAGTCGTCGGGGTCGTTCAGACGGAGGGTCTCCGCGAGGCTCACGTCCTTGTTCTTTGCGTGGATGAACTGGATGACGTCGGGGTGAGAGACGCGCATGACGCCCATCTGGGCACCGCGCCGCGCACCGCCCTGTGCGATGGTCTCGCACATCTGGTCGTAGGTCCGCATGAACGTGATGGGACCCGAGGCGATGCCGCCCGTGCTACCCACGGCGTCGCCGTAGGGCCGGAGCTTCCAGAACGCGTAGCCCATGCCGCCGCCCGACTGGAAGACCTGCGCGGCCTCTTTGGCAGTCTGGTGGATGTCGTCGATGTCGTCGGCCGGGGAGTCGACGAAACAGGCCGAGAGCTGCTGGAGTTCGTCGCCCGCGTTCATCAGCGTCGGCGAGTTCGGCATGAACGACAGGTCCTCCATCAGCGTCTCGAACTCCTCGCGCACGTCCTCGACGTGGTCTCGAATCTCGTCGGGGAGTTCCGGGACGACCGTCTCGTAGGAGAATTTGTTGACGTTGTAGACCGAGAGGGTCGTCTCGACGTCGTCGTCGGCCGTGGTCCCCTTGCCGAAGACCTCCGCGGCGAGCTCGTCGCGCCGGGGGTGGTCGGGCTTGAGCTGATCGGGCGTGACCGTGACTTCGGCGTCGCGCTTCTCGGCCTCGTAGACGGCTTCGGCCAGCGCGATGTTCTCGGCGACGCGCGGGAAGAGGTCCTCCTGTTCCTCGATGAGGTTCCCGTCGGTGTTCTTCCGGAGGTAGCGCGCCGGGAGGATGTTGTGGTAGGCGTTTCCGGTGAGTCGGTCTTCGAGGGTCTCGCCCTCGGTCCGCTTGATGGGGAGCGTGAGTTCGTCGGCCGTCAGTTCGCCCGCACCGCTCATGCGTCGGTCACCTCGGGCTTCTGTCCGGCGATTCCCGCTCCTGCGAGTGGCGTAGTTCGTATCATTCGTGACGGCGCTTTCATTCTGAGGCCTCCCAAATAAGCATTTCTTTCACTAATTCAAGTTTATTTGGACTGTGATGCCTCTGTTCCAAATTGTACGATGCCGCGAGCGTCCGTCCCGGCGACACAGACGGAACGGATTCACGGCTCTCGGGTGGTCGCTCAATGGTAGCGTCCGGACCCTAATAAGAGTATGCAGACCGTAGCGGAAGTAGTCAGACAGCGGAATTGTACTTCAGTAATCACGGCCTACGTCCGCGGCGTCGAGCGGTTCGGTGCGACGAGCGGATGTTAAACGGGCGATACGTTTACGGTCCGGTGGGAACGTTGATTTTAGTATGGACCTCCCACTCGCGGCTGGCCCGCTCGGTTCCGGACTGCTCGCCGACCCGCTCGGGCAACTACTGGTCGGACTCGTCGCGCTCGCGGCCATCGTACTGGTCGGGCGCGTCCTCCTGAGCGTCGCGTGGAAACTCCTGTTGGTCGCCATCGTGGTCGTCGGCGGACTCTACACGGCAGGTGTCCTCCTGTAGCGTACGAACGTTCAAGTCCAAGGCCGAGACGAACTCCGTTCGGACGATTCGTACGGTTACAGCGAGGGAGGTGGTAACTCAGCCACCAGCGTCGATGAACCTGTGACCGTCAGTCCGACTACCCTGAGAAGGCTGAGCTACATCACGTCACCGACGAACCGCCAGCGACGAGTCTACGCGATGTCGTCGAGGAAGTTCCGAATCACGTCGTGGCCGACGGCCGTCAGCACGCTCTCGGGGTGGAACTGGACGCATTCGATAGGATGGTCCCGGTGGCGCACGCCCATCACCAGTTGTTCCCCGTCGTGGTCGGTCGTCGCAGTGACCTCGAAGCAGTCGGGAACTTCGGTCGCCACAAGTGAGTGGTAGCGGCCAGCGCGGAACCCCTGCTCCAGTCCCGCGTACACGCCGCGCCCGTCGTGAGAGACCGGAAACGCCTTGCCGTGAATCGGTTCGGGCGCGCGACCGACCGACCCGCCGTAGGCGTAGACCGCGGCTTCAAGACCGAGACAGACCCCGAGCGTGGGCACCTCGGGACTGACCTCGCGGAACACGTCGAGCGTGACGCCCACGTCGCGGTCGTTCTCCGGGTGGCCCGGTCCCGGCGAGACGACGATGGCGTCGGGGTCGGCCTCGCGCACCTCCGACATCGTCGCCGTGTTCCGGACGACTTCGGTGTCGGCGTGTTCGCTCGTGTACTCCACGAGGTTGTACGTGAACGAGTCGAAGTTGTCCACGAAGAGGACCTGCAGGTCGGTGGCCTCCGGCCGAGTCCCGTCGCCGTCCGCGCTCGCGGTCATCGTCCCACCTCGGGCGCGTCCGTATCGGTACTCGGCGTCTCCGACGGTGACTCCTCGATGCGTTCAAGGGCGGTCAGCACCCCGTCCATTTTCTTCTCGGTCTCGTCGTACTCGGCGGCGGGTTCGCTGTCGGCGACGACGCCCGCGCCCGCTTGGACGGTAATTCGGTCGCGCGGAGTGGCGTCCGGGTCGGACTCGACCGTCGCAGTCCGAATAACGATGGCGAAGTCGGCGTCGCCCGACCACGAGTAGTAGCCGACGCCGCCGCCGTAGAGACCCCGAGGAGTCAGTTCGAGGTCGTCGATGATCTCCATCGCGCGAATCTTGGGCGCGCCCGAGAGCGTTCCGGCGGGGAACGACGCGCGCGTCGCATCGAAGGGGTCGGCGTCCGCGGCGAGTCGCCCCGTCACGGTGCTCTCGATGTGCTGGACGTGGCTGTACTTGAGGACGTTCATGAACTCTTCGACCTGCACGCTGCCGGGGTCGCTGACCCGGCGTACGTCGTTGCGCGCGAGGTCCACCAGCATGGTGTGTTCGGCCCGCTCCTTGCCGTCGGCGAGCATCTCGCCCGCGAGGCGGCGGTCCTCGACCGGACTCGACCCGCGCGAGCAGGTGCCCGCGATGGGGTTGGCCATCACCTCGCGACCGCGGACCGAGACCAGCGTCTCGGGACTCGCACCGACCACGGTCAGGTCGTCGTAGCCGAGGAGGTACATGTACGGCGACGGGTTCACGTCGCGGAGCGCCGCGTAGAACCCGAGCGGGTCCACCTCGCCACGGAGTTCACGCGTCCGGGAGATGACTCCCTGATAGATGTCGCCGTCGAGGACGTGTTCCTTCGCGGTGCGGACCGCCTCCTCGTACTCGTCGCGCGGTCCGGCCGTCGCCGACTCGCGGACGAAGTCGCCGGTCTTGGGTGCGTCGGCGGCGGCGAGGAGGTCGGTCACGCGGTCGGCCTCCCGTCGGAGGTCGTCGTATATTTCGCCGGCGTCGTCGTCCGGCCCCACGAGCGGCGTGAAGACCAGCGAGACGGTTCCGGCGAGGTGGTCGAACGCGACCGTCTTGGTGTTCAGGACGAACTGCGCGTCGGGGAACCGGGAGTCGGGACGCTCGACGCCCACCTCGTCCAGCCAGAGGTCGTACACCGCATCGTAGGCCAGAAAGCCGACGAGTCCACCCTCGAAGTGCTGGCGGTCCCCGTCGGGGAACCCGCGCTGTTCGGCGTCGGGCATGGCGTCGCGGAGCGTGTCGAGCGTGTCTCCCTCGCGGTCGGCGGAGACGTACTTCGCTGCCCGGCCGCCGAGCGACTCGACCGCGACGTCGTCGGGTTCGACCGTCACGACTGCGTCGGGGTCGTAGCCGACGTACGAGTAGCGAGCGTGGCGGTCGCCGGAGGTGTCCGGCGAAAACGCGCCGTCCGGGTCGCTCGACGCGGTCTTCTCGGCGCTTTCGAGCAGGAAGGCGTACTCGGAGGGGTCCACATCGGTCGAACGCCCGGTGAGCGCCGCGTAGGCTGACAGCGGCGTCGCGTCCACGTCAAGTTCGACCGCGAGGCGGACGACGGTCGGTTCGTCGCGGCCCGCGAGGTCCACGAACTGCTCGCGCTCCAGCGTCCCGGCGTCGTCCCCGCCAGTCGGCGTGTCGGAACTCGGCGTCATGGCGTCGGCGTGGACTGGGTTCGTTTCGCGTTCGCCACGAAGTCGGCGACCGCATCCGGGTCTTTCCGACCGGTTGGTGCGGGCGTCTCGCTGGCGGTGGACTCGTCGTCCGCTCGCTCGTCGCGGTCCACGCCGCTCGCCACGTCCACGGCGAACGGTTCGACCGTCTGCACGGCGTCGGCGACGTTGGTCGGGGTGAGTCCGCCGGCGAGGACGACCGGCGAGTCGAACGTCGAGACGACCTCGGCGGTCCGGTCCCAGTCGTGGGTCTCGCCGGTTCCGCCCGCGCCCTCGTCGTCCACCGAGTCCACGAGGAGCGCGTCGGCCACGTCGTCGTAGCGCCGGGCCGTCTCGGGGTCGTCGGCGTCCACGACCTTGATGACCTTCGCCTCGACGCTCGAAGTCAGGTACGCGAGGTCGTCGACGCTCGCGTCACCGTGGACCTGCACGGCGTCGGGTTCGACGGTTCGGACGAGTTCGACCGTGCGCTCGGGGGAGTCGGGCATGGTGACGAGGACGCTGGTGACGAACGGCGGCACCGCGTCGGCGATTTCGACCGCGCGCTGGACGTCGATTTCTCGGGGAGAATCGACGGGGACGTCCACCAGCAGGCCGACCGCGTCGGCACCCGCATCGACGGCGACCCGGAGGTCCTCGGGAGCGGTGAGCCCGCAGATTTTCACGCGCGTCATGCTGTCACGGTGGTCCTGAGGTCCTCGAACTTGTCGGCCGCTCCGCCGTCGTCGATGGCCTTCGCGGCGAGTTGCGCACCGTCTTCGAGTGAGTCCGCCTCGCCCGCGACGTAGATAGCGGCCCCGGCGTTGGCGAGAATGATGTCGCGCTTCGCGCCGGTCACGCCGCCCTCCACGATACCGCGCATGTCCTCGGCGTTCTCCTCGGGGGTGCCGCCGGCGACCGCGCTCACGTCGTGGCGCGAGAGACCGAGGTCGGCGGGCGTGAGCGTGTACTCCTCGATGTCGTCGCCGTGGACCTCCGCGACCGTGGTCTCGTCGTGGATCGCGATTTCGTCCATGCCCGAGCCGTGGACGACGAGCGCGCGCTCGACCTGCATCTGGGCGAGCGAGCGCGCGAGGACGGGCACGAGGTCGGGGTCGTAGACGCCCACGACCTGCGCGTCGGCTCCCGCGGGGTTGGTGAGCGGGCCGAGGACGTTGAAGACCGTCCGCATGCCCAGTTCCTGTCGCGGACCGATGACGGCCTTCATCGCGGGGTGGAAGACGGGCGCGAGCATGAACCCGATGCCGTCGTCCTCGATGGCCGACTCGACCGCCGGGGGTTCGGCGTCGATTTCGACGCCCGCGACCTCCAGCACGTCGGCGCTCCCCGACGACGAGGAGACCGAGTAGTTACCGTGCTTGGCGACGGGGACGCCCGCGCCGCTGGCGACGATGGCGCTCGTGGTCGAGACGTTGATGGTGTCGTAGTCGTCGCCGCCGGTCCCGCAGGTGTCCACCAGCGGCGAGCGGTCGGGGTCGATGGTCCGCGCCGCGTCGCGCATCCCCTGCGCGAACCCGGCGATCTCGGTCTCGGTCTCGCCCTTCGCGCGGAGCGCCGCGAGGAGCGCGCCGATCTGTGCCTCGCTCGCGCCCTCGAAGACGCGACTCGCCGCCTCGCGCGCTTCGTCGAGCGTGAGATTCTCGCCGTCGGTGACGCGTTCGATGTAGTCCTGCATTCGGAATCACCAATGTACTTCTTCGTCTTACAATGAACACAATCGTACATAGACTTAAAGGTGTCGGGGAAAGCGAGTCGGGCCATCTCCGACAGGAGTGGTGATTCGTTCTGCGAGACGCCGTGGTTCGGTCCACGAGACGCAATAACTGGTTCTCCGGGACGCACTCGGCTTATCTCAAATCGATGCCTGCGGGCGCGGCGCAACGCCGCGCCCGTAAGCGAGAGGCCTCTGTGTGGAGCGGTACGCTGGTGAGGTCCGAAGTAGCCTCTCGTCGGCAAATCAGCGAGTCGTATCGCAGGCGTACCACCGTCGAGCAACCGGTGGGAATAGGTAAAGATGCGGAAAAGAAATGAGCAGGCATGGTAGGAAATCTTTTATCTGTCCATACTACCGCTTATGCTGTCGTTGCGAGGGCCGCCCGTGACGACCGTTCGCGGGAATCGCCAGACTGCGACCGAATCCGAAAGGTTCAATTGTATCCCCGAGAAAGGAGGAAATGCGTCCGACGAAGACCGCACCGAAATGGGTTTGTGGTCTAGTTGGTTATGACACCTCCTTGACATGGAGGAGGCCGGCAGTTCAAATCTGCCCAAACCCACTACACTCCCTCCGGTCGTGTGAACCGCGCGACGGAGGGAACTTCTTCACGTTATTCCTCGTTGGTAGCCGTGGGTATTGTCATATTCCATGACTTTTTGTATTGTCCCTTTCCGGCTTCTGGTGATTAGGACTCGATTCGTTCTGGTGTAGCGTAACAACGGAAACCTATGGGATATTTAGTACCGACGACCTTCACAGTCGTGAAGTGGCCGTGTAGGAGGTTCTGAGCCAACGTTCAATGCAGAGCGTAGATTAGCCCTTGGAAAATTGGTTTGGGAGGATAGGTTTTGGCTCCAGCGAATACGGTTCTCAACTATGGTTCTCGGTATCCCCTCACGAAATGGTAAATAAAGAGGGCAAGTAAGATCCCCCGACACCCACAAGATGTGGGAATACTATCGCTGAACCACTCGTTACGCCAAAGCGGTCTCCCCATCCGATAAGGAATATAAAAATAGCCAAAAGAGTGAGATAAGCGATTAGCCGGGGGTGTTCATACGGTCAACTCGGTATCAGGACACAATAATCACATGCCCAATTCGCAAAAACGGATTGAAGAACACATCGCAACCTCAAGCCACGGATATGGAACGTGAACCGCACCGGCAGTAAGGACAATCACACCAGTAGCGACACGAAGTACGAACCCTCCGAACGAGACGAATATTCCGAGAGTTGCAATTCGGAGGACATCTGTCGAGAGCCTGTCCGGATGTTGAGCAAGAACGGTCTATAAACGACGGCGGCTCACATTACGGTCCGAGCCACCGAGACAATGTCGAGGTGATGTCGATGTTGCGTTTCGCCATTATCACGGTGCTCTTTGCCTCCCACCCAATTTGTTCTGGAACGGCACCGAAGACGAACTGTTTGAGTAAGCCTTCCCGAGTGGCACCGACGACTGTCAGGTCGTAGGCGTCCGATTCCTCGACTACTGTGGTGGCGATGTCGTCCCCCTCGACGATACTCGTATTGGTACCATCTACGCCTTCGAGTATAGCCGTAGTAGACTCAACGGTATTCTGTGCTTCTTCACGCCGCTGATCGTCCGCATTTGGTTCGACGACGTGCATTACGTCAACGTCAGCCCCCGTCGTCCGTGCGATTGCTCGTGCAATCTCGGCGGCGAGATCGGCGTGTGGACCGCCCGCTGTGGGAACTAAGATAGACTCGACGTCTCCGGCTCCACCGATTCGCTCGACCAGGACGTCTGCATCTGCCTTCTGCGCGACCGTATCCACGTTACTCCCGAGAACGATGTCACGGCGCTGGCTCTTGTGCTGGCCCTTCCAACCCATCAGAACCATCTCGCAGTCGTACTGCTCGACGGTGTTGAGAATCGCCTCTGCAACATCGTGACCAATACGGATCGTACCATTGACCGGCACACCGGCATCCTCTGCGACGTCCATCGCCTCGTTGAGGACCTCTCGTTCGTCAGTAACGAACTCCCGGCCCTCCGAAATCGGAGTCTGCTGGGGAACCGTCACGACGCTCATTACCAGAATTTCGGCGTCTTTGTCCCGAGCGATATCGACCGCTGTCCGCATCAGTTGCGCGGCGTTTTCGGGGTTCGCGATGGGAACGACGATTTGGCCTTCCGCTTCGGATGGAGTATGTTCGGTCACGAGCGTCGGAGTTTCTTCTTCGAGTTGTTCGGCTTCCTGTTGCTTGGAGTACCCATAGTAAATTAGGAGTCCCAATCCCATCCAAACTGCGGTCGTCACAAGCGCAATGAGGCCGTGGTTACTCTCACCGATGCCGAGAGCTTCAAGGCCGAGAGTGTAGATGAGGAACGGCGTTAGAATTATCTGGAGGACGATGCCGATGAGCGGCGGCCACGGCATGAACGGCACCTCGTACGTCCGGGGCAGGTCGGGGTGGGTCTCGCGCATCCGGACGACGGTCCAGTTGACCTGCACGAACAGCAGGATGAACATGATGTCCGCGGAGGCCGCGACCGCCTCGATCGGGAGGATGACCGCCATCGCCGCGATCAGGATCGCCGAGATGAAAATCGCCCAGTGGGGCGTCCGCTTGTCGGGGTGGATGTTGTTGAAGACACCCGGAAGCGCGCGGTCGCGGCCCATCGCGAACGAGACCCGACTCGACGAGTACACCGTCGCGTTCAGCGCGCTCATCGTCGCCGCCAGCCCTGCAAACAGCAGCAGCGGGACGCCGTAAGGCATGAACTGTCCGGCGGCCCGGATGATACCGAGTTCGCCGAGTTCGCCCAGTAGCTCCCACGTGTAGACGTTCTGCTGACCGCTGACTTCCGCGAGGCCGATAATACGTTGCGTCACGTCGATGCCGCCGATGGACGCGAACGCGACGAGGATGTAGATGGGAACGACGATGGCCATCGAGTAGAACACCGCCTTCGGGATGTTCGAACCGGGGTCGACGACCTCCTCACCGGACTGAACGATGATCTCGTACCCCTCGAACGCGATGTACGTGAACCCCATCGCGCCGATGATACCGAACAGGCCGTTCGGCGCGAACGACGGGCTGTTGAAGAACTTGTCCGTCCACTGGGGCGCGGTAACGGTCGCGTACGCGCCGAACGCGATGAACGCGCCGAGGATGACGATCTTGATACCGGTCACGATGACGCCTGCCTTCCCGGTCTCCTCTGCTCCTCGGTAGTTGATGTAAGCGAAGGCGGCGACCATGAGGACCGACAGGCCTTTCTCGGCCATGATCGGGGTGATAAACCCGAGCAAGTGGAACTCGTGGGGAAGTCCCGTCGAATAGACGACGAGTTCGACGAGGAACACACCAAACGTGACTGCGTAGAGCGAACACGCGACCGCGTGGGCGAACCAACTCATCCATCCCGCATAGAAGCCGTTGGGGTCGACCAGCGCCTCCTTGACCCAGAGGTAGCCGCCGCCGGCTTCGGGGAACGCCGCCCCGAGTTCGGCGTACGACACCGCGGTGAACATCGCCACGAAGCCGTTGAGGAGGAACGCAAGCGTCAGCGCGGGCCCGGCGAGGCCAGCGGCGAACCCGGTGAGCGCGAACACCCCGGCTCCGATCATCGCCCCTACGCCGATGAAGGTGATGTCGAACAGGCTCATGTCGCGCGAGAGTTCCGTCTCAACACCCCCTTCACCTGACTGCTCTCCCGTCGCAACGTCTTTCGAAGAATCGTCCCCCATTGTGCTATACTATACCCAGAGGCTTCAAAAAGGAACTGGCGGAACAGCAAATTGACAGGACGATCCGTGTCGCACTATAGTAGGCACTAGAAGTAATTACTCACATTAGGGACAGAGAGCTGGTCGAGAGCGGTGTCAATCGCTGTTGTTAGCTCGTCGAGCGAGTCAAAGAAACGGTTACTGAGAGCAGCTTGAAGCTGTCTCCAGCATTCCTCGACAGGGTTCAGCTCCGGCGAATACGATGGTAACGTCACAAAGGCGAGGTCGTCACGGGCCGCCAGATCCGTGACGGCCGACGCCTGAAAATATGGCGCTCCGTCCAACACGACGATCAAGTCCTCTTCGAATTCTTTGCATAATGCTAAAATGAAATGTTTCGCGTGTTCGGCCGTGACGTACTCGGTGAATCGAGAGAAGAATCGATCACCGTCCTCGGTGATTGCGCCCAGCAGACACGTCCAGTCGCGTTGCCCAGAGAGTTCGACCGAGGGTCGCGTGCCGCGCGGAAACCACGCGGCACGCGGCTCAACTTGGACGGATTTCTTGGTCTGGTCGATACAGACTACGGTGGCGTCCATTTCCCGCCGCTTTTTTTGAGCTCGTCATGGAACGCTTCTTGCTCGTCTTCGTCGGATTCGGCGGCTGAACGGCGCGGTTTTTGATAACTCAATCCCGCTTCTTTCAGCAACCGCCGACAGCTCGGGATTGAATACTCGACGCCGTACGTTTCTTCGAGATACTCCTGGACGAGCGCCGGCGTCCACGCCGGCGCGTCGATCCCGACCTCTTCAGGTGGGTCGTGAACGGTTTCTTCGAATTCTTCTTGCTGTGATTCTGAGAGTTTTCGCTTTCTCCCAGTTCGTTTATCGTCAGAAACGGCTTGCTCAAGCGGCTCGTTGGTGTCGAGTCGCTTGAGCCAGCTGTAGATGGTCCGCCGCTGAACGTCGTACCACTCGGCTAGCTCGGTCTGCGTTACACCGTTCTTGTACGCGATGGCTGCTAGGAGCCGTTGTGTCGGCTTCTTTCCGTCCACGTTGTCGAGAGCGTCTTGCAATTCCTCGACGGAGATCTCGTCGAGATGATTCACTATCTCTTACAACAGTCTCTGAGCAAAAAGTTCTAACGGTTACTATAGTGGCATCTAACCGGCTAACCCTGTCTATCTCGAGGATTAGTTCTCCATTTCCAGATAGTCGTCACTGAACTTGTCGTGGAGGTTTCGAATGTCCTCATCGCCAATCTTGGGCGTGATATGGTTATTTCACGGCCTTCTATCCGGTCCAAATCTGCCCAAACCCACTCCAAATTTGCGTTTCGTTCACGAGTCCAGAAGCCGTGGCTTCTGGACTCGTCTACCCGTGAAACGAGTCTCTAGCGATAGACACTGCCGACGAGTGACCATTTCACGCCGGAAACGACGCCCTGAAACCCGCGCAGGGATCGCCTGAAACCGCTTCTGGAGGCCTGAGGCCGCCGTTTGAGGCCGGGGCCTGGAACCCCACCGCTATCCGAGGTCGTGTTCGCGGTCGCACATCGACCGGAGCCGCTCGAAGGTCTCGTCGGAGATAGCGTCGGGGTTCGCGCCGTAGACGCCCCGGACCTCCCGGGCCCGCACGCGGTTGGTCATCGTCTGGAAGAACTGGCAGACGCGGTCCGAATCGGCGTACATCAGGAGGACGCCGAGTGCGTCGAGGACGACCCACCCCGTTCCGGGTTCGACGTGGCGAATTGCGTCGGAGAACCGCATGGCGATGCCAGTCAAGTCGTTCGGACGCACGGGGTCTGTCGTCCAGAGGTCGCCGTCGTAGTCGCGGGCCGCGGGGACGACCGGCACGACGCCCGCGTTCGCGGGGTCGTGACCGGCGCGTTCGAGCTTCGCTTCGAGTCGCTTCGGGTGGTCGCGTGCCGAAACCACCAGCAGCGTGTCGGTCGCGCGTGTCGGGAGGGCGGCGAGCGGGTCGGCGTCGGTGGGCGTCCGAACGAGCGTCTGAGACCCGGCGGGGGCGAACGCGCCCCTCGGGTCGTCGCGTCCGAGCGTTCCGTCTCTGGACCGTGCCGCCTCCTCCATGGTCAGGACTCCTGTACTTCGGGAGGCGTCTCGCCGGCACCGCTGGCGTGTCGGGCGTAGTACGTGTGCGTGACGGCGACTGCGCCGTAGGCGGCGACGACCGCCGTTGCGAGAAGTACGTCGGCGACCAGCGAGAACGGCGGCAGTCCGAGCCATGCGCCCGTCAGCAGTCCGAGTCCCCCGACTGCGAGTCCGAGATACCAGTTACACCACGGGATGTCGGGCTGGGATTCGAGGTCCAGATACACGTCGAGCTGCTCGGCGGCGTCCGAGAGTTCCACGATACCGCGGTTCTGGTTGTAATCGACGATGCCCGCGTCGTCCAGCTTCGGGAGATGCGACTGGTAGAGGGCAGTGTACACGCGCTTGCGTTCCGCCGCAGAAATCGCATCGACTTCGATGTCGTTCTCCCACGCGGCCACCTGCTCGGCGAGTTCGGACAACTGCACCGAACCCTCGGCACGTCTGAGATAATGGAGTGCGTATCGGCGTCGTCGGTTTTTCAGAACGTCGAAGACGAGGTCGCGGGAGAGTTCGGGCTCGGATTCCTCCTCTTCCTCCTCGCTCTCGGATTCGACGATGTCAGAGACTTGCTGTGTCGCTACAGCGGAGTCCTGCTGGTCCGGAGTCTCCTCCGGTTCGGTACTTCCGGTTCCGGATGAGTCACCAATGGTGCTCATTAATATGCCACCCCTTGCTCGTAACCCAGCATGGATTGAACACATCGCCCGGATTAGCCTTTGTTATTCACCATTTACCTACTGACAATCGTTGCTTACGAACAGTTGCACCGCTGTTTCATCCCGTTGCCGTCCTGCGTTAACTGCCGCTTACTGGCTGTTTTCGGCGGTCTGAGACCCTTTCGCTCTCTCCCACTCCCGAAGCGTCTCGTGGAGACCGAGGACGAACGCCGGAACGACGACCATGAAGATGTGTTCCTCGATTGGTATTCCGAGCAGGTCGATTCCGGTCCGGAGTTGGATGGTGAAGACGCCGATATGGAGTGTGTACCAGTCCCACAAATAGGCGATTGGATACAGCGCCGCGATAGTCCGGGCGGCTTGAACCAGCGCACCGACTCGATAGAGGAGTCCTACCGCGACGGTACCGAAGACTACCTCGCTCGCCAGATACGTGTACTCGCCGAACACCGCGCCGATGTCGGGTATCACTGCCGGTGATACGGTCGCTCACGGCAAAAAATCACGGTGTAGCGCCGAGCAGCTACTTCTCGGAAATCTGTAATCCGGCCAAGTTTCATTATTACTGGCGGCCTATTTCACGACGACGATGGACATCGCTGATATCGCAACGACGGACTACATCGAGTTGGAAGCCGAATCGAACGTCGGAAAGGCGCGTTCCATTTTCGAGGAAAAGAATCCGAAAGGCATCATCGTGACGCGAGCGGGCGACTACGAGGGCGTCCTCACCCAGAAGCAACTGCTCCGCTCGCACATCGAGGACCACACCAAGGTCGATACGCTCACCAAATCCGCACCGCGAGTCGAGCGCACCGACAACGTCCGCGACGTGGCCCGTGCGCTGGTCGAGGGCGGCACGAAGGTCGCGCCCGTCTTCGAGTCGGGCAACCTCTGGGGTGTCATCGGCCAGGACCTCATCCTCGAAGCGGTGTTGGAGAACCTCGACACCTTGACGGTCGAACAGATATACACCGAGAACGTCGTCACCATCGCGGAAGACGCCACGCTCGGACAGGCCATCAACCGACTGCGCGAACACGGCATCTCCCGACTCCCAGTCGTGGACGACGACGGCTTCCTCACCGGCGTCGTCACCACCCACGACGTGGTGGAGTTCGCGACCCGGAACGTCGAGAAGACGACCCGCGGCGACCGGTCGGGCGAGGGCGACCGACTGCTGGACCTGCCGGTGTACGACGTGATGTCGAGTCCGGCCGCGACGACGTCGCTGGGCGAGAGCGTCCGCGACGCCGTCGAGCGCATGCTCGACAGCGACTACTCGGGGCTGGTCGTCACGCCCGAGGACGACGACCGGGTGGTCGGCGGTGTCGTCACCAAGACCGACGTGCTCCGCGCGCTCTCGTACACCGAGGAGGACGTGATGGACGTCCAGATTACCAACGTGAACCTGCTGGACACCCTCACGCGAGAGTCGATTCGGGAGTCCATCGCGGAGATTTCGGACAAGTACCAGAAGATGCAGGTTCGTCACGCGCACGTGCGATTCCACGAACACAAAGAGAAGCTCCGGGGCACGCCGCTGATTCAGTGCAAGATTCGACTCCGGACCAACCGCGGGCAGGTCGCCGGGTCGGGCGAGGGCTACGGCGCGGAACAGGCGTTCAGCGTCGCCCGCGACAAGCTCGAGCGCAACGTCCTCGAAGTGAAGGGCGTCGAGAGCGACCGCGAGTACGAGGGCCAACTCCTCCGAAAGCTCGGCGAACTCTGAGCCGGACGTAGCTCACCGTTTCCGAAATCTACGGGGCGGTCGTGACGGCCGAGTATCGGATTCGGTAACCGACACGGTTTTGCTCGGAGCCGAACGAGCAACCGGCGTGTTCGCGCCCTTCGCCGAACCGCTCGGCTATCCCGCCGCCGTCGTCGTCTTCGCAATCGGCTACGCCTTCGTCCGCTATCCGCGGGCGATGTACTGGATTCGGAACTTCTCCGGCTTCGAGCCGGAACCCGACTTGGGCGCGGCGGGGACGGGACTGTACCGCGTGACGGGCTACCTGCTGGTCGTGATGGGATTCATCGTCTTGGGACTGACGCTCATCGGCGGCTTGCCGTCGCGGTGAGTCTCGGTCTCCCCGCAGTCACGATTCGCTACGTGCGTCGGATGGCGAGAGAAAAACGACAGCAATCAGGTGAACTCAGTTCTCGGGTCGCGGCGCGGCCTTCTGGAGGGCGGTCTCGGCGATGTTGCCGCCGTAGTCTGCGCTCCGGGACAGCGAGTCCACGACGAGGCTGAGCTGTTGGGCGCGCTCGGCGTCCATGTCGCGGATGAGGTCGTCTACCTCGCGGGTGTGCTGGTCTATCTCTCGGACGTGTTCGCGGGCCGTGTTCCCGAGGCGCGTCGCCTCCGACCCGTCGTCTTCCAGCAGGGCGTCCATCGCCATCTCCACGACGTCGGCCGACTGGGCGTGGAGGTCTTCGAGGGCCTCGCGGACCTCGTCGGGAATCTCGCCGAGTTCGAGCGCGTGGTTGCCGATCTTCGCGGCGTGGTCGGCGATTCGTTCGAGTTGGCGGGCGCTGGAGTGGTAGTCGAAACACGTCTCGCGCGGGAGTCCGATGTCGGCGGCGGTACTGGGATTGCGGAGCGCCGACCGGAACACCCGCGAAATCATGAACCAGAGGCGGTCCACGTCGTCGTCGCGCTCGATGACGTCGGTTGCGAGGTCGTCGTCGTTCTCGACCAGCGCGGTCACCGCGTCCTGAAGCATCGTAATCGAGACGAGTCGCATGCGCGTGATGGCGTTGTGAATCGACAGTTCCGAGGAGTCGAGCAGGTCCTGCAAGACCACTCGGTCGCCGGTCTCCTCGATGACCTCCAGTCCGACGAGACCCTGCGTGGCGTCCCGGACCGTCCGGCGCTGGTCCGGAGTGACGCGCGTCGCTTCGAGGTTGATGATGTCGAAGCCGCTGACGTAGAGCGTGAACACCGTCCGCATGAGTTCGGCCCCTTCGAGGTCGGTGATGTCCACGGTGCCCTCTACCGTGTCCTCGGCCGTCCGCGGCGAGAGCAACAGCGAGTCGCCCTCGGGATGGAACTCGACGCGGTCTCCCGCCTCGATTCCGTTCTCGGTCGCCCATCCCTTCGGAATCGAGACAGTGAACGTCGAACCGCCCGTGACTTGGACTTTCCGCGTCTCCATGTGTCGAATCGCGGGTCGATGCACAATAAATCTATTCAAATCTATATACAGGTTGGTTGTCTCGCCGAAACGTCGCCGGGGTTCGTGCGGATTCGGTGGTACGTTTCGATAGTTTCTGCTCCCTCGACCCCCACTCGACTCCGCTTTGAGACGTTATATCTACTCTTTAAGAGGATGGTGGGTCGAACGGGGAACTGACTACGGATGGGTAAATACATCTATATAGATGTAATAGAAGGGTATTTACTTCGTCTCAGGCAAATCATTTCCAATGCGGGAACGACCCTCTATCGACCGTCGAGCGGTTCTCCTCGGTGGGGGCACTGCCATCGCATCGCTGGCGGGATGCGTCTCCACGAGTCCGACCCCACCGGGTGACCGAGGAGAAACGACGCGGGACGGCTCGTCCGACCAGTCGTCGCTCGAACCGCTGAAGGTCGGCGGTTCGTCCACCGTGTATCCGATAACCAGTACCGCGGGTTCGGTGTGGAACTCGAACCCGCCGGCAGACGACGAGGAGTACTGGGGACCGAGTAACTACGGCATCGAGACCGACGAGCGACTGGCCAACTACTGGGCCAGCAAGTACGGGTTCGAGGGCTCGGGGGCGAGTCCGCCGTTCAGCATCTCGGTCAAGCTGAGTCACTCCGGCACCGGCCTGGAGAAACTCGAAAAGGGCCTCCTCGACGTGGGGAATTCGAGCGCACCGGTCGCCGCCGAGTTGACCGAGAAGAGCGAAGAGGAGCTGAGCAAGTTCAAGAACCACGTGGTCGGCGTGGACGCCCAGCCCATCGTCGTGAGCAAGGAGATATACGAAGCGGGTGTCACGAAGTTGACCGCCGAGCAGGTCCGGGAAATCTACCGCGGCGAGATTACGAACTGGTCGGAGATAGACGTCTACGACGGCCCGGACAAGAAGATTCAGGCGGTCGGACGGGCGGAAGGGTCGGGCACCGACACTGCCTTCCGAGCGAACATGCTCGGGGACCCGAACGCGAAGATGTCCGGCGTGGACGTGCGCAAGGGCCAGAACCAGAACGTCAAGACGGTCGTCTCGAAGTCCGACAACGCCATCGCGTACATGGCGCTGGCGTTCGTCACCAGCGAGACGCCGGCCATCAAGCTAGAGTTCGACGGGAAAGTGTACGAACCCGGCAAGAACCTCGCGGAGCGAGGCTATCCGCTGTCGCGTGACCTCCACTGTTACACCTACGGCGACACCTCGAAGAAAGAGGCGGCGTTCCTCCGGATGATAATCCGGGACTTCGGACAGGAGAACTACGTCAAGTCGGCGGGGTACGCCACGCTCACCTCGTCGCGCCAGCAAGAGGAGTTACAGAAGCTCCCCGACACAAAATGATAGGCAGCATCGACGCGCGCGTCAGTTCGGTCCGCACGAGCGTCGAGGACATGGACCGGGGCGCGCAGTTCGTGGACGCCGTGGCGCTGGTCGCGGTGCTGGCCACGCTCGGGGCGTTCCTGTTCGCGCCCGCGCTCACCGTCTTTCCGTTCGGGGCGTTCCTCGCGGTCGTCCTCTACGGGTGGGTCGCTCACCAGGCCAACACCGCGAAGCTCCTGATGTTCCTGATGACGGCCTCGACGGTCGTCATCCTCGGACTCATCACGGTGTACCTCCTCGCGCGGTCGATTCCGGCGTTCCAGTTGATGGGTCTCGACATCGTGACCCGGCTCCAGAAACCGTTCTGGAGCACGAGTCAGAACGTCTTCTCGCTCGTCCCGATGATCTGGGGGACGCTGGTCACGACGTTGCTGGCGATGGCCATCGCCGCACCGCTCGGCGTCGCGGGCGCGCTCTTCATCAGCGAAATCGCGCCCGGGTGGGTCCGGGAGGTCGTCAAGCCCGGCGTCGAAATCCTCGCTGGTATCCCCTCCATCGTCTACGGGTACATCGGCTACGTCATCATCAACACGTACATGAGCGAGGAGTTCGGGCTGGCGAACTTCGGGAGCCTGTTCGCCGCGGGACTGGTCATCGGCGTGATGGCGCTCCCGACGGTGGTGTCGGTCGCCGAGGACGCCATCGCCAGCGTGCCCGAGTCGATGAAGAGCGGGTCGCTGGCGCTCGGTGCCACCGACTGGCAGACCATCAAGAGCGTCACCATCCCGGCGTCGTTCTCGGGCGTCTCGGCCGCCGTCCTGCTCGGCGTCGGCCGCGCCGTCGGCGAGACGATGGCCGTGACGGTGATGTTGCCCCACTCGCAGGCCCTCCCTCAACCGCTGTACGACGTGTTTCAGGGGACCGAGACGCTCACGAGTCTCATCGCCAGCCAGTACGGCATCGCCAGCGGGAACCAGATGGCCGCGCTGTTCGCGGCGGGCGTGGTGCTGTTCGTGACCGTCCTCGGACTCAGTATCGCGTCGCAACTCGTCGAAGCACACATGGAACGAAAACTCGGGGGACAACGATGAGCTACGAGAACAGCGCGCTGGTGACCGACGAGTCGTCGGCCGCCGAACGACTCGCCTCGGCCGTGGTGGGAATCGGCATCCTGACCGTCGTCCTCGGGTTCGCGTCGCTCTTCCAGTGGACCGACGTGGCGGGGACCATCCTCGGGGTCGAACTGTTCGACCTGTTCGGAGTGTTCCTGACGGTGGGCGGCATCGGCGTCCTCGGACTCGGCGCGGCGTCGCGGGCCGAACTCGTGGACACGTCGCCCGACCGGTCGGCCGGCGTCGTCACGGGCGGATTGTTCGGTCTCGTCGGCTTCGTCGCCGGCGGACTGGTCGCGTCCCAGATGTTCGGACTCGGGTTCCTCGGGGGCGTCCTCGTCGGCCTCCTCGTCGGTCTCGGGGTCGCCGCCGTGACCGTGTTCACCCGCGAGGACCTCGGTTCGACGCTCCCGGCCGGCACGCTGGGCGTCGTCACGGGGGCCCTCCTGCTCGCCAACGTCCTCACCGTCGAGTGGCAGTGGGACCCCGAGAACTTCTCGGCCGTGTTCATGGCACCGGTCGTGGTGCCGGCGCTCGCGGTCTTCACCGGGCTGATACTCTCGTGGTCGGCCGCGAAGTCCTACGAGGGCTACGGGACGCGCGGACGACAGGCGGGCGCGTACATGCTCGTCGGTCTCAACGCGTTCGGGATGTTGGGCGTCCTCCTCCTGCTCGTCCTGTTCGTCGCCAAGAAGGGACTGGGCTACATGCTTCGGGGAATCGAGTTCGGACTGTTCAGCGAACCGGCCTTCTGGTTCCACGTACCCGTCCTCGACGAGTATCTCATCTTCGAGATTCCCGGCGTCTGGTTCTACTGGCCGTTCACGATGAACGGCTACTCGCTGTCCTCGGAGACCATCAACGGCGTTCTCCCCTCTATCGTCGGGACGTTCTGGGTCGTGTTCGGCGCGGTGCTGTTCGCGGTCCCGCTGGGCGTCGGCGCGGCGGTGTTCCTCACCGAGTACGCCGAACAGGGCGGGTTCACCCGCACGGTCGAGATAGCCACGAACGGGTTGTGGAGTACGCCGAGCATCGTCTACGGACTGTTCGGCTACGCCTTCCTCGTCCCGCGACTCGGCAACACCGACTCGCTGCTGGCCGGGCAGTTGGTCCTCGGGTTCATGCTCCTGCCGCTGGTCCTCATCACCAGTCGGGAGGCCATCAAGACGGTGCCCGACGAGTACCGCGACGCCAGCGCCGCGCTCGGCGTCAGCCAGTGGGAGACCATCAAGAGCGTCGTCCTCCCGGCGTCGATGCCGGGCGTCATCACGGGCGTCATCTTGGGCGTCGGCCGCATCGCGGGCGAGACCGCGCCCCTCCTCCTCGTGATGAACGGGAACCTGAAGGCCATGTCGCCGATAAACGTCCTCGGTTCGTTCGAGTTCACGGCGACGCCGCCGTTCATCTCCAACTCGGCGCTGCTCACCGCGCCGCCCGCGCTCCCGTACAAACTCTACGGGACGATTACGGCCGGCGTGGTCAGCGACGAACCGAAGTTCGGCTGGGCGACCGCGCTCGTCCTGCTGATGGTCGTCCTGTCGTTCTACGCGGTCGGTATCGCGTCTCGAATCTACTTCCGGAGGAAACTCGAACAATGAGCAACGCAGAATTCCGAGAGAGCGAGCAAGGCGAGGAACAGTCCGCCAGCCAACCGATGACCGTCAGCGGCGAGAGCCAAGAGCAACTCAAAGACGAGTGGACTCGATACGACTTCGAGGGCGCGCCCAAGATTTCGGTCGAGGACTTGGACGTGTTCTACGGCGACGACCACGCCATCAAGTCGGTGTCGATGGACATCCCCGAGAACAGCGTCACGGCGCTCATCGGTCCGTCCGGGTGCGGGAAGTCCACGTTCCTGCGGTGTCTCAACCGGATGAACGACCGCATCAACTCCGCGAGCGTCGATGGGTCCGTCGAGATAGACGGCGAAGAGATATACCAAGACGGCGTGAACCTCGTGGAACTGCGCAAGCGCGTCGGGATGGTCTTCCAAGCTCCCAATCCCTTCCCCAAGTCGATTCGGGACAACATCGCCTACGGGCCGCGCAAGCACGGCGACATCAACGACGGCCTGCTCGACAAGCTCCTCGGGCGCGCCGACGAGGACAAGGAAGACGAAATCGTCGAGCGGTCGCTCAAGCAGGCCGCGCTCTGGGAGGAGGTCAGCGACCGACTGGACGACAACGCGCTCGGCCTGTCGGGCGGCCAACAACAGCGCCTCTGCATCGGTCGGTGTCTCGCGGTCGACCCCGAGGTCATCCTGATGGACGAACCTGCGTCCGCACTCGACCCCATCGCCACCGCCAAAATCGAGGACCTCATCGAGGAACTCTCGAAAGACTACACCGTGGTCGTCGTCACGCACAACATGCAGCAGGCGGCCCGCATTTCCGACCAGACCGCGGTCTTCCTCACCGGCGGCGACCTCGTGGAGTACGGCGAGACCGACCAGATCTTCGAGAACCCCAACAGCCAGCGCGTCGAGGACTACATCACCGGGAAGTTCGGATAGAGACTTTACTGCTGGCGAAATCGCGCCGGAGCGCGATTTCGCCAGCAATGGGGGCGTCCGGCTTCGCCGGGCGACGCATCGCCGCGCGCAACAGACTCATCACGACAGCGAACGAAACGATTTCGACTCCAATGCCTCGAACCGGTTATCAGAACCAACTCGAAACCCTCCGCGAGGACGTGGTCGGGATGGGGGAGACGGTCGTCAGGCGACTCCGGATGGGACTCGTCGCGCTGGACCGCCAAGACCACGACCTCGCGTGGGAGGTCATCGACGGCGACGACGATATCAACCAGCGGTATCTCGACCTCGAACGAGACTGCATCGACTTGGTGGCGCTCCAGCAACCCGTCGCCTCCGACCTCCGACTCGTCGTCGCGTCGTTCAAGATAATCACCGACCTCGAACGCGTCGCGGACCTCGCCGCCAATCTCGGCGAGTACGCGCTGTACGCCGACCGAAAGGTGGTCGGTGACGTGGCCCTCCGGGACCTCGGCGAGGTCGCCGCCGAGATGGTCGCCGACGCGGTGGCGGCCTACGACGCCGCCGACCCCGCGGCCTGCGAGGCGTTGGCCGAGCGCGACGACGAACTCGACCGGCGGTGCGAGCGCGCCAGCGAACTCGTCGTCCGGGACCTCATCGAGACCGAACTCTCCGACGACGCGGACTCCGAGGCGGTCGAACACCTCCTCCAAGAGGTGTCGAACGTCCTGCTGACGATTCGGGACTTGGAGCGGGTCGGCGACCACGCGGTCAACATCGCCGCCCGGACCCTCTACATGGTCGAGAACGACGACCGACTCATCGAGTAGTCCGGAGCCTCGGATAGCGCGGGCGAAAGGTACAACAGGGGGACACGCGCATTCGTAGATATGCCCCGAGAGGACTATCAGCAGCAACTCATCGACCTCCGCGAGAACGTCCTCTACATGAGCGAGGTCGTGATGGAACGGCTCCGGATGGGCTTGGACGCCCTCGAACAGAAGGACACCGACCTCGCGTGGGAGGTCATCGACGGCGACGAGGAGGTCAACCAGCTCTATCTCGACCTCGAACAGGAGTGCATCGACCTGCTGGCGCTCCAACAGCCGGTCGCCTCCGACCTCCGGATGGTCGCGGCGTCGTTCAAGATCATCACCGACCTCGAACGCATCGGCGATCTCGCCACCAACCTCGGCGAGTACACCCTCGAAGCCAACCACGACGTGTTCCCCGAGGTGGACATCCAAGAACTCGGGACGCTCACCCTCGACATGATAGAGGACTCGATGGCCGCCTACGCC
This sequence comes from Halorussus gelatinilyticus, assembly GCF_023238445.1. GTDB lineage: Archaea > Halobacteriota > Halobacteria > Halobacteriales > Haladaptataceae > Halorussus > Halorussus gelatinilyticus. The sequence continues at coordinate 424,393 of NZ_CP096658.1, read as the reverse complement.
GACGAGAACACCGAGGGCTGTTACGGCATCGCCGAGCGCGACGACGAACTCGACGCGCGGTGCGAACGCGCCAGCGAGATCGTCGTCCGCGACCTCATCGAGACCGAACTGGAGAACAACACCGAGGAAGAGGTCGAGCAACTCCTGCAAGACGTCTCTCGGCTCCTCCTGACGGTTCGGGACTTGGAACGAATCGGCGACCACGCGGTCAACATCGCCGCCCGGACCCTCTACATGGTCGAGAACGACGACGAACTCATCTACTAGGACCCACCTTTTTTCTTCGTCGGGTGTCCTCGGGCGCTCCACAGGAGTGCCCTGTGGTCACCACTCTCTGCTCGTGGTTTCGCCGCTCGCACGGTACGAGGGACTACGTCCCTCGCTACTCGAAAAAATCTGCACCGTCAGAGGCAAACTCTGACGAGCCTTCGTTCGCCTCGCTCACGAAGAGACCAAAAAACCCCGCTCGCTCACTGCGTTCGCTCGCGGTGAACCGCGGGAGTTCGTCCCTCGGGCGGAATCGAAAGGCCGACTACGCTACCGTACCGACCGTTGACAATCAGTTTCCGATGCGGTCCGCCGCATCGATAGCTTCCGTTCCATGACCGAGACACAGATCAAAGACCCCGTTCACGGCTACGTCGAACTCGAACAGTCGCTTCTCGACTACATCGTCGATACCCGCCCGTTCCAGCGCCTGCGGTACGTGCGCCAACTCTCGGCGACGAACCTCGTCTACCCCGGTGCCAACCACACCCGGTTCGAACACAGCCTCGGCGTCTACCACCTCGGGCGAACCGTCTTCGAGAACCTCAGGACGCAGACGTACTTCACGCGCGACACTCCGGAGTCCGACCTCGACGAGATTCAGCGGACGCTCGAATGCGCCTGCCTGCTCCACGACGTCGGCCATCCGCCGTTCTCCCACCTCGGCGAGCGGTTCATCGACGCCGAGGACCTCCGAGCGCGCCTCGCCGACCGCGGCCTCGTCGCGGCCTTCGAGGCGGCCGGCATCGAGGACCCGCTCCGGTCGGCCAGCGCCCACGAACTGCTGGGCTGTCTCATCGTCCTCCGGGAGTACGCCGGTGGCCTCCGGGACCTCGGCGTGGACCCCCACGAAGTGTGCGCGTACATCCTCGGCTACAGCCTCGTCTTCGAACGCGGCGGCCGCTGGCAGTACGGGGTCGGTGCCCAGATTCTCCACTCGCCCATCGACGTGGACCGCCTCGACTACATCACTCGGGACAACCAGATGACCGGCGCGGACGTGCTGAGTTTCGACACCCACCGGATGGTCGATGCCTACACCGCCCACCCCGACGAGGGACTCGCGCTCTCGGACAAGGCGCTCAGTACCGTCGGCAACTACCTCGAAGGCCGCATCGCGCTCTACATGTGGGTGACTCAGCACCACAAGTCGGTGTACGCCAACGTCCTGCTCCGGGCGCTCCTCGACGAACTCGCCGACCACGCCGACGCCCCGCCCGTCACCGCCGAGGGTGTGCTGGAGGAGGAGATCGACGACAACACGCTGATGGAGCGACTCCGGGTGACGGCCCGCGACCGACCCGACTCCACGCTGGCGACGCTCTACGACCGCTTCCGGTCGCGCCGGTTCCCCGAGTCCTGCTGGAAGCACCGTATCGCCTACGCTGACCGGGTGGACGCGGACCTCGACGCGTTCGGCGAGTGGTTGCTCGAACACGGCGACCGCCTCGAACGCACGCTCGCCGCCGACCTCGACGTGCCGCGCCACGAGGTCTGGGTAGAGCAGTCGTACGTCCCCGAGTACGAACCCGCCCAACTCAGGGACATCCCCATCGCGTACGGTGGCACGACTCGCTCGGTCGGCGAGTGGGGACTGTACGGCGACCGAGCGTTCGACAGTCCGATTCCGTTCGTCTTCGTCCCCCACGGCACCGAGAAGCGCGCGACGGGACTCCTCGTGGAACTGTTCCACGCCGAGCGCGACGCCTGAGCGTCGCGCCGTCGGGTCGGACGAACGGACCCGGCGTTATCGCAGCGACGGCAACTCACCGTTCGCGCCGAGCATTAGCTTGGTGTACCACGCCGAGAAGCGCGCGAGACCGTTGAGCAGGTGGAGCGACGCGACCCCGAGCAGGACGCCGAACCCGGCCACGCCGAGGGCGGCCGGGAGGGTCCGGACCTGCCACGAACCGATGCTGACGACCGTCTCGACGCCCACAAGCAGGTTCCGCCAGACGACGTACAGCGAGGGGTGGAGTCGAATCGGCGCGTCGGTCACGACGCCGACGTAGACGCCGGGTTGGTCGTAGACCAGCGGGACCGCGAGCATGCTCACGGCGGTCACGAGCAGCGTCGTGACGGTCACGAACGCGGCGACGCCGACGACCAGTTTCGTCCCGAGGTAGGCCAGCGCCTTCCACGTCCCGAGGTCGGTGACGAGCCGCTTCGTGCGCTCGGTGATCGTCCCCTCCTCGGTCACGACCCACCCCGGCGACTCGACTTCGACGCCGAGCAGGAGCGTCGCTATCTCGCGCTCGACGCCGGCGAGCCCGGTCGAGATGGCCAGCACCGCCAGCAGAATCGGGATGCCGACGACGGTGATGGCGAGGCCGACGCCCAGCGAGAGCCCGACCGACAGGAAGACGAAGTACGCCAGCCCGAGCGGGAACGATAGGACCAGATACAGGAGATTCCGGTAGGTCTGGAGCCTGAACGGGACGCCGAAGACGCCCCAGAGGCGGCTGGCAGACGGGCTGGTGGAGTGGTCGGTCGCCATCGAGACAGGCCGACGTTCTTCACCCTTCACAATAAATTTTCGGACACTTGCGCGCTCGGCGACCGTCCGTAGTATTTTACACGTCACGCTACGAACCGACTCCCGGACGGGAATGTACCGGTGGCTCGACTCGCTCGGCGCTCGCTCGCGGACTCGACCCGCACTCGGAGCGGCGCGTCCGCGGCCGGCGTTCGACGGGAGGGGAGCGTGAGCGAGACCGACCCCGCGGAGATGTTCGAGTTGCTCGACGACGAGTACGCTCGCGCCATCCTCGCGGCGACCTACCGAGAGCCGAAGTCGGCCGAGTCGCTCGCGGAAATCTGCGACGCCTCGCCTTCGACCATCTACCGGCGAGTCGAGCGCCTCGAAGACCAGCGCCTGCTCGACGCCGAGCAGCGTCTCGACCCGGACGGTCACCACTACGAGGTGTACGGCGCGTGCCTCCAGCGAGTCACGGTCGAGTTGACCGAGGACGGCATCGACATCGACGTGGACCGCGACGAGGACGCGGTAGACCGCTTCACCAGACTCTACGAGGGGTTCAAATGATGCTCGGCGTCGTCCTCCAGACGGCCGTCGGCGGGTCCCGACTCGTCGTCCTGCTGGCGCTCGCGGGACTCCTGCTCGCGGCGGTGCTGTCGCTGGTCGTGGTGTACGAACTCTTCGAAGGCTACCGCCGGAACGGGACCGGTCCGATGTTGGTCCTCGCGGTCGGTCTCGCGTTGCTGGTGACCGGTCCCATCTTCCTGCGCCTCGCGTTCGCCAACCTCGTGGACGTATCGCCCGCGGCGCGGTCGCTCGCCACGACCGCCTCCGAACTGCTCGGCCTCGCGGCCATCCTGTACGCAATCTATGAACCCTGACGTCACCATCACCACGCTGGCGGCGGCACTCCCGGCAGTCCTCGGCCTGTTCGTCTCGTATCAGGCCTACCGGGGGTACCGCCGCCACGGGAGCGCGACGATGGGCCTGCTCGCGGTCGGCATCGCGTGTTTCACCGCGATTCCGTTCGCCGTGCAGTCGCTGGTCGCGCCGACGCTGGCGTGGTCGGACGCGCTGACCCTGCTGGCGGTCGTCTCGACGTACAACGTCGGGCTCGCGGCGATTCTCTGGTCGCTCCGAGGCGACGATTAGAAGGGCGTCCGAATCCCGACCCCGTTCGAGAGCGTCCAGTCGAGAGCGTGCTTCTCCCCCGCGGCGAACGACACTTCGCAAGTTCCGACGAGCGGAATCTCGCCGCGGTGGAAGCCGTCCCACCGCGTCCGATAGCGAACGTCGTCTTCGATGCCGATTCGATACTCTCCGTCCGGAACCGTCACCGTCGCGTCCGCGACGGTTACTTGACCGCCGCCGGTCGAGAGCGTGCGGTCCGTCGAGAGTTGGTCGTCGCGTTCCGTCTCGACCTCGTGCGTGAGCCACGTGAACGCCGGGTTCTCCCGGTAGACGCCCCACGGGTCCACTTCGTAGGCTCTGTCGAGGAGACGGCCGGCGCTCCAGCGGCGGAGTCGGTAGCGAGCGTCGTTCTTCTCGGTTTCGCGGCCATCGTTCAGCCTGTGGACGAGGACCGCGGCGTCCTGCACCGCGAATCGGTCTTCGGGTATCACGTCCACCTGCCGCGCGTGAGTGCCGACGAACTCGCCGGGGAGCGCGTCCGGGTCGGTCCACGGGAGCGCGGCGTCGCCGTACTCCTCGCGGGTTCGGTCGGCGTAGCTCGAATACTCGTCGGACGGGACGAACCGCTCGTCGCCCGACGGGGTGAGTTGCTCGCCGCCTGCCGATTCGAGGTCGAGGCCACCGCCGAAACTGCTGCCGAGTTTCGTGCGGACGAGGCCGGCGTCGAGGTGGGCCGCACCGCCGACGAGCGTCCTGGCGACGGCGACGCCGCCGACTCCCCGGAGGAAGTCACGTCTGGAGGGCATCGTCTCGAATCGGAGCGCACGGCGAGATATACGTTCCGCATCCGTGACACCTCCGGGAGGGTCGGCGTGGCTACTCTTCGCATAAAACTGTTGCCCCGAGTCGCCGCGCCAGCGACTCTCCGACCCGGTTTACGGAGTCGTCCGTTCTCTCTCGACGTAGGTGAGATGACGACTACCGTTCGAGACGCCGCGACGTCGCTCGTGGGCGTCCCCGTTCGCGCACAGACGTATCGCAATCTGGTGTACCTCGCGCTGGCCTTTCCGCTCGGGTTGGCGTACTTCGTGGGGCTGACCCTCGGGCTCTCGCTGGGCGTCGGTCTCGCCGTCACGTGGTTCGGCATCCCGATTCTGCTGGCGACGCTCGCCGGCGCGACGCTGGTGGCGCGGGTCGAAGCCGAACTGAGCAACCGCCTGCTCGGGACCGACGTTCGGAGTCGCCCGCTGGACACCTCCGGGGGCGTCGTCGCGGCGGCCAAACGTCTCGTCACCGCCCGACGGACGTGGCTCGACGCGGGCTACCTCCTCGTCAAGTTCGGACTCGGCGTCGTCTCGTTCGCGGCGCTCACGACGCTGGGGTCGCTGGCCGGGTCGCTGTTGGCCGCGCCGTTGACCTACTCGTCGAACTTCTACGTCGGTCTCCGACTCTGGAACGTCACCGGCGGACCGTTCGAGTCGGGCCGACTCGTCGTGGATACGCTCGGCGAAGCGGTCGGCGTCGGCATTCTCGGCGTCGTGGTCGCGGTCGCGTCGCTCCACGCCCTGAACGGCCTCGCGCGACTCTCCGGTTCGATTACCGAGGCACTCCTCGACGAAGAGTCGTCGAACGCGACCGACGACGTGGCCGACGCGAACTGAATCGAAACGGGTCGAAAAGAGCCGAACTCAGAGTTCCGTGAGTTCGATACTGCCGTTTTCGGTGGCGAACCGGAGTTCCGGGCCGCCCTCGCCGAGCGTCCCCTGGACGGCGGTCTCGGTCCGCAGGTCGGCCTCGAACTTCGGGAGTCGCACGTTCACGTCGCCGTTATCGGTCCGCGCGACGAGCGTCGCGTTCAGGTCGGGCGCGATTTTCGCGGTGACGCTCCCGTTTTCGCTCCGGACGGTCGTGTCGCTGCGAATCGCCGGAATCTCGACTTCGACGCTCCCGTTCTCGGTGCGCACGTCGCCGATGCCCGCGACGCCGTGGACCGTCACGCTCCCGTTCTCGCTCTCGGCGGAGACGAAGCCGTCGATGTCGCGGGCCTCGACCCGCCCGTTCTCGGTGACGAGCGTCGCGTCGGTCTCGACGCCGCGAACGTCCACGGTCCCGTTCTCGGTCCGGAGTCGCCCGAGGCTCACGCCTGCCGGGAGTCGGACGCGTATCTTCACGGAGGGCGTCCCGCCGAGCCACGACCCGCCGCCGGTCCGGTTCGTCTTCACGGCGAGTTCGCCGTTCTCGACGCCCATCTCGACGCGCACGTCGCTCAGGTCGGCGAACACCGACCCGGACTGCTTGACGGTCTCGACGCGAATCCGGTCGGCGTTCGTCGGCCGGACGCGAATCTCGCCGTTCCGACCGTCCACCGAGAGCGAATCGACCGACGCGGCGTCGAAGGTCCGCGTGTCTTTCGTTCGCTTGCCGACGAACGGCGTCGCGCCGCTACACCCCGAGAGAGCCGCGAGTGCGCCCGTCGCTCCCAATCCGAGGACGCGACGGCGCGTGGTGTCTTCGGTCATCACACTTCGGGATACTGTTCAGACCATCATAAAGAAGGGAACACACTCGCAGTTCCAGCGTCTACCCCAAACGCTTATCAGTGATGCCGAATCCGCGGCTCGCTTGCGAGAGCTATCCTCCACATTCTACCAGCGAAAGCTATCCCCCACATTCCACCGGAAAAACGCGTCCGCCACCTTCGGTCCGCGAATTACGTCCGCCGCGTTCCACCGAACACCGCAATCGACCGCGAGCGAGGAACGGCTGCGCGGCGCGAAGCGCCGCGCTACGTGACGAGCGAGTGGACCAAGGAACCCTCGAAGAAGCGCCGCAGGCGCTTCTGAGGGGGTGACGCCGTGTTTTTGGTCGAGCTTTTGCAAGAGAGAAAATTCGCCGGGGCGAATTTTCGACCGCTGGAAAAGGTCGTAACGGTTTATTGGAAGCCGATGCGCCCGCTGCGCTGCCCCTGCGTCGGGCTGGACGAGCCGCCCTTGAACTCGTCTTTCATCTGCTCGTAGTAGTCCAACAGGTCCTCGGTGATGGTCGGGCGGACGTTCTCCATCGCCTGCCGGAAGTGGCGCATCTCGACTTCCGTGGCGTCGTCGTCCTCGCGGAGCGCCTCGATGGCGGCCTCGCGCCCGATGGATTCGAGGTCGCTACCCACGTAGCCGTCGGTGATTTCGGCGATTTCGCGCAGACTCACGTCGGCCGACAGCGGCGTGTCGTCGGTGTGAATCTTCAGTATCTGCTCGCGGCCCTCCTTGTCCGGCTGGCCGATCATGACGAGGCGGTCGAACCGGCCCGAGCGGATGAGCGCCGGGTCGATCATGTCCGGGCGGTTGGTCGCGCCGATGACCATCACGTCGCCCTTCTCCTCCAGCCCGTCGAGTTCCGTGAGCAGTTGGTTGACCACGCGCTCGGAGACGTTGCTTCCCATCTCCTGACTGCGCGAGGGCGCGAGGCTGTCCAACTCGTCGAAGAAGATGACGGTCGGGGAGACCTGTCGGGCCTTCCGGAACGTCTGGCGGATGGCCTTCTCGGACTCGCCGACCCACTTCGAGAGCAGTTGCGGGCCGCGGACCGAGATGAAGTTGGCGTTGGTCTCGTTGGCCACCGCCTTCGCCATCAGGGTCTTGCCCGTGCCGGGCGGGCCGTACAGCAGGACGCCGCTCGGCGGGTTGATACCCATGCGCTGGAACTTCTCCGGCGAGGAGAGGGGCCACTCGACGCTCTCTTTGACCTCCTGTTGGGCCTGTTCGAGACCGCCCACGTCGTCCCACGAAATCTTCGGGAGTTCCACGAGGACCTCGCGCATCGCGGAGGGTTCGACCTCGTTCAAGGCCCCGTTGAAGTCCTGGCGCTTGACTATCATCCGGTCGATGAGGCTCGGCGGGATGTCCTCCTCGTCCAAGTCGATTTCGGGGAGGTACCGGCGCAGCGCCTTCATCGCGGCCTCCTTCGTCAGGCTCTCGATGTCCGCGCCGACGAAGCCGTGGGTGTCGTTGGCGAGGCTCCCGAGGTTCACGTCGTCCGAGAGGGGCATCCCGCGGGTGTGAATCTGGAGAATTTCCTCGCGGCCGGTCTCGTCGGGCACGCCGATTTCTATCTCGCGGTCGAACCGGCCGGGACGCCGGAGCGCCGGGTCAACCGAGTCCACGCGGTTGGTCGCCGCGATGACGATGACCTGGCCCCGCGATTCGAGGCCGTCCATCATCGTCAGCAACTGGGCGACCACCCGGCGTTCGACCTCGCCGGTCACGTCCTCGCGCTTCGGGGCGATGGAGTCCAACTCGTCGATGAAGATGATGGAGGGCGACTCCTCGGTGGCGTCCTCGAATATCTCCCGGAGCTGTTGCTCGGACTCGCCGTAGTACTTCGAGATGATTTCGGGACCCGCGATGGAGAAGAAGCTCGCGGACGTCTCGTTGGCCACTGCCTTGGCGAGCAGCGTCTTCCCGGTACCCGGCGGGCCGTGGAGCAGGACGCCTTGTGGCGGTTCGATGCCCAGTTTCTTGAAAATCTGGGGATGCTTCATCGGGAGTTCCACCATCTCCCGGACGCGCTGGATTTCGTTTTCGAGACCGCCGATGTCCTCGTAGGTGATGCCGCCGCCGGTCTTCTCGAAGCCCGAAATCGGCTCTTCGCGCAACTCGACTTCGGTGTCCTCGGTGATGAGACAGACGCCGTCGGGGTCGGTCTCGACCGCGATGAGCGGAATCGCCTGACCGGGCGACCGCATGAACGGGTGGTTGGTCGAGGACATCACGGGGACGATGTCGCGCTCGACCACTGGGCGCTTGAGAATCTGGCGCTTGACCATCCCGGCCGCGTCGGAGCCGAACTGGACGCTGGCCTCCTCGGGCGGCGCGAGGACCAGTTTGTCGGCCTTCTCGGCCTCGGCCTTCCGGATTTCCACGCGCTCGCCGATGCCCACGTCGGCGTTCTGCCGGGTGAAGCCGTCGATGCGAACGGTGTCGGTGTTCCAGTCTTGACGGTCCGCACGCCAGACCTTCGCGGCGGTCGTGTCGCCGCCTTCGATTTCGATGATGTCGCCCGGACTGAGCTTTAGATGCAACAGCGTGTCCGGGTCGAGACGGGCGATACCGCGACCCGAATCGTTCGGGTACGCCTTTGCCACCTCTAGTTGGACTTCATTCATGATTCAGTGATACGGGGATTGTTTGTCGATGCGCGCCCGCGAAGGATAAGTCCTTTGCTACCGGGGGGTTCGTCCATCGACGCGGCCGACGTGGTCGTCGCAACGGGGCGCATGCTATGGGTTTGCATACGTGTTCGCGCTACAAAGCAGTTTGGCCTTCACGTGTACTTTGTGGCAGACCGCGGGATACTCGCTGGCGGTCGTGAGAGGCGCGATAGTCCGCCGAACCGGGGCGTCGTCGTGGGACGGGCCGTCGCCGACGAAGGTTAAATCGCTATTGTAGCTTCCGCAACGGGTTTTGACCGGGGCTGTGTACTCCGGCATGGAAGATGAAAGTGCGATACCGCCCCCTGATACTCGCGGCTCTCGTCCTCGTATCGACTACTGCACCGGTCCTCGGCGCGTCGCCGGACGCGGAGTTCGGCCAGAGCGTCGTCGAGACGGCCACCGGCGAGACCGCCGAAATCCCCGTTACCTTCTCGGACACAGACGCGGCGACCGTCCGAATCGGCTCCGAAGCCGTCAACTACATCGCGACCGTCACGCTTCGGGACGGAAACGGCGACGGGAAGGTCGTCCTCCGGTACGACACCGCGAAGGCGGGTAGCGGCGGCGCGTTCGCCGTCGCCGCCGACGCCGACTCCGTGTCGGTGTCGAACGAAACCGACCTCGGCGAACAGAATGGTCTCGACCCGGGGAACTACAAACTCGCCGTCGCACCCGGAAACGCGAGCCTCGACGAGAAGTCCGACGTCGCGACACTCTCGCTCTCGGGTTCTGAGACGACCGACCCGGACGCCGGAACCGAGACGACCGCCTCGAGCCAGTACGCCGGACACGTCGCGGATATCGATAACGGCGTCGTGGTCGCACCGGCGGTCAACCAGACGATTACCGGCCAACTCGACCTCGACCCCGGTACCGAGATTCTCGTGACCGCGAAGGGAACGAAAGGCGTCCAGTTCCTCAAGACCCAGCGGACGACCGTCACCGAAGACGGTCGCTTCCGCGCGTCGTTCGACTTCTCCGGCCTACCGAGCGAGGGCCAGAACGAGACCGAGTTCCAAATCGAAATCCGGGCAAACGACGAGGTGCAGCGAGAAGCGACCGGCGTGGTTCGGTCGCCGCCGACCGCCGAGACGACGAAGCAGGCGGTTCGAGACGAGACGACGACGGTGACGACCACCCAAGACGGTAGCATCCCCGGATTCTCGCTGGTCACGGGCCTCCTCGCGTTGGTCGGCGTGGCGCTCGTCGCAGCCCGACGCGCCGCGTAGCCCTCCGAAACCGCGTTCGACCCTCCCGAATCGCGCTCTTTGCTTGAACCGTAGCACCGATTTCGCGCTGGCGTAGCGACCGCGCATCGAGCGCGTCGGCAGTCACGCGACGCCGACAACCACCGGCTTTTTCGCTCCGAACGACCCACGCTCCCCCATGAAGACGCTCGCATTCGACGGTCGGATGGGCGCGAGTGGCGACATGATACTCGCGGCCCTGCTCGCGGCAGGGGCGGACCGCGACGCGCTCGCGCCGGTCGAAGCGGCCTTGCCGGTACGCTACGAGGTCGGTGAGACCGACAAGAACGGCATCGCCTCGACCACGGTGTCGGTGCTGCTGGACGACGAGGGGAGTCCGGAGACCGACGGGAGTCGGGACCGCGACGGAGACGACGGCCACTCGCACGCAGACCACGGCGACGGTGACCACGGTCATGACCGTTCTCACGACGACCACGCCCACGATTCTCACGACAGCCACGACCATTCCCACGACGACCAGCACGGCCACCACGACCACGGTCACGACCACCCGCACCGTCACGATTCCCACGACCACCACGCCGAAGGCTCCGGCCCGCTCCGGACCTACCCCGAGGTGGTCGAAATCGTCGAGTCGATGGACCTCCCGGAAGGCGTCGAAGCCGACGCCCGCTCCATCTTCGAACTCCTCGGCGAGGCCGAGGCGAGCGTCCACGGAACCGACCTGGAATCGACACACTTCCACGAGGTCGGCGCGGACGACGCCATCGCCGACGTGGTGGGCGCGGCGCTCCTCGCGGACGACCTGTCTCCGGAGCGCGTCGTGACAACGCCGCTGGCGACGGGCGGCGGCGAGGTCGAGATGAGCCACGGCACGTATCCGGTGCCGACGCCCGCGGTGGTCGAAATCGCCGAACGCGCCGACTGGTCGCTCCGGGGCGGCCCCGTCGAGGCCGAACTGCTAACGCCGACCGGCGCGGCGATTCTGGCTCACTACGCCGAGGGCGTCGAGTCCCTGCCGTCGCTCCGAATCGAGGACTCGGGCTACGGCGCGGGCGGGTACGACTTCCCCGACCACCCGAACGTCCTCCGGGCGATGGTCGGCGAGAGCGAGGCGCGAAGCGCCTCGAACGCTGGGAGCCTCGTCCGCGACGACGTGGCCGTCCTCGAAACGAATCTGGACGACGCGCCGCCCGAGATTCTGGGCGGATTGCAGGAGTCGCTGGCCGAGGTCGGTGCGCGCGACGTCTCCGTCGTCCCGCTGACGATGAAGAAGTCACGGCCGGGCCACCTCGTGAAGGTCATCTGCAAGCCCGAGGACGCCGAGGCCGTCGCGCGCCGACTCGCCGAGGAGACCGGCACGCTCGGGGTTCGGCAGGCGGGCGCGACCCACCGCTGGATAGCCAATCGGGAGTTCGAGGAGGTCGCCGTCGAACTGGACGGCGAACGCTACGAGGTCGCGGTCAAACTCGCCAGCGACGACGCGGGCGAGGTCTACGACGTGAGCGCGGAGTACGACGACTGCGCTGCCATCGCGCGCGGAGCAGGCGTCCCAGTCCGCGAGGTGATGCGCCGCGCGGAACGCGCGGCGCGCGACGAATAGAACCGTTTAGCAGCCGCTTCCACGGAATTTGCTCACTCGCCGCCGTTCCGGTGCTCGTCCATCGCTTCCTCCAGCGTCAGGTCTCCCGCGGCGACGCGCCGGGCCAGGTCCGCGTCGATTTCGCGGTTGTCCTCGGCCCGCTCGCGCGACTTGTTCTGGATGACCTGTAGCTCGCCGGCGGTCGGTTCTATCTCCCGGCCTTCGACGCGCTCGCCCTCCAGTCGGGCGATGTTCACCGCGGCGAGCACGTCGCCCATCCCCCGTGCGCCGGTGCCGAGATAGGGCGTCGTCCCGGTCTCGTCTACCAGTTCGACCGTCACCTCCTCCAGTTCGCGGACGAGTTGCGCGCCCTGCAAGCGCGCGCCGTCGCCGATGCGGACCACGGGGTCCACGGCGTCTTCGACCTCGCGGCGCACGGTCTCGGCCACGTCGGCCAGGGGAACGTGGAACGCCGCGACCACCACGTCGCCCGAGAGGACGGCGATGCCGGGTCGCGTGCCGGGGTCCACGCCGACGACGGTCCGGCCCTCGCCCCCGCGCAGGCGAGCGAGGGCCTCGTCCACCGCGGGCCGAGGGTTCTCGGGGTCCGCGACGATAGTCTCGACGTCTGAGGGGTCGATTTCGTCGGTCTCGTCGGCCCCGAAACCCTCGTCGCCCTCGGCGCGAATCAGGACCTTCGCACCGTCCGGGAACGAGTCGCCCGGTTCGACCGTGGTGAAGGTCACGCCCCGGTCGCGCAACTCGTTGACCACGCCGTGGTACAGTTCGAAGTTCTCGGTGGCGACGACGACTGTCACTGCGCGGTGGTTCGACGTGCGGGGTGAAAAAGCTCGCTCTACCCGGTCGCGGGAAGCGCGCTCGTGGCGGTCCGGGTGTCAATCGAACCCTCGTCCGACTCGTGCTCACGTCCGACCCGCGCCTGCGTCCGACTTCGATTCCGTCCGACTCAGGCCGCCTCGGGGTGCGGTCCGTCGGCGAGCGCGCCACAGCATCGCATGCGCCAGACGCCGTCGCCGTCCACGAGTTCCCCGGTGAACTCCGCGTGGTTCTCCTCGACGCACTGGGGGCACTCCAAGACGGTCGCTACAATCATGCTAGAAGTGATATCACCGTTCGAGAGCATAAGTAGCACGATAGTAGTTGTCTAAGTTATACTTTCGAGATTGTATTTCGCGGTTCGCGACGCCGGGCGCTGGACACCGGACGGCGGACGTCGAACATCCGACGTCGGACGTCGAACCTCGAACGCCGGAGAGTCAACCGACGCGCTGACGCGAATCCGGAACCTTTTGGCGGGGTAGGCCCAACCCTCGCTCGTGAATCAGGAGTTTATCCCGACCGGGTGCGGGCCGCTCGACGAGCTACTGGGCGGCGGGTTCGAGGCCGGGACCGTCACCCAGGTCTACGGCCCGCCCGCGGCGGGCAAGACGAACGTCGCCTTGGGCGCGGCGGTCGAAGTCGCCGCCGACGGCGGTACCGCGGTGTACATCGACACCGAGGGCCTGTCGCTGGCGCGCTTCCAGCAGGTCGCGGAGGCACGCGTGGACGCCGCGAGCGGCGCGGACGACGTGGAGGAGTTGACCTCCCGCATCATCGTCAAGGAGGCCTACGACTTCGCGGAGCAAGAGGAGGCCGTCCGGGACACCGCGGAGTTGGCGGAGCGGGCCGACCTCGTGGTCCTCGACAGCGCGACCGGGTTCTACCGCCTCGAACGCGCCGAGGACGAGGAGGGCGGCGAAGCCCTCCGCGAAGTCGCCAGTCAGGTCACCCACCTCCTCTCGCTGGCGCGCAAGCACGACCTCGCCGTCGTCCTGACGAATCAGGTCTACACCGACCCCGACGGCGACCGCGCCCGACCGCTCGGGGGCCACACCCTCGAACACTGGACGGGAACGGTGGTCCGCATCGAGCGATTCCGCGGGGGGAACCGCCGCGCGACGCTCGAAAAACACCGCGCCAAGCCCGCGGGCGAGAAGGTCCAGTTCCGCATCACCGACGCCGGACTGGAGTCCGTCGAGGACGGCGTCGGCGTCTGAACTATCGACTGGAAAACTACTATCTTCTAACATATAAATCGTCGCCCCGGTTCCCGACGCCCGATAACTACCGGACCGAACATGTCTGGTCGGGGCGAAGTGAGAGCGAGGTTCGACAGATGAACTGCCCTGACCCCGCTCGACAGCGTCGTCCCGTCGAATCGAGTCCGCAATTGCGACCCCGGCCGCGGGAGGTGACCCGATGAATCGTCGCCTCGTGGTCGCCGCGCTCGCGTGTTCGCTCGTCCTCGCCGGCTGTCTCGGCGGTGCCGGCGGTGCGCCGGAGTCCACGACGACCGAGACGACGGCGACGGAGACCCCTGCAACGGCGACCGAAACGACGGCCGAGAGACAGACGACGGAGGGGACGCAGACGACGACAGAGGCACGGACTACCGAAATGACGACGACCACGACCGCCGAACCGCCCCGCCACCGGACGTACTACACCCACGAGGCGCTCGCGGCTAACACCTCCTTCTCGGTACCGAAGCCGAACGTCTCGGCACCCTTCGCGTTCGAGAGCGGTATCGTGATGGAACTCGCCGGCAGCGAGTACGTGGCGATGGCCTACCACGACGCCGAGAACGGGAGCCTCGAAAACGTCCTCTCGATTCGGAAGGCCGAGAACGAGTCGCAGTACGACCTGACCGCGGGGAACGCGACGACGGTCGGCGACCGCGACGCGCGCTACGTCGCCGAGGAGTCCGGCGGAAAACTCGTCTGGGAGTGCGACGGCTACGTCTATCGGGTGAGCGTCCAGCAGTTCACCGACGAGTTCGGCGAGGCGGAACTGCGCGCGGTCGCCGAGTCGGTCGGGTGCGAGTGAAAAGTCGGGTCGGGAATCGCGTTATTCGTCCACGAGGACGGCGTTGACGTTGCCGGTCTGGCCCGGACGGGAGGTGACGCGAGCGCGACCTTCGCTGGTCTCGACGAGCGCGCCCTTGGTGACGATGTTCCGTCGGACGTAGTTCGGGTTGGCGTCGTTCTCCACGACGTCCTGAATCTCGGCCTGCACCGTCTCGCCGTCCGCGGCGACGCTGGCCACGTCCGTCGAGAGCGCGCGGACCTTCTCGGTGTTACCGCGGGCGTCGATGGTTCGGAGCTTGGTCTCGCCGACGGTGGTCTCGGTCGGCTGGCGGCCCAGTTCGTGCTTCTTCTTCTTGTGGGACGGTCGGAGTCGTCCGCCGGTACGCTTCCGCGTGGAACGTCCTTGGTCTTTCATACCCGAGAAATCGGCCTCGGTCGTACTTATATCCTTTCTATCGAGGCTGCGGTCGTCGCGCGCCGACCCGCCGGGTGGAGTCGGGGCGGTCGGCGACCGGATTGAAGACGAAAGTTCTTCAAAACCGGAAACCGTTCTCCGATTTCCCCGGTCTTAAGTGCGTTCGATACCGAATCCCGAACAGAGGGTGCGAAAAGATGGCAAAGGGCGTATCCACGGACGAGCGAGTGAGCGTCTCGCAGGTGATGGACCGGATTCCAGTCGGGCGATTCCACCGCAGACTGCTGGCCATCTGCGGGAGCGCGTGGGCCTTCGACGGGATGGAGGTCATCATCATCAGCTTCACGCTCCCGGTCCTCATCTCGGCGTGGGGACTGACCGGTCTCGCGGCCGGACTGCTGGGGAGCGCGAGCCTGATGGGGATGATACTCGGCAACTGGGCGTGGGGTCGGTACGCCGACGAACACGGCCGCATCGACGCCTTCCAGTGGACCGTCCTGACCTACTCGCTGTTCGCCGGACTGACCGCGCTCGCCACCGGCTTCTACTCCGGGTTCGCGCTCCGGTTCCTGACCGGCGTCGGGTTGGGCGGCGCGCTCGCGGTGGACACTTCCTACCTCTCGGAACACCTGCCGACCGACCGGCGCGGGCGCTACCTCGTCTACCTCGACGCATTCTGGCCGCTCGGCAACGTCTTCGCGGTCGGACTGGCGTGGCTGTTCCTCTCGGCGCTCTCGACCGGCGGGACGGTCGGGGTGCCGCTCCTCGGCGAGGTCGCCGGCTGGCGACTCCTGTTCGCCAGCGCGGCGTTCCCAGCGCTCCTCGTGTTCGTCATCCGGAGCCAACTCCGCGAGACGCCCTACTACCTCGCTCAGAAGGGCGACGTGGAGGGAGCCAACGACCGAATCCGCGAAATCGCCGAGGAGAACGACGAGGAGTTCACGCCCATCTCGGCCAACTCGGTGGAAATCGGCGAACCGCCGAGTTACTCGCGGCTCTTCGAGACCGACCTCCGCAAGCGGACGGTGATGATAGCGCTCGCGTGGTTCGCGGTCAACTTCGGCTACTACGGCGTGTTCATCTGGCTCCCCCAGACGGTCGGCGCGGCGGGCGTCGTCGAGAGCGTGACCGTCGCCGGAGCGACGATAGACAGCCTCTACGTCTACTTCCTGCTCATCGGGCTGGTCCAGTTCCCCGGCTACTTCAGCGCCGCGTACCTCGTGGAGAAGATCGGCCGCAAGCCCACGCTCGGGAGTTACCTCGTCCTCTCGGGGCTGTTCACGTTCGTCTTCGCGGCCTCGATGCCCGACGTCTCGCTGTTCGGTGCCGGACTCTCGGGCTTCTGGCCGTTCTTCGGCGGCCTGCTCGCGGCGAGTTTCTTCACGCTCGGCGCGTGGGGTGCCATCTACGCCTACACCCCCGAACTGTTCCCGACCGAGGTCCGGGCCACCGGCAACGGGTTCGCGGGCGGCGTCGGCAAAATCGGTGCGGTCATCGGGCCGATTCTGGCGGGTGCACTCGTGGAGACCGGCTACCTGTGGGCGCTCCTCCCGCTCGCTGTCGCATTCGTCCTCGGCGGACTGCTCGTCCTCGCGTTCGGCCGCGAGACGATGGGCGAACCGCTGTTCTGATAGTCGTCTTCGAACGATTCGAAACAGGACGGGTCGGTCGACGCTCGTTCTCGCGGGCCGTGCGCCCCGAACTCTCGCTCAGAGGCAGTTCTTCGCTACGTACGAACAGTTCCCGGAGACGTAGATGAGCGCGATGTTGGGGAGACAGAAGGACGCGACTGCTGTGAGACAGCCGAGAGAGGCGGGCCCGGTTATCGAACACGCCATTCCCGCCAGCGTGCAGTGGGGCGAGGCCATCGCGATGTCGATGAGGCACAGCGACCCCTTGTTGACGCACTTGCCCTGAATCGAGACTCCCCCCGAAGACTCCTCGACGGACTCGACCGTCTGAATCGCCCGGTCGATTCGGTAGACCTTGTGTTCGTACGCGACTTCGTATCCGCCTTCGGTCGCGCCCACGCCAGACCCTCGCGGCGTCGCTTTCGCACCGACGCTAACGGGAGCCCCGTCTTCGCCGGTAAGGGCCGTCAGCTTTCGCCGTTCCTCGTCGGTGACGCTACGGGTGAACGTCGGTTCGTCCGACGGGTCGTGTAGAACGAGGAACCCCGACGTCCCCTCTGGCCAACCGACCTTCGCCGAGACCTTCTTGCGCTGTCCCTTCGGGAGCGCTTCCCGGTCCAGGTCGAAGAGACCGGTGATAGGCGTCTCGCCCTCGTAACCGACCTTCAACACACCGGCTTCGGTCGGAACGTCGATGGTGTGACTGATCCGCTCACCGTCGACGAGGATATCGACGCGCTTCGCCTCGTCGGTGAACGGAGTCGGATTGTTCAGTACCGAGACCATCTGCTGGCCGTACTCGCTCGACACGGCGGCGGCCGCTCGGTCCTGCTCGGCGTCGCTCTCGACTTTCCGCAGTTCGACTCGGTCGCTGTTGCCCTCGTCAGCACCGGCAATTCCCGAGAGTCCGAAACTGACGGCAGTACTGGAAGTAGCAACTAGTTTGGTGAATTTACGGCGGTTGAGTCCGTCGCCGAGGAGTTCTTTGTCAGACATCCGACTATCAGGTGGCGTAGAAGGATATTAAATTTTCCTATTCTCAAAGTAAAAAGTATATTTTTCTATATTGCTTCTATCCTATATAGAATTTAATATATGTAGAAATCCTTTTCTACGTGCGCGGAGAACTCCGATTCGTGACTGACTCGTGGCCTCCCTCGTTTCGACTGATACTCGCCGCCTTCACCGTCCTTCTCGTCGGAAGTCTCGGCTGGGTCTACGTGTTCGCACCGCAGAAGGCGACGCTCGATACCCTCGTCGAGCCGGGTTACGTCGTCGTCGTCGCCATCATGACGCTGTTCCTGCTCTTCGGCTATTACCTCGGTGAGAAGGGGAAAGAGAAGCGCCGGGACGAAACGTAGCGACACTGCGGTCCTCCGAGGAACTCGGTGGCCGATTCAGTCCTGCCCCCGAGCGACTTACGTCTGGGCACCTAAGGTCGGGATATGAGCTGGGTACGAGAGTTCTCGTTCGACCGCGAGCGCATCGCGTGGTGGCTGGTCGCAGTCGTACTGCTCGCCGCGCTCGGCTACGTCGTCTCGGCGTTCCTCGGCACCTTCCTGCTGGGACTGTTCGTCTACTACGCGACCCGGCCGATGTACCGCCGACTCCTCGGACGGTTACACCAGCGGACGCTGACCGCCGCGACGGCCTTGCTCGGGTTGGCGTTGCCGGGACTCGTCGTGCTGGGCTACACCGTGGTCGTGAGCGTCAGCGAACTGAGTTCGCTCGCCGGAGTCGGTGTCGAGGAACTCGAAGGCGTCCTCGGCCCTGGCGTGGACCTGTCGCAGTTGTTCGACCCCCAGCAACTGCTCGCGCTCCTCCAGACGACTCCCCAACAACTGCAGGCGGACCTCCAGCAGTTCGCCGCCCAACGCGGGGCCGAGACGGCCCGCGACATTCTGTCGTCGCTGGTCACCGTCCTCGGCATCGCGGCCAGCGCCGCGCTCGGCATCGTCATCACGCTCGTGGTCGCGTTCTACCTGCTCCGGGACGACCACCGACTCGCGTCGTGGTTCCGGACCGAAGTCGTCGACGAGGACAGTCCGACGCTCGCGTTCGCGCAGGCCGTGGACGACGACCTCGAAACCGTCTACTTCGGCAACATCCTGACCGCCTTCGTCATCGGTATCCTCGCCGCCATCAGCTACAATCTGCTCGATATAGTCGCCCCGGCCGCGGTCTCGGTCCCCTCGCCGACCCTGCTCGGCCTGCTCACCGGTCTCGCCAGCCTGATTCCGGTCGTCGGGATGAAACTGGTGTACGTCCCGCTCGGACTCGTCCTCGCGGTCGTCGCGGGCGTGACGAACCCCGCGTTGCTGTGGTTCCCGGTCGTCTTCCTGCTGGTCGCGTTCGTCGTCGTGGACACGATTCCGGAACTCGTCCTGCGGCCCTACGTCTCGGGACGTGACCTCCACACCGGGCTCGTGATGCTCGCGTACGTCCTCGGCCCGGTGCTGTTCGGCTGGTACGGGCTGTTTCTGGGACCGTTGCTCCTCGTGCTGGTCGTCCATTTCGTCCGCGTCATCGTGCCGGAACTGGTCGAGCGCGGCGAGTTCGACACCGAACCAGACACCCCCGTCTCGGGCGTGTTCGGCGAGTCTGCGTCGCGCGGTCACGACGCGGATTCCCGGACTCGGGACTCCCAGGCTCGGGACGCCTGGACTGCACACCGTCGTCTCCGCGACCGCGTTCGCGCTCCCGTCTCGGGGCTCCCGCGCCGGGAGCGCTCGACCGACGGCGGAGCGGAGCGACCCGACGACGAACGATGAGAGAGTCGCTTCACTCTCGTTTCTCGAAGACGGGCGTTCCCCCGCGTCCGGTGTCGGCGTACCCCCGACGCCGGAGCGCGAAGACGACCTCGCTCAGGGCGCACGCGCCGGCAAGAATCGGCTCGCCGTCGTCGGTGACGTCGGCGCTCGCGCGGTTCAACTCGTCCAGCGCGACCGAATCGCCGACCCGTTCCAGCGCCTCCCCGACGACGGCGTCGTTCTCGTCGGGGTCGTAGGCCTCGACCTTGCTCGCCACGCGGTCGGCCATGTCGTCGTATGTCCGCCGGCCCGACTGCTCCGGGTCCCGAATCCGCTTGGCGTAGTCGAGCATCCGCCGGGCTTCCTCGGTCGCCTCGTCCCAGTGTTCGACCGCCCGGACCGCGAGGTCCGGCAGTTCCTCGATGCTCCCGGCCAACTCGTAGTCCCGCGGGATAGCGTCGTATATCCACGGTTGGTTGCGCGCTATCAGTACCTGCCCGCTCCCGGCCTGCTCGAACCACGTGCGGGCCAGCGTCTCGTACTCGGTCGCGGAGATGCAGAGGTCACCCTTCCGGAGCGCCGCCTCGAACTCCGCTCGGGTGGCCTTCGGGTACGCCTCGACCCACGGCAGGTCGGCGTACTCCGCGGGAATCTTGCCCATGCTGGTCATCACGGTCCGGATGCCGAACTTCTCGTGGAGCAGTTCGGCTATCTCCATCACGGTGCCGACCTGCTTCTTGTCCCACGCCGACCCCGCGACGTGGAGATACTCGGGTTCGTCGCCGTAGTCGGCCTCGAACCGCGAGAAGTCGATGGGACTCCCGGTCTGGACCGCGTCGTCGAGCGCCGAATCGACCACCGACTCCTGTAAGAACTCGTGGCCGTTGTCGCGCAGGCCCTCCCAATCGACTGCGGCCTTGAACCACATCCCGTCGCTCAGCACGGCGTCGGCGATTTCGGTGCGGCGCTGGAACTCGTCGCGCCACCCAGTGTCGGCGTACTTGAACGGGAGTTGGAGGTCGTGGACGTTGGTCACGACGTCCACGGGCCACGGCTGGCCGACCCGGTGGCCGTCGAGCGCGAACAGCCACTTCGCGAGGTCCGCGCGCCCCCGCCGGAGTTGATCGACGACCACGTCCACGTAGCCCAACCGGTCGTAGGTCGCCTCCGCGAGGGCTTCGAGTTGCGCCTCGCTGTAGCCCGATTCGGTGAACGCGCCCCGATGGCGATGGCCGTGCATGAACGGTTCGGCCTCGATGAGCGTGACGCGCTCGCGGTCGGCGAGGACGTACTCGGGGTCGTAGTTCGCCACTTCGGGCGGCGCGAGGAGCCAGTAGACGTGGAGGTCCGGGTCGATGTCCAGCCACTCTTCGACCCACACCACCGCGTCGTTGAGCGTGCCGTTGGCCGTCGCGTCGTCGGGTCGATAGAGTTCCGGGACGATGAGTACGCGCATGGGTCCGAACGCTCTCGAAAACGGGAGACTGGACCTTGAAACTACGTCCGATTCGAGCGCTTCTACCGAATCGCGTACACCGTACCCGCCCGACTACCGGCGAACACGGTGTCACCGACCGGCGCGAGCGCGTCGGTGTCGTCGTCGGTCTCGACGGTCCACCGCTCGCCCCCCGTCTCGGCGTCGAGCGCAGTGACACCGGGCGTCCCTCGATTTCCGCCGCCGACGAGGAGCAAATCGCCAGCGCCGAACGCACCCGAGGGCCACCGCGGAAGCCGGGTAGACCACAGGACTGCCCCGGTTCGGGCGTCGAGCGCGCGGACGACGCCGGGTCGGGCTACGTCGTCGTAAGTCAGTCCCGGCGCGAAGAGAGTGTCGCCGTGAACGGCGGGTGCGAGCGCGTTCATTTCGACTTTCTGCCGCCACTGCTCCGCCCCGGAGTCGGCGTCGTACGCGTACAGGTACCCCGCGTGACCGCCGTTGTACGGTCCGTCTTCGCCGTCGGCGACGACCACGTGGCCGCCGACTCGTACCGGCGCGAGGCCGAACGCGGGACCGGGCGATTCCCACGCGACGCGAGGCCGGTCGCGGGTAAGTTCGCCGAGCAGGGGTCGGGATTCGAGCGCGACCGCCGGGCCGGGTTGCCCGACGTAGGCCCGACCGTCGGCCAGCGCGACGCCGCGGTCGCCGAGACCTGTCGGGAATCGCCACCGGACCTCGCCACTGTCACGTTCGAGCGCGCGGACTTCGGAGTGTGCGCCGACGAACAGCCAGTCCTCGGCCGGGAGGAGGTGGTAGCACCGCTCGTATTGCCTTTCGTTGGCCCACTCGACGGAGCCGTCGGCCGCGGCCAGCGCTCGCGCGCTGTACTCGTCGTCGTGACCACCAGCGAAGACCGTGCCGTCGCGGACTGCGACTGTGCCAGCGGTTCCGCGGTGACGCCACCGTTCGGTCCCCGACTCGGCGTCGAGCGCGACGACGGCCTTCTCGCCGCCGACGAAGAGGATTCCGTCGGTGACGGCTATCGACCGAACTTCGGTCCCGACGTCGGCCGTCCACGCCACCGTCGGCGAGTCGGTCGGCGGCGTTGCATTCACGGAGTAAGCCGTGTTTTTCGGGTCGAACCGGGGCGTCGCCCACGTGCCGTGGTCGGGCGTCCACGGCTTCGGTAACTTTCGGCCCGGTAGCGTTTTTCCAGCCGCGGTTCCTGTGATTCCAACCCCGAGTCCGAGACCGACGCCCCGCAACCAGTCGCGCCGACCGAAGTCATCCATCACTCGGCGGGTCTCGTCGGCTACTGATAAATTCTGTGTCAGAATGCGGTCGGGTCGGACCTCTGTCAGACCATCCGATTTTCTATCGCGTCCAGTTCGCCCGCCACGAACCACTCGTAGTTCTCGGCGAACAGGCTCGCACACCGGTCGTAGTAGTGGGGCGTCGAACCGGCCATGTGGGGCGTGATGACGACGTTCGAGAGGTCCCAGAGCGGCGACTCGGCGGGGAGCGGTTCCTCCTCGAACACGTCGAGGGCCGCGCCGCGCAGGTGGCCCTGCTGGAGTGCAGTAGTCAGCGCGGCCTCGTCCACGATTTCGCCGCGAGCGACGTTGACGAGGACCGCCGAGGACTGCATCGTCCGAATCTCCTCCTCGCCGACCAGCCCGCGGGTCTCGTCGGTCAGCGGGACTGCGACGACCACGTAGTCCGACTGGGCCAGTACGTCGTAGAGACCGTCCGGGCCGTACGCCTCGTCCACCGCGTCGGGCGCGGACTCCGGATTGCGCTTGGTGCCGACGACGCGCGTGCCGAACGCCGACGCGAGTTCGGCCACCCGGCCGCCGATGGCTCCGAGGCCCAGAATCCCCACGGTCTCGTCGCGCAACTCCCGGCCGCCGTAGTTCTCCCAGACGCCCCGGTGTTTCTGGTTCATCCCCTTCTGGACGTTTCGCTCGAACGTCAGCAGGTAGGCCAGCACCTGCTCGCCGATGGGTTCGGCGTGGATTCCGGAGGCGCTGGTCAGCGCGACCCCGGCGTCCGAGAGCGCCTCGCGGTCGAAGCTATCGACGCCCGCCGACAGCGCCTGCACCCACTCCAACTCGGGTGCGGCGTCGAGTTTCTCGGCCGGAAAGCGCCCCGTCAGCACCACCTCGGCGCGCGACAACTGCTCGTCGGTCTCGGGCGGCGTCGCGGCCACCGAGAGGTAGAGGTCCGGGCGCAGGTCGGCCAGTTCTGCCGAGAGACCGTCGCGCGCCGATTTCGAGACGTAGTGGGGAATCAGCACTGTCGGCTCGTCGGTCATGGCTTCGCCAAGCACGGAGAGCGAGTAATAGCTGGTGCCTCGCGTCGGGACGACTCGACTCGTCACCGAGACCACCGCACGACGCAACAACCGATTTACAACGCCACGCCGTAGCCCTCGCCATGCGACCAGCGATTCAGCTCTACACGCTCCGCGAACTCGACGATTCACTCCCCGACCTCCTGCGGCGCGTCGGCGAAACGGCGTTCGAGGGCGTCGAGTTCGCGGGATTGGGCGATTCGGACCCCGACGACATCCGCGACGCGCTGGACGACGCCGGACTCGACGCCGCGGGAGCGCACGTCGGCATCGAGGAGTTGGAAGCCGACCCCGAGGGCGTCGTCGAGACCTACCGCGAACTCGACTGCGACCGCCTCGTCGTACCGTATCTGGACGACGCCGAGTTCGCCAGCGAGACCGCCGTCACCGACACCGCGCGTCGCCTCCAGACGCTCGCCGGGCGAGTGGACGAGGCGGGCGCGTCGCTGGGTTACCACAACCACGACCACGAGTTCACGGACGTCGGCGACGACGGGAACGCGTTCGACCTGCTCGCCGACGAGACGGACTTCGACCTCGAACTCGACGTCGGGTGGGCGACCGCCGCGGGCCGGGACCCCGCCGAACTCCTCCGGGGTCTCCGGGGGCGCGCTCCGCTGGTCCACGTCAAGGACGTGGCCGACACCACGCCGGTCGAGTTGGGCGAGGGCGACCTCGACATCGACGCCTGCGTCGCGGCCGCCCGCGACGCCGGGACCGAGTGGCTGATATACGAACACGACGAGCCGACCGACCCCGAGGCGTCGCTGGCCCACGGTGCGGAGCGGTTGGCAGAACTGGTCGAGTAGTCGGACGGCGCTACCGGTCTCCGTCTTCCGCGCTCTCCTCGCGCTCGTAGGCGACGCCGGCCACGAACCCGAACGCGACCAGTCCCCACCCGAGTGCGGCCGCGGCGAGGTTCTCGCCGCCGTCGATTCCCTGCAAGAGACTCAGCGTGCCGAACGTCGTCACGCCACCGAACGCGGCGCTGACCCAGTTCCCGCCGCCGGACCCCCACATCGCCGACGGATACCGAAGGAGGATAGCGGTCCCGACGCCGTACACCTGCGCGATGCCGACGAGGAGAAGCGCCCGATTCGCGGAGAACGGCGTGACGAGCGCGACGCCGCCGGTCACGACGGCCGCGACGAGGAGCGCGATGGCGTAGCGGAGAGCGCGGTGCATGGCGGTGATGCTCGGCCCGGCGAGGTGAGAATTTCGGTTCGCAGACACCTCTCGCGGCGGCGGGACGATGCGTCGCTGTGCGGCGGCGGAGCGTCGCACCGTCGCCGCGCTCGACGGACTACTCCGCCCGGACGAACACCGGCGTCCCCGGATTCCCGGCGTCGGCGTAGCCGAGCGACCGGAGTGCGTACACGAGGTCCGTGACGGTAGCGTCTTCGACAGCCTCGCCGACGCGCTCGGCGACTCGCTCTCGGAGGTCGTCCAGCGGAACTCCGCCGTCGAATCGGCGAGTCGCCGATTCGACGGCTCGCGGGAGCGTTTCGTCGTCGCCGTCCGCGAACGACTCGACCCGCCGTTCGACGCGCTCGCGGAGGTCGCGGTGGGTCCGGCGGCCGCACTGCTCCGGCCCGCGAACGTCGCGCAGGTGTTCGACCATCCGGCGGTTCTCGGCGACCGCCTCGTCCCAGTCGCGGACCGCGCGGACCGCGAGGGTTTCCAGTTCGTCCAGACTCCCGGCGAGTCGGTAGTCCTCGGGCACGCAGTCGTACGCCCACGGTTCGTCGCGCACCACGAGGACCTGCCCGCTGGCGGCCTGCTCGAAGGGCGTCCGGGGCATCGTCTCGTGGTCCGAGGCGACGACCGCGAGGTCGCCGGCGTCGAGGACCGACTCGTAGCGCTCGCGGGAGCATTCGGGGAAGGCGTCCATGAACTCGCGGTCGGCCATCCCGTCCGGAATCGGGTCCATGTTCGTCATCAGCGTGCGAATCCCGAACTCCCGATACAGCGTCTCCGCGGCGTCCAGCACCACGTCGAGGTTCTTCTTGCCCCACCCCGACCCCGCGACGTGGAGGCGCTCGGGGTCGTCGGCGTACTCCTCGGTGAACTCCTCGAAGTCGAGGGGACTCCCGGTTTCGAGCGCGTCACCGACGAGTTCGTCCAGCAACTCGTCGCTCAGGACCGCAGTGCCGTACTCGTGCAGTCGTTCGGCGTCCACGCCCGCCTTGAACCAGAGACCGTCGGTGTAGGTCGTCGCGGCCATCTCCGCGTACATCGCGGCACCGTCGGGCATCTCGCGGCCGTGGCGCTTGAACGGGAGTCGCAGGTCGTGGACGTAGCCGACGAGTTCGGTCGGTCGGACCGCCGCGTCCGGCCCGCCGCCGAGGCGGTGGAGCCACTTGTAGATGTCGTAGCGCCCCGTCACCTGCTGGTCGATTACCACGTCCACGTAGCCCGATTGGTCGAAGATTTCCTCCTCGATGGCTCGGAACTGGGCCTCGGTGTAGCCCGTCTCGGAGAAGGCGTCCTCGTGTTCGTGGCCGTGCATGAACGGGTCGGCCGCGACGAGGGTCACGCGTTCGCGGTCGGCGAGGACGTACTCGGGGTCGTAGTTCGCCACTTCGGGCGGTGCGAGGAGCCAGTAGACGTGAAGCGAGTCGTCGCGGGCGAGCCACTCCTCGACCAGCGCCACCGCGTCGTTGAGCGTGCCGTTGGCCGTCGCGTCGTCGGGGCGATAGAGTTCCGGAACGAAGAGGACGCGCATCGTCTGTACGGGCGAACTGATGCCCGAGACGGCCTTTACGATGACGGCCGCTCCGGGGAGAACTATCAAAAATCGGTAAAGGAATAGGCGTAAACAGTTCTGCTGACGACAGGTATTTCAGTCAGGCCGTACGATTTTAAAACATCCATGGCCGCGACGCTCATGGACTCATCACCATCACGCCCCTCACCGGGGCAGTTCATCACTCATGGACGACACAGCCAAATACGTCATTCACGCGGACATCACTGCCGACGGGGTGGTAGAGCGGAGTGACGTCGTCGGCGCGGTCTTCGGCCAGACCGAAGGCCTGCTCGGCGACGACTTAGACCTCCGGGACCTCCAGCAGTCTTCGAAGCTCGGCCGCATCGACGTGGACATCGACAGCGAGAACGGACAGTCGTTCGGGACCATCACCATCGCGTCGAGTCTCGACAAGGTAGAGACCTCCATCCTCGCGGCGGCGCTCGAAACCATCAGTCGGGTCGGCCCCTGTCGGGCCACCGTCGCCACCGCGGGCATCGAGGACGTGCGCGCCGCCAAGCGCCGGAAGGTAGTCGAGCGCGCGAAGGAACTGCTCACCGACTCGTTCGACGAGGACGTGATGACCTCTCGGGAAATCCTCGAAGAGGTCCGCCAGAGCGTCCGCGTCGAAGACATCGCGGAGTACGAGGGCCTGCCCGCCGGCCCGCGCGTCGAGGACAGCGACGCCATCATCGTGGTCGAGGGCCGGGCAGACGTGCTGAATCTCCTCCGCTACGGCGTCAAGAACGCCGTCGCGGTCGAGGGCACCAACGTTCCCGACGCGGTGGCCGACCTCACCCAGAACCGGACCGTCACCGCGTTCCTCGACGGCGACCGCGGGGGCGACCTCATCCGGAAGGAACTCGCACAGGTCGGCGACATCGACTACGTGGCGTTCGCGCCCGCGAATCAGTCCGTCGAGGATTTGGCGCGCCACGAGGTCATGTCGGCGCTCCGGAGCAAGCGACCCTTCGACGAGTCGATGGTCGGCGAGGAGGCCGACGAAGCGGACGGGTCGGCCGAGGAAGCCACCGCCGACGCGACGTCCGCCGACGCGAGCGAGGCCGGACCCGCGGCGACCGACGGGAGCGCCCGGCCCGCACCCGAGAGCGACGAGACCGGACCGGAGGGTCCCGCGACGCCGGACGACACCGACCGACCGACCGCCGCCGAGTCTGCGTCGGCCGACGCGGACCCGGCGAGCGACGCCGCTGACGCCGGCGAGTCGGACCTCTTCGACGGCATCGAGGCGGAGGTCCAAGCCGAGACGATAGACGACGCCGAGTCGCTGGCCGGTGCGGACGCCGAAACCGCCGGCGCTCCCGCCGACGCCGAGGCGGTCGCGGACGCCGGAACCGCCACGGAAGGGACGGCCGAGGCCGCGTCGGCCCCGGACGCCGCGGCCGAGACGCCCAGAGAACCAGCGACCGTGCAGGGCCACGTCGAGGCGGTCGTGGACGGCGAGACCGGGACCGCGCGCCTGTTGGACGAGTCGTTCGGCGTCCTCGCCGAGGTCGCCGGCGAGAACGCCTTCGACGCCGTGGAGTCGGCCGACGAGGCCCCCTTCGCGGTCGTGTTGGACGGGACCGTAGACCAGCGCCTCCTCGACGTGTCGGCCCAGCGCGGGGTCGGACAGGTCGTCGGGCGCGACTGCGGGGAGTTCGTCAAGCGACCCGCGAACGTGCGGGTCCGGACCGCCGACCAGTTCTGACCACCGCGGTGTCACCGCGGCGGTCAGAACTCCGCGGTTAGTGAACGGGCGATTTTAACCGGAGAAATCGCTATCTTAGAGGTCTCGCTGCATCGTAATCGCCGCGCTCCCGTCGTCGTAGTAGCCCTCCTCTCGGCCGACTTCCTCGAACCCCATCGACTCGTAGAGGCGTCTCGCGGCGTCGTTGTCGGGACGGACCGAGAGCCGAATCGTCGCGCAGTCTCGCTCGCGGAGCAAATCGAACGCCCCCGCCAGCAGGCGGCGAGCGCGCCCCTCCCGGCGGTACGCGGGCGCGACGGCGATTTCCGCGACGTAACTCGTCTCCCCGTCGTGAAGCGCGACGAGGTAGCCCGCGAGGTCGCCATCGGGCGTCGCGGAGACGAGGACGACCGGCGGGCCGTCGATGGCGTAGGCCAGTAGCGCGGGATTCGGCTCCCGGAGGTAGGTCTGAATCTCGCGCAGAGTTGCACGGTCCGCGGGGCGAGCGAGTCGAATCACGGCAGGACGACCACCGCGAGACCCGCGCCGACGAGCGCGCCGGTCAGCGTGGCGAGGAAGTTGACGCCCTGATTGCCCAGTCGGTCGCCTTCGAGGGTCGCGCCGAGCAGGCTGTCCATCGTCATGCCGCTGACGCCCGCGACGGCCACCACCGCACCGCCGGTCACCCCGACGTTCCCGAAGAGGGCCGCCGCGATGGCCGCGACGACGGCCGCGCCCGCCGCGCCCGCGAGTTCGCCCTGCCACGTCACCGCGCCGTCGGTGCCCGGTTCGACGCGTTCGAGCGTGGTGATGAGCCGCGGGTCGTCGAACACGCCGCCGATCTCCGAGGAGAGGGTGTCGCTCATCGCGGTGGCGATGGAACTGGCGAACGCGAACAGGAACACCTCACCGCCGACCGCGAACTTGTCCTGCGCGGCGTAGGCGAGGACCGCGACGAGCGCGACCGCCGCGTTCCCGAGGACATTGCCCGACCCGCGCGCGCCCTCGTTCTCCTCGGCGACGCCGCGGGCCTCCTTCTCCTCGTAGCGGAACTTCGTCGAGAGGCTCCCGATGCCGAAGAAGGCGATGAGGACCGCGAACCAGCCGTAGCCGCCGAGGACGATGGTGAGCATCGCCAGCAGCGCGCCGGTCATCATCCCCGGAATCGAGGCGGCGTCGAGCGCCCACGAGACGTAGCCGAACAGCGCGGTGACCGCGAGCGCGACCGCGATTCCCTCGACGGTGACCATCACCGCGAGGTCGGCGAACAGCCACAGCAGGAACGCCACCGAGAGCATGACCAGCGGGTCGTCGCGGGCGAACAGCACCGAGCGCAACAGTCCCGCCAGAAGGGCACCGCTGGACGCCAGAAAGACGATTTCGGGCAGGACGGGCGTGACCTCGATACCGACGACGCCGAGCGCGACGGCCTGTCCCGCCACGGCCGCGACGATTGCCCCGGCGACGAACGCGCCGGTTCGGAGAATCGGCTCGGCGTCGAAGCGCCACGCTAACTGCTGGGCGAGGTTGCCGTAGCCGACGACGAGGACGCTGGCGACGAGAACGTGGTCCGGCAAGCCCGCGAACCACGAGAGGAGCGCGATGCCGGTCGCGGCGAAGCCGAACGCCGCGAGGCCGTGGAGACGGCCCTCCTGTCGGTCCGCGGGGCGGGCGAACCACTCGAACACCGGTCCGTCGGTGACCGAGAGCGCGCCCACGGCGACTGCACCGAACACCGCTGCGGTCGCCCACTCTAGCGTGGGTGCCGCGAGCGCCAGCGTCGAGACGACGGCGTATGCCGCCGCACGCCGAACTCTGGTCGTCACGTTATCCCCCCGTTCCGCCGACGCCCACTTAATCCTCCCGAAGCGGCGGGCGTCCTCGGAACGGAAATCGTCAGACGAACGTCCGACGACCGCCCGACAGCGGCGGGTTTCGGGAATCGAGTTCGGCTTTCCGTCGGCTCGGACACGACGGAATTTTACCGCGGTGCGGACTGATTCGACCCTCGGCTTCGCCGCGGAACCGCCCATTTTCGTTCCGGCGCGTGCGGGCGCGGCCCGCCGTCGCGGTGTTGTGCGGTGCGGTCAACTCCATCGTTCAAGCCTGAAGCTAGCTTCTCGTCTCCATCAGGTTTCGTCGGGTTCTCTCCGACTTCGACGGTTCCACTTCTGGACTCCTCCGGAGAATCCGGCGCGAAATGACACCGCGGAGTGAACGAGTCGTCGTCCGTGACGTTTAGGACGGTGGCCGTCGAATCCTCGGGCGTGGGAGTCTACGACCGCTATCTCGCCGCCCGCCTCCGCAGGCACGACGCCGACACGCCCGACCACATCGCGGTCATCATCACCGAGCGCGACCTGCTGGAACAGGGCGCGTACGCGACGCTGGAGGCGTTCTTCGAGTGGGCCTTCGAGTACGGCGCGGAGCGCGTGACCGTCTACGTCAGCGTCCTCGACCCCGAGGCGGCCCCGACCCTGCGGCGCGAACTGGAAGACGTGTCTACCCCGTGCCGGTTGGCGGTCCGCGGGCCGGATGACACCCAGCGCGCCGACGCACCGATTCAGGTCTCCATCGGTCTCGGCGGTAAACACGAGTTCGCGGGCGCGGTCCAGAAGATAGCCGCGGACGTGCAGGACGGCGAACTCAGCCCCGAGCAGGTGGACGAGACCGAAGTCGAGGAGCATCTGGTGTTCCCCGAGAACCCCGACCTCGTGTTGAAGACCGGCGCGGAGCGCCTCTCGGACTTCATGATCTGGCAGTCGGTGTACTCGGAACTGTACTTCACCGACGTGAACTGGCGGGACTTCCGGAAGCGGGAGTACCTCCGGGCGTTGCTGGACTACAAGAATCGACAGCGGCGGTTCGGGCGGTAGGCGGGGCTTCCCGCTACTCCACCGACGACTCGCCGTCCACGTCCAACTCCTCGATTCCCAACTCCTCGACGCTCGACTCCTCCGGCAGGTTCCCCCGGAAGCGGTCGATGACGCTCCGGGCTTCTTCGAGTTCCACGCCGCCCAGTTCTCGGACCAGCGCCAGCGCGCGGTTGGCCTTCGCGCGTCGCCACGACTCCTCGCGGGACTCGTAGGTCCGGATACCCCGCAGGAAGTCGATTTTGGAGAACTCGGGCCAGTAGGGCGTGCAGAAGAACACCGCGGCCTCGTTGCCGTTGGCGTGCCACGGCAGGAAGTTCGAGGTGCGCTCGTCGCCGCCGGTCCGGATGATGAGGTCCACGTCCCGGACCGGGCAGTCGTAGATACGGTCCTCGATGGCCGACACGTCGATGTCCTCGGGGTCGAGTTCGCCCGCCTCGACGGCGCTGGCCACGTCGCGGGCCGCGTTGAGGAGTTCGTTCCGCCCGCCGTACGCCAGCGCGACGTTGAGGGTGAACGAGTCGTAGTGTTCGGTCCGGCGCTCGGCGTAGTCGATGGCTTCTCGGACGCGCTCGGGAAGCGCGTCCCGGTCGCCGATGACCCGAATGCAGACTTCGCCGTCGTGGACGCGGTCGTCGTCGCCGAACTCGTACAGTTTCCGCTCCAACAGGTCGAACAGCGCCTCGTTTTCGTGGTCGGGACGCTCGAAGTTCTCGGTCGAGAAGGTGTACAGCGTCAGCTCCTCGACTCCCATCTCCTGACACCAGTGTAACACCTGCTCGGTCGTCTGGGCGCCCGCGCGGTGGCCGTCGGGGGCGTCGCCGCCCTGTTTGCTGGCGTAGCGTCGATTCCCGTCCTGAATGACCGCGACGTGCGTCGGTGCGCCCGAGATTTCCCGTCTGAGGAGTCGCTCGTAGGCTGCCTGAACTCGCCGCTGTGCCCACTGTAGCATCCGTTAGTGGCATCGACACTGCCGAGAGCAATTAGCCTTTTGACCACGGTTCGTGCGAGACCGTCTCGCTGGACCAGGTTCGGTGCGGTGCATACCTTTTTAAGCGTGGAACGCCATTGGACAGACGCAATGGCGAAAGGTACGGTTGATTTCTTCAACGACACTGGCGGTTACGGTTTCATCGACACTGAGGACGAGGACGAAGACGTGTTCTTCCACATGGAAGACATCGGCGGTCCCGACCTCGAAGAGGGGCAGGAAGTCGAGTTCGAGATAGAGCAGGCGGACAAGGGTCCGCGCGCGAAGAACCTCGAACGCCTGTAATCGTATCGCGTAGAACTGAGCTTTTATTGACGCCGACCCGATAGCGGCAGCGCTGGCGCGATAGCGCGATACGCCGACTCGACCGCCGCCGAGCGATGCACCGAAATCGGACGTTCTCGGCGGAACCGTAGCGCGTTTAACGGGCGGTCGGCTTGCTTCGAGTATGGAAGACGCACTCGACGAGGACCTCTACCGGCGGACCAAGCAGTTGCTCGAACCCGGCGACATCGAACTCAACGGGGCCGTCGTCCACACCGACTTCGGGGGCGACGAAGAGACGGAGATGCATCAGGCGACGGTAGACGTGGGCGACGTCATCGCCGAACACGCGGGCCACGAGCCGACCGACACGTTCGTCTACTCGGGCACCGACGACACCGACTTCGCGTCGAACCAGCATCAGGGCCTGACGCTGGACGACGAGTCGTTCGTCTGGGAGTGCCAGCAACTCCTCCGCGAGGGCACCTTCGACGTGGTGTTCTACTACGAGGCCAGTGCCGACCACGAGGCCATCCTCGACGGGATTCGGGGCCTCGGCTTCGAAGTGACCGGCGTGGAGGGGTGAGACGGTGGGCGAGCGGTCCCGCGCGAGCGACCCGGAGACGACCCTCGCGGCGTGTCGCGCGGGCGACCCGAGAACGAACGCCGGTGGCGGCGCACGCGCACCCACGTGCGAGGACGTGTCGCGTTTGGAAGGGTTTACGTACCGGCCGTACCAAGACCCGGATAAGAGCGGTACGGCGGGAACTCAAGGGTGACAACATGACTCTCGGAATCTCTCTCTCTGACACACGACTCGGGAGGCGGTGCCCGTGAGCGCGGCGACCGGCGTCGTCTCGGGCATCCGAATCAGCCACGACCGCGCGAGCCTCGACGACGTGGAGGCGGCCTGCCACGCCGACGCGGAGACCGTCTTGGGCCGACTCGCCGACGTGCCGGGCGTCCGCGAGGCGTTCGCGCTCCAGACGTGCAACCGGTTCGAGACCTACGTCGTCACCGACGGCGCGGCGACCGGCCGGGCCGTGCTGGCCGACTTCGCGCCCGACGTGGGCGGCCACTCGGTCGTCGAGATGGGCCACGAGGAGAGCCTCCGCCACCTCCTGCGCGTGGCGGCCGGACTCGAATCGCTCGTCCTCGGCGAGGACCAGATTCTCGGACAGGTCCGGGACGCCTACGAGTCGGCCCGCGAGGTCGGCGCGCTCGGCCCGATGCTCGACGACGCCGTGACGAAGGCCATCCACGTCGGCGAGCGCGCCCGGACCGAGACCGCCATCAACGACGGTGCCGTCTCGGTCGGGAGCGCGGCGGTGAACCTGCTGGACGAGCGGACCGCCCTGACCGAGGCGACGGCGCTGGTCGTCGGCGCGGGCGAGATGGGCACCATCGCGGCCCACGCGCTCGCCGACGCCGACGTCGAGACGCTCTACGTCGCCAATCGATCGCTCGACAGCGCGACCGAACTCACGGAGACGGTCGCTCACGACGAGGCGTTAGCGGTCGGTCTCGACGGTCTCTCCTCGGCACTCGACGCGGCCGACGTGGTCGTCACGGCGACCGGAAGCGAGGGCCACGTCCTCGACGCCGAGGACCTCCGCGACGCGGGCGAGAGCGTCGTCGTGGACATCGCCCAACCGCGGGACGTGTCGCCGGCCGCGGACGCGGTGGACGGCGTGACCCTCCACGGCATGGCGGCGTTGGAGTCGGTGACCGACGCGACCGAGCGCCGCCGCCGGGCCGCCGCCGAGTCCGTCGAGGCGATGATAGACCGGGAGTTCGAACACCTGCTGGAGAGCTACAAGCGCAAGCGCGCCGACGAGGTCATCTCGGCGATGTACGAGAGCGCCGAGCGCGTCAAGGAACGCGAACTCTCGGAAGCCTTCTCGAAACTCGACGCCCGCGGCGACCTCTCGGAGGACCAGCGGGAGGTCGTCGCCGCGATGGCCGACGCGCTGGTCTCGCAACTTCTCGCGCCGCCGACCGAGAGCTTGCGCGACGCCGCCGCTGACGACGACTGGGGTACCATCAACACGGCGCTCCAGTTGTTCGACCCGGACTTCGGCGAGCGCGGCGATTCGGCCGACGAGGGGTCGGCCCGACCGCCCGAGTTCGTCCGCGAGCAGTTCGGGGGCGAGATTCCCGACGAGATGGCCGACCAGATGCCCGACGACGTGCAGGCGATGATCGCCGACGACGACTGAAGCGTCTCGGTAGTTCCCGAACGGAATCACTGCTCTCTCCTCGGACGTGCGGCGGAAAGCGCCACCGACCTTTTTGACCGAGAACGCCGAACGTCCACCCATGGCAGACTTACTCTCCGACGACGAAATCGAGACCCAACTTCCGGACGGCTGGGAGCGCATCGACGACGAAATCGTCCGCGTGTACGAGTTCGACGACTACCTCGAAGGCGTCGCGTTCGCCAGCGAAGTCGGCGAACTCGCCGAAGAGGAGTTCCACCACCCGACCATCGTAATCCGGTACGAGGAAGTCGAAATCCGGTTCACCAGTCACGAGGAGGGCGGCATCACCGACGACGACGTGAACATGGCGGAACTGACGAACGACCTGCGCTGACGACGATGGACGCTCGCTACGTCTTCGCGGTTCGGTTTCGCCTCGACCCGACGGTCGGCGGCGTCTCGGTCGAACCGAACGAGTTCGAGACGCGACTCTCCCGCGATGCCGACCTGCCGGGCGAGGAGGGGTGGCTGTTCTTCCGCGACAACCTCTGGCGCGGGGAGATAAACGACGAGCGCCACTTCCGGCGACTGACCGAGGAGGCGCTGGACGCGACCGTCCTGTCGGTCGAGTACCGCGCGTTCGAGACCGACGAGGAGTATCTCGACGCGTTGAAAGACGAGATTGGCGCGGACTTGGCGACGTTCAACGACGATTCGGTGTCGGCGGTGCTGAACAAGTACCTCGGGAGTTCCATCGAGGTACAGGAGTAGCGCCAGCGCCCGAAAGACCGGTCGGCGAACCCACCTCCGAAAAAGGCTTAAATTACCCGAGCGCCTACACGAGTGTCCCTATGGTCGCCCGCGAGTACGATTACTGGCTCTTGGACTTGGACGGCACCCTCATCGACGTTGACTGGTCGTATCCGCGCTCGGTGTTCGATAGGGTCGGCGACCGCCTCGGTCGCGAGTTCACCGACCGCGAGGCCGAGATTCTGTGGCACGGTCTCGGCGGGAACCGCAACGAGCAGTTGCGCAAGTGGGGCATCGACCCCGAAGACTTCTGGCCGGCGTTCCACGACATCGAGGACCCACAGCGCCGTGCCGAAGAGACGTACCTCTACGACGACGCCGCGTTCGTGGCAGACCTCGACTGCCCGGTCGGCCTCGTGACTCACTGCCAGTCGTTCCTCGCCGACCCCGTGCTCGACGAACTCGGCATCCGCGACTGGTTCGACACGGTCATCTGCTGCGACGAGGACTTGGGCTGGAAGCCCGACCCCGCGCCGCTCCACCACGCCCGCGAGCAAATAGGGGTCCACGGGGACGGCTACGACGGCGTCTACGCGGGCGACGGCGCGAGCGACGTGGGCGCGGCGTGGAACGCCGGACTCGACGCGATTCACGTCGAGCGCCACGGCCACCACCGTCGGGAGCAGTGCGTCCTCGGAGACTACCGAGTGGAGAGCTTCGACGAGTTGCTGGCGATGGCGGAGTCGAACTGAGTCCGTTAGAGGACGTTGTGTTTTCTTGGGCAACCTATTGCCTTACTTGAGAGTTGTTTTGTCGCTTTCAGGTCGAACTGCAACAGTAACCGCAGAGGACGTCGCGACGACGGTCTCGAAATCCCCCGCCCCGTCGGCTAATTCGCCGAGCGCATTCCGGTGGTCTTCGTCACCGAGCGCGTCCGCGACGAGAGCCGCGTCGAGCGCTACCGGTCGAACCCCGGCAAGTCGCCCAGAACGGCGTCCAGTCGCTCGTCAAGCGCGGCGTCGAGGTCCCGGACGCCGGGCTTGGACTCGCGGTCGGGGTTCGCCAGCACGCGCACCGTCTCGGTGTCGACCGGGACGAAGCCGAGGCCCAGTTTCTCGGCGGTCGCGCGCAGGCCGAGACCGGCGTCGGTCCGCCCTGCGGCGACCTTTCTGGCCGGACTCTCGTGGGCCTTCGCCGCGAGTTCGAAGCCGTCGATGGACTCCACGAGGTCGTGGCGGGTCGCACCGCGCTCGTCGGCGAGGTCGGCCAGCGCGTTCCCGAGGCTGGTCCGCAGGCCGGAGTCCGACCCCCGATTGACGAATCGCAGGTCGCGGTCTACGAGGTCGGCGAGACCGGCGATGTCTTCGGGGTTCCCCGACGGCACGACCAGTCCCCACTCGCGCCGGTAGCTGGCGAGTTCGGTGGCATCGACGCCGCGGTCGCTCGCGGAGTCGGCCGGTTCGCCCGAGGTGACCGCGAAGTCGGGCACGCCGTCCCGGAGGCGTCGCAGGCCCTCGCGCGACCCGACCGAGAGGTATCGCGGGCGCTCGACGGCGTCGAGCAGGCGGGCGAGGGCGGGGTCGTCCTCGCCGACGCCCAGCACGGTCGGCGGGCGCACGTCCGGCGAGAACAGTTGCACTTCGACGGTCTCGCCCTCGGCGAGGTAGGCGGTGTCGGCCGGGACCTCGACCACGCCGTCGGCCTCCACGAGGCTGGTGGTCGCGCCGCTTCCCTTGTCCACGACGTAGGCCAGCAGGTCGCCGCTCGCGGCTCCACCGCTCGTATTCGAGGCGCTTCGGGGCTCGCCGGTCTCTGTGAGACCCACGGGCATCATCCGCATCCGGCCCTCGCCGTAGCGCTCCTCGGCGGCCATCCGCGCCTCGACGGTCGCCGTCGCCGGTTCGGGCACCCCCGCGGCGCGCCGAATCGCGGGCGCGACGAACGTCCGGAAGATGGTCAGCGCCGAGACGGGGTAGCCCGGCAGACCGACGTAGGCCGAGTCGCCCACTCGCCCGACCAGCATCGGCTTGCCGGGCTTGACGGCGACGCCGTGGAGGAGCAACTCGCCGCGCTCCTCGATGACCCGGTAGATGACGTCCACCGCGCTCGCGCTCGTGGACCCCGAGGACAGCACGAGGTCGCACTCCGCTGCGGCCTCCCGCAGAATCGCCTCCATCTCGTCGTAGTCGTCGCCGGCGTGCGGGTAGAGCTTCGGTTCGCCGCCCGCCTCCTCGACCGCGGCCGCGACGGTGTAGCTGTTCACGTCGTAGATTTGGCCCGCCGCGCTATCGACCTCCTCGCCGGGCCGCACCAACTCGTCGCCGGTCGAGACGATGCCGACGGTCGGCTTCCCCCGGACCGGAACCGACTCGACGCCGAGCGCCGACAGCAGGCCGATTTCGCGGGCCGTGAGCCGGGTTCCGGGACCGAGCGCGCGCTCGCCGGCGGCCACGTCCGCGCCCGCGAGCATCACGTTGTCGCCGGGCGCGACGGCGGTCCGGACCGCGACGGCTTCGCCCTCCTCGGACTCGTCAGTTCGTTCGACCATCACCACGCCGTCCGCGCCGGGAGGCATCACCGCGCCGGTCGAGATTTCGACGGCTTCGCCCTCGCCGACGGCTACGTCGGGTTCCTCGCCGGCGTGAACGGTTCCGGCGAGGTCGAGAGTCGCGGGGTCGGTCTCGTCCGCGCCGAAGGTGTCGCGGGCGCGCACGGCGTAGCCGTCCATGCTCGCGCGGTCGAACCCCGGAACGTCGAGTTGGGCGTCGATGCGGTCGGCGAGGACGCGGCCCCGCGCCTCGGCGAGCGGGACCTCCTCGGGGTCGGGTGCGAGGTCGAGGCTGGCGATTGCGTCGCGGGCGTCTGCGGGGTCGGCGAGGTCTCTGAACTCCTTTCGGTCGGTCATTGCGTATCGGCTCCTGCGTTCGTTTCGGGGGTCGGTTTACGGGTGAGCGATTCGGCTACTGCGGTCTCGCCTCGACGGTTCGGTGTTCGCTCGGCCGGTAGTCCACCGTCCTCGGCGGACTGAAAAGGCGCGCGAGGGCTTACGAGGAATCTGCTGTCTCGTTTACTTCGTCTGCGGTACCGTCGCCACCGTTGCAAACGGGAACTGTTACGTTTCACGCCGACCACTCCCAGTCCTGTACCGCCACGACCTCGCCCTCTGGAATCCCCTCGCGGCCCTCCGGCACTTCGACCCAACCGTCCGCGAGTGCGACGCTCGACAGCACACCTGACCCCGAGGCTCTGGTCGGCGTGGCGACCGGTCTCCCGTCGTCGCCACCTGCCTCGACCTGTACCCGCGCGAAAGTGCGAATCCCCGGTTCGCTCCGAATCTTCCGGGCGAGTCGCGCCTCGGTCGTCGGGAACGACTCGCGGGGAAGGCCGCCGACCGCCTTCAATGCAGGCCGGAGGAACTGGACCGCGTTGACGATGCAGGCCACCGGATAGCCCGGTAGCACGACGACGGGCGTCTCCTCCACAACGCCCACGGCGACGGGGTGACCGGGTTTCAGCGCGACGCCGTGGAACAGGATTTCCCCGAGGTCGGACACTACTTCCGGGAGCAGGTCGCGCTCGCCGACCGACGAACCGCCGGTCGTGACCACCACGTCCTTCGTCAGGTCGCGCTGGATGGCCGCCCGGAGCGCGTCGCGGTCGTCGGTCACGACCTCGCGGTACGTCGCCGCGCCGCCCCACCGTTCGACGTACTGCGAGACGGTCAGCCCGTTGGTCTCGACGACTTCGCCGGGGTCGGGGTCGGACTGGACCAACTCCTCGCCGGTCGGAATTACGCCGACCGTGGGTCGCTCGCGGACCGTCACCGCCTCGACGCCGACCGACTTCAACAGGCCCATGTCGGAGGGCCGCAGGCGGTGGCCGGCGTCGTAGAGGTGCTGGCCCGATTCGACGTCCTCGCCGACCGGCGCGACGTTCTCGCCCTCGGCCACGGCGTCGAAGACCTCCACGTCCCGTCCGAACTCGTCTACCTGCTCTATCATCACCACCGCGTCCGCGCCCTCGGGGAGTTCGCTCCCGGTGTGGACCCGGACGGCCCCGGACGGTTCCATCTCCTCGACGTTCCGCAACACCTCGGGCGAGCGGTCGCTCGCGCCGAAGGTGTCCTCGGCGCGGACCGCGTAGCCGTCCATCGCCGCGCGGGGGTAGTGGGGCACGTCCCGCGCCGCGACGACCGCCTCCGCGAGGGCGCGCCCGTCGGCGGACGCGAGCGGGACCTCCTCGGTCCGGTCGTGGGGCGCGACGGCGTCGAGGAGTCGCTCGCGGGCCTCGCCGACGCGGGTCTTGTCCTTGAACCCCGACTCTCTTCTGTCGGGTTGCTCCTCGGTCATGGGTAGAAATCGGCAGTCCGCGGCCAAAAACGTGTGGGAACGGGCCGCAGACCGCGACCACACCCTTTTTCGCCCTTCCGTCCTAAGATGCAGGTATGTCAGCGCTTCGTGAGGCCATGCGGGAGTTGCCGGACGCGGTGTTCGCCGACCTGCTGGAGAGCGACGACGCCTACCTGCTGGTCATCGACCTGCCGGGTGTCAACGAGGAGACGGTGGACGTGGGCGTCAGCGACGGGCGACTCGAAATCGAGGCGCGCCGCGAGAAGGACGTTCCCATGGAGTTCTCCTACCTCCAAGAGGAGCGGTCGCTGTTCCTCGACGCCGACCTGCCCCTGCCGCCGGACGCGACCGGTGCGGACGCCGAGGCGACCATCGACCGGGGCGTGCTGGAGATTCGCCTGCCGAAGCGCGAGGCGACGCCCGAGCAGGAAATCCCCATCGAGAGTCGGTGACGCCGCGAGGTGGTCACACTGGTTAACCTCCGCGCGTACCGGCGGTTCTTCGTCGTGGCGTACCACTTCCTGCCGCTGCTGTTGAGTTACGCCCGCGACCGCCGCCGGTTCCTGTTGTTCGGCAGTCGCCGCCGGGTCGATAGCGAGACGCGCGTCGAGCGCGCCAACACCCTGTTGGAGTCGCTGCTGACGCTCGGGCCGACGTTCATCAAACTCGGGCAACT
Organism: Halorussus gelatinilyticus; assembly: GCF_023238445.1. Taxonomy (GTDB): domain Archaea; phylum Halobacteriota; class Halobacteria; order Halobacteriales; family Haladaptataceae; genus Halorussus; species Halorussus gelatinilyticus. The sequence goes on along the minus strand of NZ_CP096658.1, from coordinate 384,520 downwards.
GCTCTCGACGCGGCCCGACGTCCTCCCGCCCGAGTACGTCGAGGTGCTGTCGAAGCTCCAAGACGAGGTGCCGCCCGCCGACTGGGCCGAGGCGCGCGCGGTCCTCGAAGACGAAGTGGGTCCCATCGAGGAGCGGTTCGACGCGTTCGACACCGACGCCATCAGCGGCGCGAGCCTCGGGCAGGTCTACATCGCCGAAATCGACGGCAAGGAGGTCGCGGTGAAGGTCCGGCGACCGAACATCGAGGAACTGGTCAACGCCGACCTCCGGGTCATCCAGTGGTCGCTCCCCGTTCTGATGCGCTTTATCGGGCAGGCGCGGGCGTTCTCGCTGGAGACCCTCGCCGACGAGTTCGACCGGACCATCAGGCAGGAGATGGACTACGAGCGCGAGGCCGCGATGCTAGAAGAGATTCGGTCGAACTTCGAGGGCAACGAGGACGTAGCGATTCCCGCGGTCGTCGATTCGCACTCCGGTCAGCGCGTACTGACGATGGAGTACATCACCGGCACGAAGATTAACGACGTGGAGGAACTCGACGCGGTGGGCGTGGACCGCCACCAGCTCGCGGTCAACTTACAGGAAGCGTACCTCCAGATGTTGCTGGAGGACGGCGTGTTCCACGCCGACCCGCATCCGGGCAACCTCGCCGTGCGGGACGACGGCACCATCGTCTTCTACGACTTCGGGATGTCGGGTCGCGTGGACGAGTTCGTCCAGGACAAGATCATCGACTTCTACATCGCGGTGGCGAACCAGGACATCGACGGGATTCTGGACGCGCTCGTGGAGATGGGCACCCTCAGCCCGGAGGCCGACCGCGCGACGATGGGCGACGTGATGGAACTGGCCATCGAGGACGCCCGCGGCGAGGACATCGAGACCTACCGCGTCCAGCAGATCGTCGAGCAGGTCGAGGACACCATCTACGAGTTCCCCCTGCGCCTGCCCTCGAACCTCGCGCTGGTCCTGCGCGTCGCCACCGTGGTCGAGGGGGTCTGCGTCACGCTCGACCCCGACTTCGACTTCATCTCGGTGGCGACCGACTATCTGACCGCACAGGGCTACCGCGAGGAGTCGATAAAGCAGTTCGCCAGCCAGACCGGCGACCAGATTCAGCGGTCCATCCAGTCGTCGGTCCGGGTCCCGCCGAAACTGGAGGACACGCTGGACCGCATCGAGCGCGAGGACTTCTACGTCCGGGCCGACGTGGAGGACGGCAACGACGTCTTCGAGAAACTGGCCAAGCGACTCGTCTACGGCATGTTGCTGGCCTCGGGCGCGTTCTCGACCGCATTCCTCTACGCGCTGACCTCCGTCGAAGCCGCGGCGGTCGCGGCGGTCTTCTCGTTCGCCATCGCGGCCCTGCTCTACCGGACCTTCCGCGGACGCAAGGGGACTCGAGTCACCCCGCAGTTCACCCGCCACGAGATGCGCCAGCGGCGGGGCGGTGAGTGAGGCCGTCCCGGAGCGTAACGGGTCGCCTCCCGAGCGAAGCCGGTCTCGACTCTTTGCGGGAGTGCCACTCGTTCCACAACCAGCATGCCGTTTTTCGACTCGATTTCGTCGGGAGCCGTGAGTCCGACCCGCCGCGGAGTCGTCACTACGAGGCCCTCTGCCCGACTAGTTTTAGGATAGCCAAAAACAGATTAGCGTTTTGGAAACTCTTTTTGGCCAGTGGTGAGAACGAACGCACATGGCACTCTTCGAGAACCTCGTGCTGGTGTTCGTCGCGGGACTCGTGACGGCGCTCGCCACGGGTCTCGGCGCGCTCCCCTTCTTCGTGGTCGAGGACTTCAGCGACCGCTGGAACGTCGCGCTGTGGGGACTCGCGTCCGGAATCATGGTCTCGGCGTCGCTGTTCGGGTTGATAAACGAGGGGCTGGCCTACGCGGCGGGCGGCTTTCCGACGCTGATGGTCGGCGGCCTGTTGGCGGGCGTCGTCCTCGTGGAGGTCGCCGACTGGGCGCTCGACACCATCGACGTCGGGGTTCACACGGGTCACGGCGACGCGGACGACGGCCGCGACGCCGACGAGTCGGTCCACGCCGACGGCGGGGGCCACGACCACGACGACCACGCGATGGAGGCCGAGGCCATCGCCACGGGCGACCTCAAGACGCTCGTCCTCGTCCTCGGCATCCTGACGGTCCACAGTTTCCCGGAGGGCGTCGCCATCGGCGTCTCGTTCGCCGAGTTGGGCTTCGAGGGCGGCATCCCGATTCTGGGCTTCTCGGTGCCGCTGCTCGCCGTCTTCATGACCGTCGCCATCTCCATCCACAACGTGCCCGAGGGGTTGGCTATCTCCATCCCGATGCGCGCGATGAACGTGAGCAAGTGGCGGATGGTCGGCGCGGCCGTCTTCTCCAGTCTCCCCCAACCCATCGGCGCGGTCGTCGCGTTCGTGTTCGTGCGCTGGGCGCAGGAGTTCCTCCCGTTCGGCTTCGGGTTCGCGGCGGGTGCGATGATATATCTGGTCGCCACCGAGTTCGTCCCCGAGGCGCTGGAGACCGGCGCGGACCTCCCCGGCAACGGTTACAAGGAACTGGTCGCCGGACTCGCCGCCGGAATCGCCGCGATGGTCCCGCTGATGTACGTCTGAAGACGTGAGCGGTGTGTGGCGAGACGAGTTCGAGCGAGGGCTGACGACTGTCGCTTCCCGTGACTTTACGCTCGTCGCCCGCGTGTCGTCGGTATGGACATCGCGCCCTTCGAACTCGAACGCTGGTTCGCCGAGTACGAACATGAGGCCGACATCATGCTCGCAGAGAGCGGCATCCGGAGCCTCGAAGCCGACCGGTTCGACCTCGACCCCGGCAAACTCGGCTACGTCATTCCGACGAACGGCGACCCCGAACTCCGGGCCGACGTCGCGGCGCGGTACGACCGCACGGCCGACGAAGTGCTGTTCACCTGCGGCACGCAGGAGGCCAACCTGCTGGCGTTTCTGTCCGTCCTCGACGAAGAGCGGGCGCTCGGCGGCGACGCCGCCTCCTCGTCGTCCGGTTCCGGTTCGCGGAACCCCCACGCCGTCGTCGTCACGCCGACCTATCAGGCGCTCCACGCGGTGCCGGAGGCGCTCGGCGACGTGAGCAGAGTCCCGCTCGAACCGCCGAACTGGGAGTTGGACGTGGACGCGGTGGCCGACGCGATGCGCCCCGAGACCTCGGTCGTGGTCCTGAACAACCCGAACAACCCGACCGGGCGCTACCACGCCGAGGAGAAAGTCCGGGCGCTCTACGACCTCGCGGCCGACCACGACGCCTACCTGCTCTGCGACGAGGTGTATCGCCTGCTCTCGTCGGACCCCCTGCCGCCGGTGGCGAGCATGGGCGAGTACGGCATCAGTACGACCAGCCTGACGAAGGCGTACGGTCTCGCCGGCCTGCGGTTCGGTTGGATAGCCGGGCCGTCGGAGGTCGTAGAGCGCGCGTGGCAGTGGAAGGACTACACCACCATCTCGCCGTCCATCTTCGGCCAGCACCTCGCCCGGCAGGCGCTCGGCGAGCGCGAGGCGTCGATTCTGGCCGAGAACCGCGAACTCGCGGCACACAACTGCGAGCGCGTCCGGGAGTTCGTCTCCCAGCACGACTTGGCGTGGTACGACCCGGTGGGCGTCAACGGGTTCGTCTCGGTGCCCGACGGATTCGACGGGAGCGTGGAGTTCTGCCGGACCGTGGTCGAAGAGGCGAGCGTCGTCCTCGCACCGGGCGAACTGTTCGGCTACGGCGATTACTTCCGCATCGGGTTCGGCCTGCCGACCGACGAACTGGAGGAGGGTCTCGCGCGGGTCGGTGACTGCATCGAGCGCCACGGCTGACCGTCCTCGGCGTCGCCGCGAAACCGCCGTCCGTGCAGTGCATTCCCACGATTGAGATGCGTAGTCGTACCACGTTCTCTGATTTCGGCGAAACGCCCTCAGATTCGGTTTTAAAATTTCTAGAGCGCTCTGAAGAATTTATAAAACGTCGGGCGAGCTGCGTGAATCCGCCGAAAAGCTCCGGGTCGGGGGTAAAAGACGCAAATTTCCGCTAACGCTCTTCCCTTTATATGGGGTTGGGGTTCCAAGCGGGAGATAGGTGACCACCCCAATGTCGAACGCTCCCTCCACCATCGACAGCCCGCTCACGGACGAACTGCCCGACAGCCGACTCGCAGACGCCCTCGAACTGGGCCAGTCGGCCCTCGACGTGCTGGCAACGCCCTTCCAGTTCGTCGGCTTCTGGTCGGCGGTCGTGTTGCCGCTGTTCTACGTCCCGGTGCTGGCAGGCTGGCTCGGCGGCGGAGTTCCCGGCTTCGAGCGCGTGTCGCTGGGCCTCCTGCTGGCGGTCCACGCCGTCGCGCTCCTCGCCGGCCACGGCCACCGGGCCGACTGACGCTTCGTCCGACGAGTCACCTGCCGCCCGTCGGTCCGCTGTCGTGGTTCACCCCGCTCGGCTCTCCGCCGGACACGCTCTCCGTCCGCACTCGCCCCGCCCGAATCTTCGGCCCTCCGCTCGCTCCTCTCTCCGCTTCGACCGCCTCGCTCCCAGTCACCGCCAGTCGCCACGGCCAGAGCTGTCGGCCACGTGAACCGACCGTACGGACGAAATGACGGGAAGCGGGGGAAAACGCATTCCAAACTGTTTATACCGTCGCATCTGCTATCCGGCCATATGGCAAAAGAGCAGAAGGAAGTGCGGGACCTGCAGGAAGGCAACTACGTGATGATCGACGACGCGGCGTGCGAAATCAACTCCTACAGCACGGCCAAGCCGGGCAAGCACGGCAGCGCGAAGGCCCGCATCGAGGCCGAGGGCGTCTTCGACGGCAAGAAGCGCAGTCTCTCTCAGCCCGTGGACGCCAAGATTTGGGTCCCCATCATCAACCGCAAGCAGGGACAGGTCGTCTCCGTCGAAAGCGCCGACGTGGCGCAGGTCATGGACCTCGAAACCTACGAGACCATCACCATCAAGACCCCCGGCGACGTCTCGCTCTCCCCCGACGACGAGATCGAGTACCTCGAAATGGACGAGCAGCGTAAGATTCTCGAATAGATGTTTCCCGGCGCGTCCGCCGACCGCGAGCAGGCTTCCTACGTGGTCGTCGGCGCGCCACTCGACGTCTCCACGACGTTCCAGCCCGGTGCCCGGTTCGGCCCGGAGCGAATCCGGCGGTTCGCCCGGACCTACGACGACTACGACGCGCGCACCGGCCGGCACTTCTCCGACCTCGCGGTCCACGACCACGGCGACGTGCGAGCGTGGGACGACGCCGCCGAGTATCTCGACTATCTGGAAGGCGTCGTCACCGACGTTCGTTGGGACGACGCCGTGCCCCTTCTGCTCGGCGGCGAGCACACCGTCACGGTCGCGGGCGTCCGCGCGACCGACCCCGACGTGTTCGTCTGTCTCGACGCGCATCTCGACCTGCGCGAGGAGTACGACGGCAACGAGTTGAGCCACGCGACCGTCACCCGCCACGCGCTCGATGTGGCCGACGAAGCCGTCGTTTTGGGCGCGCGAACCGGGAGCGAAGCGGAGTGGACTCGGGCCAGCGAGTCGGACGTGACGGTCGTGGCCCCGGAGGACGTGGCCGACTGGTCGCCCGAGTTCGATTCGGACGCGAGCGTCTACCTCAGTGTGGACATCGACGGCGCGGACCCCGGATTCGCGCCCGGTACCGGGACGATGGAGCCGTTCGGCATGACGCCTCGGGAGATGCGCGACGTGGTGCGCGAGGTGGCCGCCACGGGGAGCGTCGCGGGTTTCGACGTGGTGGAGGTCAACGACCGCGACGACGGACAGGCCGCGGCGCTCGGCGGGAAGTTGCTCCGCGAGTTCGTCTTCGCGGACGCAGCGGTCGCGGACCCGGACGGCTGAATCGTCGAGCATCGACGCCGAACCCCACTTCTGACAACGAAATTTGTTCCCTAAAGCCACATATTTATTTCCGAGATAATGTTTTTTGTTGCTTTCGGGCCGTTTCGTGACTCGCCTCGCTCCCGAGCAGTTTCGTCCCGACGGGACCCTCAGGTAACTCGAAAGCCGGCCGAACACGTCAGACCTATGACTTCAGGCGTTGCCTGAACCAGACGAAACGGGCAGTAAAGACTTCATACTTAATCGTGCGAGTTGCTTTGGTATATGGTGTGACTCGACATACCACAAGCAGACGAGAACTGCTGAAGTACAGCGGCGCGGCGGTCGGCACCCTCGCTTTCGGAAGCCACGTCGCCGGAGCGGCCCGGAGTGGTCCGGCGGCGAATCGATTCGTCGTGGACACGAAGGAGGCCGGACGGAACGCGTTCGAGGGGACGGACCTGACAGTGACCCACGACCTCGACGCTATCGACGCAGCGGTGGTTCGCGGCGCGGAAGACGAGGTGGCGTCCGTCACTGACGCCTACGCGCCGGACGTTCGAATCTCGCGGAACGAACCGGTCGAACGGGTCGGGCCGGACGCGCACGAGGAAGACGGCTCCGAGGAGTCGCTGTACGAGTACCAGTGGGACAAGCAGGTTCAGGACATCCGCGAGGTCCACGAGGAGACGCGAGGCGAGCAGACCCGCGTGGCGGTCATCGACTCCGGCGTGGCCGCGGACCACCCGGACTTGGCCCACGCCGTCAACGAGGACCTGTCTCGCAACTTCACGGCGGACAATTACGGCGCGGCCGGCCCCTACGGCGGCTATCACGGAACCCACGTGGCGGGCATCGTCGCGGCGGGCGACAACGACTTCGGCGTGCTGGGGTCGGCACCCGAGACGGAAGTCGTCGATTGCCGGGTGTTCTCGACGGGACCGTACGCCTACTGGGGCGACATCTTGGCCGCGATGCTCTACAGCGCCGAAATCGGCGCGGACGCGGCGAACCTCAGCCTCGGGGCCTATCCGGTCTCCCGCGAGGGCTACGGCAGTTTCTACGGCAAAGTGCTCAACCGCACGACGACGTACATCGACCGGCAGGGCACCCTGTTGGTGATGTCGGCGGGCAACGACAGCGCGGACCTCCAACACGACACGCCGTACTGCTACGAGAACGACGCCGGGGAGACGGTGTGTCTCAACCCGATCAGCGTCCCGAACGAGGCCGCGAGCGTAATGAGCGTCAGCGCGACCGGCCCGATCGGCTTCGAGTGGGGCGACGACGGCGTAGAAGACTCACCGAAGAGTCCGGCGTTCTACACCAACTACGGGACGAACGCCGTCAACGTGGGCGCGCCCGGCGGTGACGCCGACCTGAGCGCGCTCGGGAACTACGGCGGTGCGGCGTACCACGACCTGGTTCTGAGTACGATTGCAGTCCCCTCCTACGGCGACGACGGCGAGTACGAGGGTGCCGAGTACGGCTACGGCTACGCGGCCGGGACGAGCATGGCCGCGCCGCAGGTTACGGGCGCTGCCGCGCTGGTCAAGAGCAGCGCCGCCGACCTGAACGCCAACCAGGTGCAGAACGCGCTGGAACAGACGGCCTCGGTGCCGGACGGCTACGACAAAGCCTACTACGGGCACGGTTTCGTCGACCCCCTCGGTGCGGTCCAGTCTCGGTAAGCGGACTCTCTTTTCGGAAATCGTCTTCGACCTCGCTGGGACCACCGGAGATACAGATACAAGCCCTCCCGAACACAAACCCCGAACATGGACCTTTCCGAAATTGTCGCCGGATACGACGACGAACTCCGAACGAGCGACTACGCCGACGTGGACGCGAGTTCGAACGGACTCCAAGTCGGCCCTGACGAACGCGAGGTCGAGACCGTCGCGTTCGCGGTGGACGCCGCCGAGCAGACCGTCGAGGCCGCGGCCGACCGCGGCGCGGACCTGCTCGTGACTCACCATGGACTCTCGTGGGGCGGCATCGAGCGCGTGACCGGCAGTCAGTACGGTCGCATCGCGCCCCTCATAGAGAACGACGTGGCGCTCTACGTCTCGCACCTCCCGCTGGACGGGCACCAAGAACTGGGTAACGCGGCCGGCATCGCGGACCTGCTCGGTCTCGAATCGCGCGACCCGTTCGGCGAGTTGGGACCGGAACACGTCGGCCAGCGCGGGACTGCGCCCGACCCCGTTCCGACCGACCGCCTGCGCGAGACCCTCGAATCCGAACTCGACCACTTCGGGCAGGGCGTGCGCGTCCTCGACTTCGGCCCCGAGAAAATCGAAGACGTGGCCATCGTCACCGGGAGCGGCGTCGATTGGCTCGACGAGGCCGTCGAGTCGGGCGCGGACGCTCTCGTCACCGGCGAGGGCAAGCAGAAGGCGTACCACGAAGCGCGCGAGGCCGGTATCACCGTCTTCCTCGGGGGCCACTACGCCACCGAGACGTTCGGCGTGCGGTCGTTGCAGTCCGTCGCGGAGGAGTGGGGCCTCGAAACGACGTACATCGACGCGCCGACCGGACTGTAACCCCGATTCACTACACCATGCCCGAACTCCGCGACACCTACCACGCCGCGCTCCAGCACGGCCACGTGACGCCCGCCGACGAGGACCTCGTGGTCGGCGTCGTCCGTCGGCCCTCCTACGGCATCGAGAACCACCTCGACGAGAACGTCCCCGAACTCGCGCCGCCCGAGGACCTCCTGAGCGAGTTCAAGACCGTCGCCGACGAGCGCGACGACCTGACCCACGACGAGGCCTGGGACCGCGTGGACTTCGGCGCACGCTATCGCGACCACCTCCGGACCGACTCGGCGCGGACCGCGATGGACGACCTCCTCGCGGAACTCGGCTCGCGGGACGTGTGGCTGGTCTGCTACGAGAACACCGACAACAAGCGGTGTCACCGGACGATTCTCCGGGACGTCCTCCGCGAGCGACACGACCGGTAGCGCCGCTCAGTACTCCGCTTCCGCCCGAATCTCGTAGTGTCGCGCCCGGTCGTCCCACCGCGAGAGGACTTCCCGCGCCTCCGGCGGGACGTGAGCCTGCTCGTAGTCCTCGCCCGCGAACGCCGCCACCGCGTCGAGCGAGTCGAACCGCATCGCGGTGACGAACTCGACTTCCGCCTCGTCGTCGCTCTCGTCGTCTGCGCCGTCCGCGCTGTTCTGGCTGTCTGCGCCGCCCGCGCCGCTCTCGCGTCGGAGGACGCGGAACCCGCGATACCCGTCGTCGGTCTCGTCGGCGAACCCCGGAAATATCTCCTCGCACAGGAGTCGTTCGTACTCGTCGGCGTCCTCGAGCGCGGTCCACCCGCGCCAACGTCGTTCTATCACGGACGGGGGTTCGCCGCGGAGGACGTTAGTCTCCGGGTTCGGACTCCCGTCGAACCCGACGCGGCGTCGGCCACACGCATTTGTCGCCTCGCGTTCCAGACCACGCATGGAGACTCAGAACTTCCTGTTCTGCTCGCTGGACGAACCGCTCGTCGGGGACCTCGCGTGGCAGATTCGCCGGGAGGGCCACGACGTGCGCTACTACGTCGAGTCCGAGTCCGAGGCCGAAGTCGCCGACGGGTTCGTGCCGAAGACCGATGACTGGCGGGCCGAAGTCGAGTGGGCCGACGTAATCGTCTTCGACGACATCTGGGTGGACGGCGAGTTGGGGACCGGCGAAATCGCCGAGGAGTTGCGCGAGCGCGGGAAGGCCGTCGTCGGCGGCACCCCGGCGACCGACCGCCTCGAATCCGACCGCGGCTACGCGATGGAGGTCCTCTCCGACCACGGCGTCGAGACCCTGCCCCACCGCGAGTTCACCGACTTCGGCGAGGCCATCGAGTACGTCGAGGACAACCCCGCGCCCTACGTCGTCAAGCCGCTCGGCGAGGTCCAGAACGTCAAGCGCCTGCTGTACGTCGGCCGCGAGCGCGACGGCGGCGACGTAATCGACGTCCTGCGCGCCTACGAGAAGTCGTGGGGCCACCGGATGAAGGGATTCCAGCTCCAGCGCCGCGTCGAGGGCGTCGAAGTCGCAGTCTGCGGCTTCTTCGACGGCGACTCGTTCGTGGAGCCGATAAACATCAACTTCGAACACAAGAAGCTGTTCCCGGGGAACATCGGTCCCTCGACCGGCGAGATGGGAACCTCGATGTTCTGGTGCCGGCGCAACCGACTGTTCGAGACGACCCTCGGCAAGTTGGAGGGGTGGCTCGCGGACGAGGGCTACGTCGGGTCCATCGACGTGAACTGCATCGTGGACGACGACGGCGTCTACCCGCTCGAATTCACGCCCCGGTTCGGCTACCCGACCATCACCCTGCAGGAGGAGGCGATGGAGTCGCCGACCGGCGAGTTCTTCGCCGAACTCGCCCGCGGTGAGGACCCCGACCTCTCGGTCCACAGGGGCTATCAGGTCGCGGTCCGAGTCTGCGTACCGCCGTTCCCCTTCGACGACGAGACCACCTTCGACGAGAACTCGCGGAACGCCGCCGTCGTCTTCGAGGACCCCGAGCGGACCGCGGGCGTCCACATCGAGGACACGAAGAACGTGGAAGGCCAGTGGCGGGTCGCGGGCACCTCGGGCGTCGTCCTCGTCGTGACCGGCACGGGCGAGACGATGCGCGACGCACAGCGACAGGCCTACGACCGCATCGGCAACGTCGTGATTCCGAACATGTACTACCGCGACGATATCGGCGACCGGTGGGTCGAGTCCGACGGCGACCGGTTGCAGGCGTGGGGTTACCTCGGCGGCGCGTAGCCGCGACGCTCCGGCGTCGCCGACGCACCACTTCCGGAACCTATCGGGCGACGCCGAAAAGACTCAAGAGCGAAACCGCTGTTGCTGGCGGCGATGGTTGGGCCGAACTCCGAGCAGTCGATTTCCCGGCGTAGCGTCTTGAAACGGACCGCTGGCGCGCTCGCGGTCGGCGGTGGCGGACTCGCGGCGAGCGAGACCGCGCTCGCGCGAGAGGCGGACGCTCGCCCGCCGCGGTCCCGGCGCGCGAGCGAACGGCACACGGGCGTCACCTGCGGGACCGGCCACTCGGAGGGGTCCACGTTCACCGTCGAGTCGCGGTGCGACGGCGACGACTGCGCCGTCGTCCGGTTGAACGGTCTCGCTCCGTCCTGCGTCGGCGGGAGCGAAAAGGCGTACGCCGACCTGCCCGGCACGGAACCGACGATTTGGATGAACCTCCGAAACGGCGAGATTCCACCCCGGACCTACCGCGTGGTCGGGACCGAGCGGTGCGAGTCGGGTGCCGGCGCGTGTTCGGGCGAGGACCTCTACCGACTCACGTTCCGGCCGGCCGACGACGGTTAGCGTCCCTTCCGCCGACCGAACCGGTCGCCGAGGCGACCGACCGCGCTCAGCGTGACCCCCACGGCGTACGCGACGCCTTCGAACGTGACCTCGAGGGTCAGTCCCACGACCACCGCGACGAGAGTGAGGAGACCGACGAGAGCCAGAAAGACCGCGACCCCGGCGAGACCGAGGAGTTGGACGAGACCGACGAACAGCAGCGCTAACAGGGCGAAGATACCGAGGACGACGAGTATCGTCACCTGTTTCGCGGGGCCGATGTCGGTTTCCATGCGAAACGTTGTCTCCGCACACAGGTATCGTTGACGGTCGAATCTCGCGCCGGGCCGACGTTCTCGGAAATAGATAATACTAAAACCCCCCAGTTCAACTTGAATTACGTGTCCGCCGGGTTTCAACAACCCTCGACGGTTGCCGGAGCAACGGTCACGCGACGGTTCTCGGCGGAGACGGGCCGCGGCCAACCGGCCCCGACAGCCGACCCACCGGGTGCGGCTAATTGAACCGCCGCTGGCGCCCGACCCGCGCCACGCGGGCCCCCGCGGTAGTTGGCATTACAGTTCTCTGACGAAAGTAGAGTGGCATATCCGAGACGCCGATTATCATCGCTGATACGACCACCTACGCTTATTTTTCTCGAATACTTATCCGTTTTCGAGAAAATCCAAAATGGGACAACGAACGCCATTTCTGGAGCGGATACGACGAAGTTATGCGCTCAAACTCGCTATCGCGCTGGTGTCGGTCGTCGCTATCACGGTCGCAGTCGGCGCGCTAGTGCAAGCACAGACCGCCGAACAGGTCCAAGACGACGCCCAAGAGGAGCTGAAGACCCTGTCGAACTCGCGGGCCGAGAGCTTGGACGCGTGGCTGTCGAGCGTGAAGACTCAGACGCAGGTGACCGCTCAGCATCCGGTGTTCCGGAGCGGTGACCGCGACCGTATCCGGGACCGCCTGAACGGACTGGTCGCCGACGGGAACGTTCCCGACGGCGTCGTCGCGGTCCACTACTACGACGCCGCCGAGAAGACCATCGTGACCAGTTCGAGCGAGAAATTGGTCGGGGTCAGTCCGGCCGCGCAGGGCGCGCCGTTCGCCGCCGACCCGCCGGACTTCGACGAGAAGGACGTCCACGTCTCGGAACCGTTCACGGTCCCGGCCGTGGACTTCCCGGTCGTGGCGGTCGTCGCGCCGGTCCCCGACGCGCCCGACAAGCGCGTCATCTACATGGTCAACATCGAGAAGCGCACGCGCTCGCTGACCGGCGGGGTCGAAGGCGGCTACACGGTCGTCCTCAACTCCTCGGGGAGCTATCTCGCGCACCCCGACGCGAGCAAACTCCTGACGACCCACCACCGCGGCGCTGACAGCCCCGCCGTCAATCGAGGTCTCGCCGGGAAGTCGGGCTTCATGCAGATGGACGGCGGGATGCTCATGGCGTACGCGCCGATGCAATCGACCGACTGGGTGGTCGTCGTCCACGCGCCGGCCAGCGAGGCCTACGCGCTCAGCGACGCCGTGACCTCGAACATCCTCGGACTCATCCTCGTGGCGGTCGTGAGCCTCGCGCTCGTCGGCGTGACCGTCGGCTCGAACACCGTCGTCTCGCTCCGGCAACTCTCCCGGAAGGCCGACGCGATGGCGGGCGGCGACCTCCAGGTGGACTTGGAGACCACCCGCCGCGACGAGTTCGGGACGCTGTACGACTCGTTCGCCCGGATGCGCGACTCGCTGCGCGAGCAGATACGCGAGGCCGAGGAGGCCCGAAAGAGTGCGGAAGAGGCCAAAGAAAACGCGGAGGCCGCCCGGCGCGAGGCCGAGAGTCGCCGCGGGGAGGCCGAAGCCCTCTCGTCGCACCTCGAATCGAAGGCGAGCCACTACGAGGACGTGATGAACGGCGCGGCGGACGGCGACCTCTCGGTCCGGGTCGAGACCGAGAGTCGGAGCGAGGCGATGGTCGCCATCGGCGAGTCGCTCAACGACATGCTGGACGACATCGAGCGCACGGTGGCGAACGTCAAGCGCTTCGCCTCGCACGTCTCTAACGCGGTCGTGGACGTGGAGGGGAGCGCCGAGGAGGTGATGACGACCGGCGAGGAGGTCAGCCAATCGGTCTCCGAAATATCGGAGGGCGCGGCGCGCCAGACCGACCAACTCGGCGAGGTCGCCAGCGAGATGAACACCCTCTCGGCCAGCGCCCAACAGGTCGCCGCCACCGTGGACGACGTGGCCGCGACCTCTCAGCAGGCCGCGGCCGCGGGCGAACTCGGCAGGGAAGCCGCCGAGGAGGCCCTCGCGGAGATGGACACGGTCGAGGCCCAGACCGAGCGGACCGCCGAGGAAATCGAGGAACTCGACGCCGAGATGGAGGCCATCGGCGACATCGTGGAGGTCATCACCGAAATCGCCGAGCAGACCAACATGCTCGCGCTGAACGCCTCCATCGAGGCCGCGCGGACCGACGCCGAGGGCGACGGGTTCGCCGTGGTCGCCGACGAGGTGAAGAACCTCGCGGAGGAGACCAAGGAGTCGGCCGCCGAAATCGAGGGCCGCATCGAGCGGGTCCAAGAGAAGACCGCCCAGTCCGTCGAGGGCATGGCCGAGACCAGCGACCGCATCAGCACCGGCGTCGAGACGGTCGAGGGTGCCATCGACGCGCTCGAAGAGATCGCGGAGTACGCGGAGGAGACCGACGCACAGATTCAGGAGATTCAGGCCGCGACCGACGACCAGGCACAGTCGTCGTCGGCGGTCGTCCAGATGGTGGACGACGTGGCCTCCATCAGCGAGGAGACGACGAGTCAGGCCGAGTCGGTCTCCGAGGCCGCCGAGGCCCAGACCGAGACGCTGGCGGAGGTCCGGAGCGACGCCGACGACCTCGCCGAGCGGGCGTCGGAACTCTCGCAGTTGTTGGACGATTTCAGAGTGACGCGCGGGGCCGGGCCGCTGGACGACACCGAGTTCCGGTCCGCGGAGGTGAACGACTGATGGCCCTCACGTCGATGTGGTTCTGGCTCGGCGCGCTCGGCATGGCGGTCGGCACCGCCTTCCCGCTGTGGCGACTCGCCACCGACCGCCGACACACCACCTACTACGCGGTGCTGGCGGGCGTGACCGGATTCGCGGCCGCGGCGTACCTCGCCATGGCGCTCGGCATCGGGAAGGTGGCGGTCGGCGACGCCGCGCTGTTCCTGCCCCGGTACCTCGACTGGCTGGTGACGACGCCCCTGCTGGTACTGTATCTCGGGATGCTCTGTCGCCCCGAGCGGAAGACCTACCTCGCGCTGGTCGGCGTGGACGTGCTGGTGATCGGGTCGGGCGTCGTCGCGGGCCTGCTCTCGGCACCGTACAGCTACGTCGCGTATCTGGTCGGCTGTGTCGCCTACGTCGGCCTGCTGTACCTGCTCCTGCGGGTCCTTCCCCGGCAGGCGACCCTCCACGGCGACCGCGTGAGCGCGGTGTTCACGAAGCTCCGGAACCTCACGGTCGTCCTCTGGACCATCTACCCCGTGGTCTGGATTCTCGGCCCGCTGGGACTCGGCCTGTTGCACGTCGGGACCGAGGTGATGGTCGTCACCTACCTCGACCTCATCAGTAAGGTCGGGTTCGTGTTCATGGCGGTCAACGGGGCGGACGCGCTCGACCAACTCCGGACCGGAGCGGCGCTCGCCGACGCCGGCGACGGTCCCGCGACGACGGCTGACTGACGAGCGCGCGACCATCGTGGGCTGACGAGCGTGCGACGGCGGACCGACCCCGACCGACCACAACTCGTTTTTCGCTCGCCGTCGTCTTCCCGTCGGATGGGGGAGACCGACGCCGGGGTCGCCGAGGGGGACGCGCACGACCACGAACACGAGCATCGGAGTCGCTGGCCCATCGTCGGGGCCGCGGGCGCGGCGATACTCTACACCGGGGCCGCGCTCGCGCTCGTCGGGAACCGCGCCGGCATCTTCCCGAGTCCGGTCGGGGTCGGCATCGCCGTCGTCGGGTTCGCCGTGCTGACCGGCGGACTGGTCGGCTGGCTCCGACAGGCGTACCTCAGCGACTACTGGGCGCGGGCGGCCAGCGACCGGAAGCGACGGGCGTACCGCGCGACGATGGTCATCTTCCTCGTGACCGACGTGGCGACGTTCGGCGCGGGGTTCGTCTACTACTTCTACGTCCGTATTTGGACGTGGCCACCGGGCGAACTCCCCGAACTGGTCGGGTCGCTCGTGCTGGTCAACACCGCCCTGCTGGTCGCGTCGAGTGTCACGCTCCACTTCGCCCACGAAGCGCTCGACGAGGGGCACCGCCGCCGGTTCCTCGCACTGCTCGGCGCGACGTTCGCGCTCGGGGTGGTGTTCCTCGCCGGTCAAATCGCCGAGTACGCGACGTTCGTGGGCGAGGAGGAGTTCACCCTGACCAGCGGCGTGTTCGCCTCGGCGTTCTTCGGCCTGACGGGACTCCACGGCCTGCACGTCGCGCTCGGGGTCGTCCTCGTCGGCATCGTCCTCTGGCGTGCGCTCCGGGGCCAGTACGACGCCGAGCGCGACACCTCGGTCTCGACGGTCTCGCTCTACTGGCACTTCGTGGACGCCGTGTGGCTCTTCCTGGTCGCCGTGCTGTACGTCGGCGCGGAGATATCGCTCTGAGTCGGCGCGTCGGGAACGCCGAGGGGCTACCGGCCGAACCGTCCGGCGTCGCCGCGTTCGAGGAGTCGCCGGTACGCGGGCGGCGTGAGGACGCCGCCGATGCCGAGCAGGATGGCGACCAGACCGAGCGGAAGGACGAGCGGGTCCACGCCGAGACACTCGACCGACGAGACGACGGTGACGTAGTAGCGGCGTCCCTCGACGCGGACGACCGCGCCCTGCTCGAAAGCCTCGCGGTTGGGGAACGCGCCGCGCACGTCCGCCTGTCCGCCCGGTTCCGCGAGCGCGCGCTCGATGGCGCGGCGTTCCGCGGGCGAGAGGTCGTCGAGGTCGAATCTCGCCAGCACCGGGCCGGCGGTGTCCGCTTGCCCACCTTCCGCTCCCGCCGCGGACTCCCCCGCCGACTCCGCGCCCGTCGCGGTGGGCGGGTCGGAGACGCCGATGGTCGGGTCGCCGCAGAGTCCGAACTCGTCTTGGACGATGGCGTAGCCGCCGAGGACGCTCCCCGCGATGCCGGCCGCGACGAGGAGCGCGCCGAGCAAGGGCGCGCCGTAGGTTAGCAGGGCACCCCGCGTGGTCCGGTCGGTCCGGGGCGGGCCGGACGTCCCGCTCACGGCGGCCCACTCCCGGAGTCGCGGGGCGCGGTCACTACGACCGCACCTCCCGAGCGGCGGCTCCCGCTCATCGTTCGACGCCCCGCAGGGAGACGGCCTGAATCGTCGCCGCCAGACCGAAGCCGTAGAGCCAGTGGGCGACGAGCGTGAAGACCACGAAGCCGACCAGTTCGAGTCCGGACTGCCCCGAGTAGAACGCGACCAGGAACCCGGCCGCGACGATGGTCGCGTACGAGAGCCCCCGGACGACGAGGACTCTCCCCGGCAGGTAGGACGCCAAGGCGACGAACAACAGCGCCCACGTCGTCATCCCGCCGGCGAGGAACAGGCCGTAGCCCAGCGCGATGCTCCGCGGGAGACCGACCAGTTCCGAGAGGTCGGCGAACGACGCCAAATCGAAGACGCCGATGATGGTCGCGGGAAAGAGGACGCCCGACAGCAGGAGCGTGCCGACCAGTCCGCCGAGCGCCGCGACGGCGGCGTTGTCCCGAACCGCGCCGGTGACGGACGTGACGTCGGTCAGCACCTGCGGACTGCCCTCGCCGGGTTCGGTCGCGGCCGCGGACCGGGTCGTCTCGGGTTCGGTCGGTTCGATGGCGTACTTGCGTTCGAGTTCCTCCTCGAACCACTCCCACTCGCGGGTGAACTGCTCGGTCTCCTTCAGGTTCCACACGTCGGCCGAGCGCACCGGCGTCCCGTTCCACGCCGACCAAATCATGTTGTAGAGCCACAGCAGGACGCTGATACCGACGAGGAACGCGCCGACGGTGGCGACCTGCTGGACCGGCGCGAACATCTCGGGATAGACCGCGTGTCTGCGCGGGAGTTCCATGAACCCCAGCACGACGAGCGACCCGAACGCGACGACCGCGCCGAACACGAGCAGGACCGACTGGAACAGCGCGAGTTCCCGGTCGTAGAGTCGGCCGGTGATGATGGGGTACCAGAAGTAGCTCGCGGCGAACATCATCAGCGGGATGATGCCCATCACGATGAAGTGGAAGTGGCCGACGACGTAGTAGGTCCCGTGGTAGAGCAGGTCCACCGGGATGGCCGCCAGAAAGACGCCCGTCACGCCGCCGACGACGAACATCCCGATGGAACTCACGCAGAGGACCATCGGCGCGGTGAGTCTGACGGTCCCGTCCCAGATGGTCGTCAGCCAGTTGAACACCTTGATAGCGGAGGGCACCGCGATGGCGATGGAGACGAACATGAAACTCGCGCGAATCCGCGGGTCGATTCCCGTGGCGAACATGTGGTGTGCCCAGACGCCGAACGAGAGGACGCCGATGGCCAGCGTCGAGTAGACGATGTACTTGAACCCGAAGAGCGCGCGCCGGGCGAACTTCGGGAGGATGAAGCTCATCAGCCCCGTCGCGGGCAGGAAGATGATGTACACCTCCGGGTGGCCGAAGTACCAGAAGAGGTGTTGCCACAGCAGGGGACCGCCGCCCTCGACGGTGAAGAACGTCGTGCCGAAGTTGCGGTCCAGCAGGAGCATCACCAGCGCGCTCCCGAGCAGCGGGAACGCGAAGATGACGAGGCCGCTCGTCGTGAGCATCGTCCACGAGAAAATGTCGAGGGTCTCCCACTCGATCGACGGGCCGCGCTCGTAGACGATGGTCACGACGAAGTTGATAGCGCCCAGCACGGTGCCGATGCCGCTGAGGTGGAGTCCGAGCAGGAGTAAGTCCATCTGGGGGTTGTCCACCGTTATCGACAGCGGCGTGTACATCGTCCACCCGACGCCGGGCGCTTCGATGCTCTCGAAGAAGCGGACCACCTCCGCGAGCGCGTCGGGCGCGAGCAAACCGAGGAACTGCCCCGAGACCTGCGAGAGCAGGCCGGCCCGCGCGAGCAGGAGCGCGGGCGGGAGCAACCAGAAACCGATGGCGTTGACCCGCGGGAACGCCATGTCCTCGGCGTCCACCAGTAGCGGGATGAAGTAGTTCCCGATGCCGAAGAAGACGGGCGTCACGAAGAAGAACAGCATCGTCAGCCCGTGAGTCGTGAAGAGGGCGTTGTAGGTGCTCTCGGTCCAGATGTCGGCCGGCGGCGTCAGCAGTTCGGTCCGAATCATCATCCCGTCGATACCGCCCCAGAGCGCCGCGAACGTGCCGAACGCGATGTACAGCAGGCCCACGTCGCGGTGGTTCGTCGTCGTCGTCCACCGGACGACACCGTCGGTCAGCGCCTCGGCGTCGAACCACCCCTCCCGGCCGGGGTACTCTCCGCCGTCGGCGCGCGCCCGTCGCTTCGCGTGGCGAGCGAGCGCGCCGACGCTCAGTACGACCAGACAGAGCGCCGCGAACTCGACCGTCGGGCCGTTCATCGTTTCCCCGTCGCTGTCGGCGTCCCCGTTCGTCCCCCACGCATGGATGCAGGAGTCGGCCCGAATCGGAATAAAAGTGGAGGCCGGACCACCGGGGATAGCCGTGAACCGGTAGTTCGGCAGTCCAGGGGGCGGCGGTTCGTCGGTGCCGCGGGCGGCGGTTCGTCAGTACCGTGGGCGGCACTTACTTCAGTTCGTCCGTCGTCGGGCACGTGCATGGGGACTCGGGGGGACACGCAGTGAGCCGGCGGCGAGGACAGCGCGCGACTCGGCCGAGCGGACGCGCCGCGATTCGGTGGAGCGTCCTCGCGGCCGCGGCGCTGTTCGCGCTCGGACTCGGCGGCGTCGCACCGGCGGCCGCCCAATCGGTCAACCGGAACCTCATCGACAGGCTGAACCTGCAGTTGCTCTACGTCGCGCTCCCGCTCACGCTGTTCGTCGAGGTCATCCTCGTCTACGCCGTGATTCGGTTCCGGGGCAACGACGACCCCGAGCCGACCGCCGAGAACCCGACGCTCGAAGTCACGTGGACCGTGGCGACCGCCATCGTCCTCGTGTTCGTCGGGTGGTCGGCGTACAACGTGCTGGCGAGTCCGTACATCTCGCCGACGCCCGAGGCGGAGGCCGCGCCGCCGCCGGACGTGGAGGCCGACGTGGAGATCGACGTGCTGGCCTACCGGTGGGGCTGGCAGTTCACCTACACCGACGCGAACGTCACGACCCAGAACCTGCTGGTCCTGCCCCGCGGCGAGGACGCCCGGTTACAGCTCCGGGCGGACAGGGTGATTCACTCGCTTTTCGTCCCGAAACTCGGACTCAAGCAGGACGTGTTTCCGGGCCACGACACGACGCTCCTGACCCGCGCCTTGGAGAACGGCCGGTATCGGGGTTACTGCACGGAGTTCTGCGGCGACGGCCACGCCCGGATGCGCGCGGCGGTGTACGTCGTGGACCCCGAGACGTACCGCCAGTGGCTCGCGGCCCACGCCGACGAGCGACTCGTGACCGCGCCGCCGAACGCGAGCGCGGGGAACGTCTCGAACGCGCCGAACGCGAGCGGTCCGGCAAACGCGAGCGGTCCGGCAAACGTGAGCGGTCCGGCGAACACGACCGACCCGACAAACGCGAGCGTACCGCCGACGGCAAACGCGAGCGCATCCCCGGACCGGTCCGTCCCGGCGAATTCGACCGCGCGGTCGAATTCGCCCGCCGCAACCGAGATACCCGCGTGAGCGCGGTCGGTACCGCTCGCCGACCGGCCCGTGGAAACCACGACATTCAATCCACTCCGCGAGGAGCGTCTATTATGAGCGACGACTCGCACGACGGTCACGACGACCACGAGCATCACGAACCCGACCGTGAGGAGTTCCACCACGACCCCATCGGCCACGCCGAGGTCCGGGCGGGGATGACCGTGGGCGAACTGGCCGACTCGTACGGCGACGCGGGCATCGGCGCGGCCGACCTCCACGAGGCGGTCGACATCTACGCCGAGATGCTGGGCGACGAGGACGTGACCAACTTCTTCGGACTGGCGGGCGCGATGGTCCCGACCGGGATGCGGAAAATCGTCGCGGAGTTGATTCGGGACGGTCACATCGACGCGCTGGTCACGACCGGCGCGAACCTGACCCACGACGCCATCGAGGCCATCGGCGGCAAGCACCACCACGGGCAGGTTCACGCCGAGGGCAAGACGGAGCGGGACCACGACGAGCAGTTGCGCGACGAGGAGGTCGATAGGATTTACAACGTCTACCTCCCGCAGGAACACTTCGCGCTGTTCGAGAACCACCTGCGCTCGGAGGTGTTCCCCGCCGTCGAGGGCGACGGCGAGGACGACGACGGCGTGGTCAGCATCCAAGAACTGACGGCCGCGCTCGGCCGGGCCAACAGCGAGGTCAACGAGCGCGAGAGCGTCGATGAGGGCGCGGGCGTCGCGGCCGCGGCCTACGAGAACGACGTGCCCATCTACTGCCCGGCGATTCAGGACTCCGTGCTGGGCCTGCAAGCGTGGATGTACTCCCAGACCGCCGACTTCACGCTCGACGCGCTGGCGGACATGACGACCATCACCGACCAAGCCTTCGACGCCGAGAAGTCGGGCGCGATGGTGGTCGGCGGCGGCGTCCCGAAGAACTACGTCCTCCAGACGATGCTCGTCTCGCCCGAGGCCTACGACTACGCGGTCCAGTTGACGATGGACCCGCCACAGACCGGCGGTCTCTCGGGCGCGACGCTGGACGAGGCCCGGTCGTGGGGGAAGTTGGAGAAGGCCGCGCGGAACGCATCGGTCTACGCCGACGCGACCATCACGCTCCCGCTCGTGGTCGCGGCGGCCCGCGAGCGAATCGGCGAGTAGGTCCTCGCGTCTCTCATCAGCAGGAGTGTCAGTTCACTCGGCCGCGTCCGCCGAGACGACGTCCACGTTCCGGAATTCGACGCGCGCGCCGCCGTCCTCGCTCTCGGTGACTGCGGTCTCCCAGCCGTGAGCCTCCGCGATTTGGCGCACGATGGCGAGTCCGAATCCGGTTCCGTCTCCGGTCGAGGAGTACCCCCACTCCAACACGCTGTCGCGCCGGTCGGCGGGGATGCCCGCCCCGTCGTCCGCGACGTAGAAGCCTGCGTCGCCGAGTCGTCCCACCCGAATGCGGACGCCATCGCCGCCGTGTTCGACGCTGTTCCGGAACAGGTTCTCGAACAGCCGCGACAGCTGACCGGCGTCGGCGGTCACGATGCACTCGTCTTCGACGTCGAGCGCGGCGTCGCCGGTTTCGACGCTCTCCCACGCGTCCGTCGCTACCGCGGCGATATCGACCGAGGTCAGGTCTATGACCGACGTGCCCTCGCGGGCGAGCGCCAGCACGTCGTCGATGATGGCGTCCGCCCGGTCTACGGCCTGCTCGATTTCGTCGATGACCGCCTGCTCGGCGTTGCCGTTCTCTCGGAGTACGCCCACGTAGGTCTGCACCGTGTACAGCGGCGTGCGGAGGTCGTGACTGAGGACGCTGGCGAAGTTCTGTAGTCGCTCGGTCTGGTTCTCCAGTTCGTGCCGGCGGCGGTCGAGTTCCTGCTCGCGGTACTTCTGGTCGGTGATGTCCGTGTAGTGTTCGATGCGACCGCCCGCGTACGGCCCGGTCTCGATGGGTTGGCTCCAGTGTTCGAGCCATCGCTCGTCGGTGGTCTCGGTGTCGCGGACGTGACACTCGAAGTTCTCGACGTACGTGTTGTCGTCGTAAGTCGCCAGCACCCGTTCGGCGAACTGGTCGGAGTCGATAAAGCGGTCCTGAATCTGCTCGATGACGAGTTCGCGCTTGTCGGCGCCGAGGACGGCGTCGCGGTCGAGACCGAAGTACTCCTCGACGGCCTCGTTCACCCAGACCACCTCGAAGTTGCCGTCGAGGATGAACGTCCCGACGTCCGACGTGTCCAGTACGTCGGTCAGCAACGAACGCCGGTCGGTCTCCCGTTCGCGCTCTCCGTCGTCACCGTCGTCCATTGCCCCCTCTTCATGTGCGCGACCAAAGTATACTACGGCAGAATAATCCGGTTCGAGAGACTGCTCCGGAGCGCAGTCGAATCCCGCCGAGGAGTCACTCAAATCGCGTCGTCGGGGTCGTGGAGGTCGGCCATCCGCTCGGCTTCGGCGGCGTACTGTTCGCGCTCGTCGGGGTCGTCCACGGTGCCGAGGTTGTCCGCGGGCACGGAGAGCGCCGCCGTCGTGTCGCGCTCGTCGGAGAAACTCGTCAGCGCGCGCTCCTTCCGGAAGTAGCGGTCGCCCTCGGGCGTCGCGTAGACGAGGATGACGAGGTTCTGCTCGTCGTCCGAATAGGTGCGCTCGACGAGCCAGACGCGGACCTCCTCAGGTTCTGTCGCCATGTTCGAACGGAGGCTCCGTTCGGAGTTAGTCGTTCGGGAAACCCTCATGAGGGAGGGGTTCGACGGACCACCAACGACCGCCATGCCCGACACCCGCCAGCTCGCGCCCGACGCCGACCCCGACAAGTCGCCGACGGTCCGGGCGCTGGCCCACGCCGGAACCCACGAGGAGCTGATTCTGGGGTCGCGCGCCTACTGCCGGGAGGCGACCCGCGAGTACGACCTCGACGTGGAGTTTTCGCGCCTCGACTGGGAAGTCTCGACCCGCGCGAAGCGCCGCGCCGCCGCGGTCAAGCGCCCGAAGATTCCCGAGGTGGAAGTCGGCGACCCGGTGGACTGGCACGCCGCGGCCGAGCGCGCGGGGACCGACCCTGAGACCCTCCGGACCTGCACGCTGTCGCTGACGTGGCGCGCGTTCGAGTCGTTCGACGTGGGCGAGTGGACTTCGACGCTCCGCCACGAACTCGTCCACGTCGAGCAGTTCCAGCGCTACGGCACGACCGACCACGGCGAGGCGTTCCGCGAGCGCGCCGCCACGGTGGACGCGACGGTGCGGTGCCCGCCGTTCGCGGACCCGAAGTACGTCCTGACCTGTGCGGACTGCGGGGCCGTGGTGGGACGCCGGTACCGCGAGTGTAAACTGGTCCGGAACCACGAGCAGTACCGGTCGTCGTGCTGTAGCGCGTCGGTGCGGTGTTCGGAGCCGGAGTCGGACTGAGCCGTCGGCGCGTCGGTCCGGCGTCAGTACTCGCTCCGAATTCGGTGCCAGTCGAGTCGCAAGTAGTGATACAGCGTGCCCGTCAGTCCCGACTCCCGAATCCGCCGCCCGGAGGTCTCGACCAGCACGTCCGGATGATACCCCGTCGCGCGCTCGCGGCCCAACTCGCGGCTGAACGCGGTGTCCTCGTTGGGCACGTTCGGGAACCCGCCCGCCGCGAAGTACGCATCGCGGCGGACGAAGCAGTTGAACCCCGGCAGAACCGGCCGGTCGAGACGCGGGAAGACGTGGTTGATGACCGCCTCCATCGCCTTCGCTCGCGCGGGACCGGTGACGCGACACCGCGAGGAGGCCGCCGCGAGGTCCGACTCGCTGGCGAACGCCAGCATCGAGTCGAGGTAGTCCGGGCGGACGGCGGTGTCGGCGTCCACGAACGCCAGCCAGTCGCCCGCGGCCCGGCGCGCCCCGCGGTGGCGCGCGTCGCCGATGTCCGGACCGACGCGCTCTCGGGCGGCTGAATCCGGGCCGCCGTCGGCCGCTTCGTCCTGACTGACCACCGTGGCGTCGTACCGCCGAGCGACCGCGGGAGTGGCGTCGTCGCTGTCGCCGTCCACGACGATGACCTCGTAGTCGCGGTCGGTGCGCTGGTCGCGGACGCTCGCCAGCGTCGCCGGGAGGGTCGCCGCCTCGTCTTTCGCGGGGACGACGAAGCTGACGGCGGGAGCGGTCATCGGTACCGGCCTGTCGTGTGCATCGTTTCTGCGGTGTCGGGGGCGGGGCGTTCGTGTCGAAGTCTGTCGGCGAGGAGTAAGGGTCTTTTCGCCGGAGCGGATAGGATGGAGTGGCCGATGACGAGGCGACGGCTCCGAACTGGTCTCGGCAACCAGTCGTGACGAGCCCTATGAGTGCCGAGGCCATTCTCGACGCCCAGTAGCCGACGGCTTCGGCCGACACTCGTCTTCGACCCCGCTACGCCGAACGTCTCGGTCGTCGGCGTCTCCGGACGACTCGACGACTGGACGTTCTCTCGGAGGCTCACCGAAGCGCGTCCGTATCGAGCAGTCGCTTGCCGTGATGCTCCCGGAAGTGGCGCACGCGGAGTTTCCACGCGTTGTTCTCGTCGTCGCCCGGCAGTTCCATCCCGCAGAGCGCGCAGGCGTCGGTCCCGTCGCGGTTGGCGGTGACGAGTCGCTCGTCGTGCATCGCGGCGAAGTGGTGCAACAGCGACTCGACGCGCACGTCCCGGTTGCACCGCGCGCAGGGATACATCCGCTCGCGGAAGGGCGTCTTGCTCATGAACGACAGAGTGGCCGCGATTCCAAAAACCGTACGTGTTTACCCCGAAGGCTCAACGGCAGGTACGGCGTGAGTTCGGGAAACCATCTCGTTGCTTTTGACGACTCGCTTGAGTTCCTCGTAGGGATTCCGTCCCTGCTGGCGCCACGTCGCCAGCAGGGACAGCAACGTCTCATGAACGAACATCCCGCGGTCGTTGCGGAGCGTGCCGATGATTTTCCGAAGAACGACTGGCTCACGAAGCGCGTTCTCGGCAGCGTTGTTCGTCGGTGAGACCGCTGGCTCACCGACGAAGGTGAGCCAGTGATCGATCCCGCCTTCGATCTTTCCGAGCAGTGTTGCCACTGGTTCGTCGGCTACTGATCGCTCAGCGAGCGATCTGAGCCCGTTCTGGCTCGATCGGTGCATCTGTGCGCGCTCACGCGTACTCGGGTCGGTCTCCAGCCAGGCCTGGAGACCGACGTACATCTGCCTGAGCGTCCGGTAAATCGGCTTTGCGTCCTCGTAATCCTCAGCTGCATCTTCAGCTTCGCGGAGAATGTGTGCCCAGCACCGTTGGAGGGTACTGCTGAACGCTGGATACGCCGTCCAGCCATCACAGACGATCGTTCCCGCGAAGTCCTCGCCGAGGACTTCCGCGGGAACATCACTCCCACGACTCTCTCTGACGGCATACAGCGTGTGCTCGTCTGTCCGAAACGTCCAGATCCACGCTTGGTCACCGTCACGCTTGATGCCGGTTTCATCAACGTGGACGATCTCAGCCTCCTGAATCTGTCTGCGAATCTGCTCGTACTCACAGCGACCGGCGCGCGCAGCGCGCTCGGTCGCGTGCCACGCAGACGCGCCCGAGAGTTCCAATCCGTGCAGTTGGTCGAAACGATCAGCGATTTTCCGGTAGGGGAGTCGATGATCGTACCGGGACAGCGCGGCTTGGGCGATGACGTTCACCCCGAACTGCCCCTCACCGGGGCAGTCGGGGTGAGAGGCAACGGTCTGTGTTCCACAGGAGTCACACCCGTAGTGGTGGCGGTTGTACTGGGTGATTTCGGGCGGCTGTGGATCAGGAATCTCCTCGACGAGTCGGGGGCTGACGCCCGCCGACTCGTCGAAGTGTTCGCCACACTCGGGACAGCACTCACAGGTGACCTCGACGACCTCGTCTGGGTCAGCTACTGTCCGCCACTCTGGGTCGTGTCCTTCGTTCCGGCCTGGCGTTCCGCCGTCAGTTCGGACATCATCGTCCTCGTCGTCTTGCGCGGTCGGCGACTCGTCGGTCGCCGACCGTCGCTTGCTCGGCGGCGTGTGTGGATTCTCGTACTTGCGAAGGCGTGTTTCGAGCTCCTCTATCCGCTCGTCCTTCTGGTCAAGTTGCTCTTGCAGTTGGTCGATTTTCTCATCCTTCCGCTTGTTCTCCTGCTCGAGCTCTTCGACTCGTTGCTCAAGCTGGAGAAACCGAGAGAGCAGCTCGTCTTTGGTGAGATCGTCACCGGTCACAGAGCCCACCTCCCGGCGAGGACAGCAGAGCCACCGGGATGGGCTCCGCCACGGAGCCCATCCCTCAGAACCGCACCAGATCTCTGCTGCCAGTGCATACGGCCCCCAGTGAACGCCTCCTACGAGACAGTGACGAAATCAGTTCGGGCTAAACACATACCAAAAACCTACCTCGGACGCGTCCGGTCACACGTCGAGTATCGCGCCGCCGACGAGCGCGGCCGCACCGAGGAACGCGAACCCGACGAGCGCGAAGTACGGCGTCGTCGCCGGCGGGTCGAAGGGGGCGTACCCCGCTGCGAGGCCGACGACGGGAATCAGCGCGTAGACCACGATAGCGACGAGGAAACCGGTCCAGACGACCGTCCCGACGGTGTCGAGTTTGTCGAACAGCGACGACGAGTCGCCCGACTCGTCGGTCGACTCTCCGGACGCCCCATCTCCGGTCTCCTCGCTCGCTGTCTCCCCGTCCGCTATCGCCCCGTTCTCCGTCGCTCCGGTCTCGCCCGACTCGTCGGGACCGGAGAGGACCGTGGCGCCTCGCTTTCGCCCGTCGTCCGAGTCCGTCGAACTCGCGTCGGAAGCGGTCGAACTCGCGTCCGAGGTGGTCGTCATGTGTCGTCCATCGGCCGCCGGGACAATCTGTCTGTCGGTCGATACGCCTTCCGAGGTCGGCCGAGCGACCGCGCAGAGCTGCGCGGTCGTGAGCCGGCACCCAACCCGCCCCGCGGTCGGAACCGTCACGCGGCCCACGGCCGTACGAGCTAACCGAGTGCGCGCCGAGGTCTCTGATATGGCGACCGACTCGTACGACCGACTCGGCGGTGCATCAGTCAGCGCGAACACCCGCGAATTGCCAGTGCCACAGAAGGCCGTCAACATCGAACTGGTGAAGCAGGGCGGCGAGGTCTACTGGGGCGTCCGCGAGGCCGACGACGCGGTGGTCGCCTCACAGCTCTACGACCCTATCCAGGACGACCCCGGCGTCCGATTCCTGACCAGCACCGTCATCGACGACGACAGTAGACAGCTCCCGGTCCCCGACGCGGTGTCCGACCACTGGGACCAGGTGGCGGGCGGCGGGACCGCCGTCTCGGGCGGCGACCGACTCGAATTCGTGACCAGCGACGAGTTGGCCGACGACGAGCAGATGCTGGTCCTGCCCGAGTGGCAGGTCGAGGACGTGCTGGGCGAGGAGGCGTAGTCGGGCTACTCCTCGCCGACCGCGTCGCGCTCTTCCCGCCTCTCGCGGCCGTGGTCTGCACAGAGGATCTCGCCGGCCTCGGTGTCGAAGAAGAACTCGTCGCCGGTCTCGATTCGCTCGCCGCCCGCGTCACAGCCCTCCTCGTGGTTCAGGAAGTACTTGCCCTCCGAGCGGCCGGTTTCGAGGCGGTCGGCCGCTCGCGCGAACTTGACCAGTCCCTCGCCGATCTGGGTGCGCTCGGGGCCGTCGGCCTCCTCGAAGTGGATGAGTGGCATCTGGTGGGAGGCGTACGACGGGTCGCGGTAAAAGCGGTTCCCCCGGTCGTGGCGGTCGGATTCGCTCGCGGAACGACCGCGATTTGCGCGGCGTACGGTCGCCGAACGACCCCGGAATCGGAGTCGAGCAGTCGGCAGGCTACGGTGAGCGTTCGCCGAGTCCCTGCGCTACCGTGCCGCGCTACTCAGCGCGCCACCGACGGCACCCAGAACCAGCGGATACGCCAGCCCCGCCAGCAGAACCGCGGTCACGGGGTCCGGCGAGACGGCGGTTCCGGTGTCGCCGATGGCGTGCGTGGCGACCAGCGCGACCCCGGCCGAGAGCGGCAGGTAGCCCAGCGCGACCGTCCCGCCCGCTTTCGCGCGCTCGACTGCGCCGCCGGGTCGCCCGTACCCGGCGACGACGCCCGCTCCGAGCAGGACGAGGACCGGGAGCGCGAGCAGGAGGGTCGAACCGCCCTCGCGAGTGACGACGTTCGCGGTCCGAGTCCCGCCGGTAATCGTCGGGAAGCGCGTGGCGACGAAGTGGGCGTTCAGGAAGAGCCACGAGACGCCCTTCCACGCGGGAATCGCCTCGCCGCCGAGCAGTTGCGAGACGAAGCCGACTCCCCGGAGCGCCTCCGAGATGGCCGCCGACTTCCAGACGTAGGCGACCAGATAGCCGAGCAGCCACGCGCCGACGCCCGCGACCGCACCGCGGGCCAGCGTCGCGCGCCGAACCATCCCGCCGGTCGTGAGAGACGCGTCTCGTTGAGTCGTCATGGTCGGGGCCTCCGACCGATGCCGGGAGTGTCTTGTGGCCGGACGACAGCGGTGCAACATCTCCGGCCCCTCGCGCCCGGTTTCGCCGGGTACATTCGCGGGATTCAAGAGCGGCGACTGGGAACGTTCACCACATGATTCTGCGTGACGCCCGAGTCGTGGACGGCACCGGCGACGTCCGAGACGACGCCGCACTCCGGTTCGACCCCGAATCGGGACGCGTCGAAGCGGTCGGCGACGCCGACCCCAGAGAGAACGAACCGACCTACGACCTCGGCGGGAGGACGATAGTTCCGGGCATCGTGGACGCGCACGTCCACTTCTCGCTCTCCGGCGAGGCCAGCGTCGCCGACGTGGTGTCGATGAGCGACGCCGAACTGATGCTGACCGAGGCGGTTAACGCTCGCGAGACGCTCGAAGCCGGGGTCACGGGCGTCCGAGCGATGGGTGCCCGAGACCTCGACGTGGTGCTGGCCGAGCGCATCGACCGCGGCGACATGCCCGGCCCGCGGATGGTCGCCAACTGCCGGTCTATCACCATCACCGGGGGCCACGGCCACCATCTCGGCCGGGAGGTAGACGGCCCGACGGAGTGCCGGAGGGCGGTCCGCGAGCAGGTCAAGCGGGGCGCGGAGTTCATCAAATTCATGGCGACCGGCGGGGTCACGACGCCCGGCACTGACCCGAACGTGCCCGCCTTCACGCAGGAGGAGATGGACGCCTTGGTGGACGAGGCCCACCGCCGCGGCGTCCACGTCGCGGCCCACGCCCACGGCGCGGCGGGCGCGCAGGCGGCCATCCGCGCGGGCGTGGACACCATCGAACACGGCACGTTCCTCGACGAGGCGACCATCGACCTGTTCGTCGCCGAGGACGTGGTGCTGGTGCCGACGCTCTCGGCCCCGTACCGCATCGTGCGCAACGCCGACCACGCCACCGACGAGTCGCTCCAGAAGACCAACGACGTCTACGAGCGCCACATCGAGTCGTTCTCCGCGGCGGTCGAGGCCGGCGTCGAAATCGTCGGCGGCACCGACGCGGGCACGCCGTTCAACTACCACGGCGCGAACGCCACCGAAATCTCGTTCATGGCCGAGTACGGGATGGACCCCCACGACGCGCTCGTGGCGATGACCGGCCGCGCGGCCGAGGTCGTCGGACTGGACGACGCGGGCACGCTCGAAGCCGACTCGTTCGCCGACTTCCTCGTGCTGGACGACGACCCCTTCGAGGACCTCTCGACGCTCCGCGAGCCCGAGACGGTCGTCAAGGGCGGCGACGTCGTCGCGGGGACGCCGTTCGACCGACTCGAAGCGTAGCGCGCGAAATCGGCGTCAGTGCGTGAACACCAGAATTCGACCCTCCTCGCGGACGACGCAGAACCGACCGTCGGGCGGGCCGAAGCTGTTGTGACGCTTCTCGGAAATCAGGAGGTCCGCGAACGGCTCGTCGCAGGCCGGGCAGTCGAGTCCCTTCTTGTTCTCCCAGAGTTGGGTCTGACCGGTGTCCTTGTGCAGTTTCAGCGCGTGGCGGTGGTCGTGGACGTCGAAACGCTCGGGCATAGCTCGGGGTTCTCGTCAGTCCCCCTTCGTCGCTTCGACCCACTGCTCGCGCGAGACGGTGTAGCGGTGTAGGTCGTCAATCTCGTCGCCCATCGGCACCCAGTTTCGGAGGACGCCGTCGTACTGACCGCCGAATCGCTCGACGTACTTCTCGATGGCTCGCCGGGACTTCTCGTTGCCCTCGTTGTAGCCCGCGGTCGCGAGTTCGAGGTCGAGGCGGTCGAACGCCACTTCCATCAGGGCGGCGGCGCGCTCGCCGGAGTAGCCCCGGCCCCAGAAGGGCTTGCGGAGAATCAGGCCCAACTGTCCGGTCCGGCGCTCCCATTTACAGAAGAGGCTGGTCGTCCCTGCGATTTCCCCGGCGCGCGGTTCGCCGTCCTTCGGTCGGACGACGTACTCGGCACCGCGACCTTCTCGCCACCGCTCCTCGGCGTCGATGATGCGGTCGTGGGCCTCCTTCGGCGTCTGCCACGGGTCCTCGGGGACGTACTCGAAGACCTCCTCGTCGGCGACGCCCGCCGCGAAGCAGTCGTAGAACGCGAGCGTCTCGACGTTCTCGTGACAGAGTCGCTCCAGCAGGAGCCGGTCGGTCTCGATGGTTTCGGGGAAGAGGTCGCGCTCGCTCATCGGTCGGCCTCCGCGTTCGCGCCGTATTCGTCGCGCGCGACGGTGTACCGATGGGCGTCGGCAGGGCCGCCCGGCCCGGTCCAGTAGTTGCGCAGGCGACCCTCGTGGCGACCGCCGAACCGCTCCACGAACTTCTCGGTCGCGCGTCGGGAGTTGGCGTTGCCGTGGCGGTGGACGATTTCCACCGCGTCGAGGTCGAGGCGCTCGAACGCGACCCGAGCCAGTTCCGCGAACGCCTCGTCGTAGTAGCCCCGGCCCCAGAACGGTTCGCGGAGCCAGATGCCGAGTTCGCCGGTCCGGCGGTCCCAGTGAGGGGCGAGACCGACCGTGCCGGCGATGCGGTCGTCGTCCGGGCCCTCGTCGCCGCCCTTCGGCCGAACCAGAAACTCGGCGTTCTCGCCCGCCGCACGCTGGTCGGCGAGTCGGTCGAGGAACTCCTTGGTCTCCTTCGGCGTGTCGTGTGGCTCCCACGGCAGGTGTTCGGTCACGGCGTCGATGTCGTCGCCAGCGTTCCCGGAGCAGATGTCGTAGTAGGCCAGCACGTCCACGTTCTCGGGCGTCAACGCCGTCAGTTCCAACCGGTCGGTCTCGATGCGCTCCGGAAGCATGGCAGATTCGTCGGAGGATGGCGTGAAAAGCGTTGTCCGAGAGTGGGAGTTGTTAGCGCTCCGAAAGTTAATCGAGCGGTCTCTCGCCGCCGACTCGCTCTCCGCAACCACTAAACGCCACTCACCCCTACCAACGCTCAATGACCGACTGGACCGAGAAATATCGGCCCTCTTCTCTCTCCGAACTCCGCGGGAACAACAAGGCCCGCGACGCGCTGAAGGAGTGGGCCCAGACGTGGGACGACCACAAGGACGCCGCCATCCTCCACGGGAGCCCCGGCGTGGGCAAGACCTCGGCGGCCCACGCGCTGGCCAACGACATGGAGTGGCCGACCATCGAGTTGAACGCCAGCGACCAGCGCACCTCCTCGGTGGTCGAGAAGGTCGCGGGCGAGGCCGCCAAGTCCGGCACGCTGACCGGGGGCGGCGACGGCCGCCGACTCGTCATCATGGACGAGGCCGACAACCTCCACGGGAACGTCGATAGGGGCGGCTCGAAGGCCATCACCGAGGTCGTCAAGGAGGCCGGACAACCGATGGTCCTTATCGCCAACGAGTTCTACGACATGTCGAACACGCTCCGGAACGCCTGCGAGGAGATCGAGTTCCGGGACGTGCAGGCCCGCTCCATCGTGCCCGCACTCCGCCACATCTGCAAGCAGGAGGGCATCGAGTACGAGAAAGACGCACTCCGAGCCATCGCCGACAAGAACGACGGCGACCTGCGCTCGGCGGTCAACGACCTGCAAGCCATCGCCGAGACCGAGGAGCGACTCACCGCCGAGGACGTGGAGGTCACGGGCGATCGCGACCGGTCGAGCGGCATCTTCGACTTCCTCGACGCGTTGTTCAAGGAGGAAGACGCCCGGAGCGCGATTCGGGAGTCCTACGACGTGGACGAGACGCCCGACGACATGCTGAACTGGGTCGAGGACAACGTGCCGAAAGACTACGAGGGAGCGGAACTGGCCACCGCCTACGACTTCCTCTCGAACGCCGACAAGTGGCTCGGCCGCGTCCAAGCGTCGCAGGACTACTCCTACTGGCGCTACGCGGGCGACAACATCGCAGGCGGGGTCGCGGCGGCCCGGCAGGGCGACAAGGGCGGGTGGACGCGCTACGGCCCGCCGAGCTACTGGCGGAAGCTGGGGAGTTCCCGCGGGAACCGCAACAAGCGCGACTACGTGGCCCGGAAGATAGCCGAGACCGACGGCGTGAGCATGTCCACCGCGCGCCGCGAGATTCTGCCCTTCCTCGCGGCGATGACCCACCACTGCAAGAACCGGGAGCTGACGATAGCCATGACCGCGAAGTACGACCTCGACGCCGAACACGTCTCGTTCGTCACCGGGTCGGGCGAGGACACCAACAAGGTGCAAAATATCGTGGAGTCGGCCGAAGAGTTGCGGGAGGAGGCGGCCGTGGAACACTCCGGGGGCGCGTTCGAGGGGAGTCACGGGTCCCAGTCCGACGCCGCCGACTCGTCGGCGGCGTCGGACGGAACCAATTCGGAGTCGGCGGGGGAGACCGACGACTCGGAGGGCGAAGCCAGCGGGGATTCGGGCGACGCCGACGACAACCAAGCCGGCCTGACCGACTTCTGAGGGCGGTCGGCTCCGACCGACCGAACTCGTCCGGGACTCGGGGTCGGCAACGCCGACTCGTCACCGCGCAGGCCACACCAAGATTTCACCGTCCGCGCGGACCGTCACGTCGTGGCCCTCGTACTGGAAGGTGATGGAGGTCTGGGTCTCCCGGTCGCGCATCGACGCGACGAACTCGTGGAGCGCGTCGGGGTCCATGTACTCGTACAGCGGCGCGAGCTCGGTCACCGAGACGCCGGTCGCCCGCGAGATGGCGCACGTGACCGCCGAGTCGAGCGTCTCGGTGCCCGACCAGTCGGCCTGCATCCGCAGGGGTGTCTCGCTCTCGTACTCTATCGCGTCGACGGTGTGCGTTTCGGTCTTCGACATCGTATCTCGCCGATTTTGGCAAGGACGGACAGGTGCTTCAACCCCCGAAACGCTGAAAGCCGATTGGTGGTTCTGAGGACGGCTTGTCCTCGAGTTAATCCGAATTAAGCGTACCAACTCCGACCTAACGGGAGTAACGGCCGCCTACCGCAGAGAAAGGAGTCGTGGAACCGCCCCGAGTCGGGGCAGACGCCCCAAAACGACGCAATCCCTTTTTCCTTGCGCGTCGGACGTACGTGACGAATGGGGGCGCGACAGTCCGTAGCGTTGCTCGCCGCGGCCCTCTGTCTGGTGGCCGCGGTCGGCACAGCCGCCGGTGGGGCGTCCGCTATCGGCGGCTCCGGAACAGCGACAGCCGACTTCGACGTCGCTCCGGCCGCACTCGCCGACGGAAGCGTGCAGTCCCAGAGCCAGCGCGTCACGCCGGACACGGTGGTCCTCGACGTGACGGTGTACGGGAACGGCACCGCCAAGTGGGAGGTCGTCTACCGGACGAGACTCGACGACTCCCAGACGGCCGCGGCGTTCAGGAGCTACAAGAACGACGTGGAAGCCAACTCGACGAAGTACAGCCGGCAGTTCGTCGGCCGGATGAACAGCACCATCCGGAGCGCCGAACAGACCACCGGCCGGGAGATGTCGGGGACGAACTACTCGGTCCGGGCCGAGATTCGGGAGTTCCCCCAGCGCTACGGGCTGGTCGTCTACTCCTTCAAGTGGCACGGGTTCGCCGCGGTCTCGAACGGCGAGGTCCGCATCGGCGACTCGCTGTCGGGACTCATCCTCAACGAGAAGACGCGGCTGTTGGTCAAGTGGCCCGAGGAGTACGACGCGACGACCGTCCAACCGCGCCCCGACTCGGG
Organism: Halorussus gelatinilyticus; assembly: GCF_023238445.1. Taxonomy (GTDB): domain Archaea; phylum Halobacteriota; class Halobacteria; order Halobacteriales; family Haladaptataceae; genus Halorussus; species Halorussus gelatinilyticus. Next base: position 350,484 of record NZ_CP096658.1, on the reverse strand, counting down.
CTACGAGAAGCGCGAGAACGCGGTTATCTGGAACGGTCCCATCGAGTTCGCGGGCAACGAGCCCCGCATCGTGCTGACCGCGCCCGGCGGGATCGGCCCGAACGTCCCGTGGACGCTGGTCGCCACCGGCGTCGGCGGACTCGCGCTCGTCGCACTCCTCGCGGCCGGCGGCTGGTGGCTCTACCGGGACCGCGAGCAACGCGAACCGGTACCGGAGAGCGAGGACCCGCCGGAGGACCTGCTGAGTAACGAGGAGCGCGTCCTGCGACTGCTCGAACGCCGCGGCGGGCGCATCAAACAGCGCGCGGTCGTGGACGAACTCGGCTGGACCGAGGCCAAGACGAGCCAAGTCGTCGGGAGCCTGCGCGAACAAGGCAAGATAGAGAGCTTCCGGCTCGGTAGGGAGAACGTACTCGCACTGCCGACCGAGCAACAGGAGTCCTGAACCCCGTTAATTCGGCTAAATCCGGATTCAGTAACGGCGGCTTATTGCCCGTGGGACCCGTCCGGTGTATCTATGAAGCCGACGTTCGTCGTCCTCCTCGCCGCGGTCGGACTGGCAGTAGTAACCGGCGGCGCGGCCGCCGACCAGTCGTCGCCGGTCGCCGACGGAACTCCATCGGTACAGCCCGTCGCCGACGCCGGACAACCGGGGTGGCCGGGCCAAGAGACTACTAACGAGAGCGACGAGACGGAGAGCGACGGAACCGACCGACCCGACGAGACGACCAGCGTCTCGCCGGGCCAGCAACTGACCGGCGCGGTCGGCGCGCAGGGCGCGTCCGTGCAGGGCGAACTCCTCAACCGGTCGCTGTCGGGGCAGTTGGCGAACGCGACGACGCCCGACCAGCGCGCCGCGGTCATCGCCAACGAGACCGAGTCGCTTTCGGCGTACCTCGACACCCTCGAAGGCGTTCGGGAGAACCTCACCGAGTCGTGGGAGCGCGACGAACTCTCTAAAGGCGAGTACCGCGCCGCGTTGACCGAGTTCGTCGTCCGCGCCAGAACCGTCGAGCGCCGGGCCAACCGGACCGCGCGGGCCGCCGAGCGACTCCCCGAATCGGCGCGCTGGGACCACGCCATCAACGCGACGCGCATCTGGGACCTCGGTGCGCAGGCTCGCGCGCTCTACCAGTTCGAGGACCCGGTTGCGCGCGACGTGGTCAACGAGACGCTGGGCAACGGGACCGACAGGCGAACCCTCGCCGACGGTCGGTCGGGTAACCGGACGGTGTGAACGCGGATTCGACGGCGAAGACAGCCGCGTCGGTCGGTGGTTCGACTGAACCGCCGACCGACCGTCGATCAGTCAGACGACGATTTCGCTTGCTCTGAGATAGGGATGGAATCGTCTACCGATTCCACAGCGTGGTCTCGCGCAGATCGGAGTCGCTCCGCCGTCGCTCCGCCGGACCGCGCCGCGTCGGGCCGGTTCGCCGCCCGTCCGACGCGCCCTGACAGCGACTCGACCGGTTCCGGTTCCGGCGGACGGGTCGCCCGCTCGGGCAGGTCCGGGTCGTCCGCCGCGTCGCTCGCGCCGGGCGCGAGGAGACCGAGCGTGTTCCGAACGTCGCGGACGAACGGCCCGAAGTCGTCGGCGCTGAGGTAGTCGAACCGGCGGTCCCGGACGACAGACCCGGCGACGGCGAGCGCCGTCTCGGCGAGCGACGGGCGTTCGACCAGCGCGACGTCGTCGGCGACGATGCTCTTCAGGTGGAGGAGTTCGCCCCAGAGGAGGTGGCCGGCGACGCCCGCGTCGTAGTCGGGCGCGCGCTCGACGGACCTACCGGTCGCCCGCCGCCAGTAGAGTTTCGGGAAATCGACGCCCGCCTGCACCGTGAACGGGAGTGACGACCAGAACCGGGGGTTGACCTCCATGAGTTCGAACTCCCCGGTCTCGGGGTCGCGCAGGAACTCGACCATCGCAACCCCGTGCCAGTCGAGTTCGTCCAGCAGTCGCCGGCCAGAGGCCTCCAATTCCGGGATTTCGACCGACTCGCGGTAGGCGCTCGGCCCGCCGGAGTACTGCCACCCGCGACGCTCGCGGTGCTGGAAGGTGGCGAGCGCCTCGCCCTCGTCGTAGAGTGCGAAGAAGCCGTACTCGTCAGAGTCCGGGACGTACTCCTGGACTATCGGGACGTGGCCCGTCTCGGCGACCAGCGCGTCCCGGTCGGGGGTCTCGTCGGGCGAGACGTACCGGGTCGAACTCCACTGGGTGTGACTTCGGGCGAAGCGGTCGGAGTACTCGGTGGCGTGGACCGTGTACCGGGGCTTGACGATGACGTCGCGGTCCCAGTCGTCCCAGTCGTCGAGCAACGCCGTCTCCGGTGCCCCGACGCCCGCGGCCGCCGCGGCGTCGAACAGTTCCACGCGGTCTTGGGCCTGCCGGAGACGGTCGAGGGCGGGCCACGGCGTGCCGACGTGGTCGGCGAACGCCTGGCGGTTCCGCGAGAGGGCGTACACGTCCGACTCTCGGAACGGCAGGATAGCATCGACGCGCTCGCGGCGCGCGAGGTCGAAGAGCGCCGCTTCGTAGGCCTGCAAGTCGCGCGTCGGGTCGGGAACTGTGACGAACTCGTCGCAATACTTCGAGCTGCTCGCCGGGGGCGTCTCGCGTTCCGAAACCGCGATAGTGTGGATACCGTGCCGACCGAGCGACCGGACGGCGGCCGTGCTACTCGCCGTGTCGATGGCGGGGACGACCACCGCAGACTCGGTGGTGGGATGGGGGTCTCCCATGCCTCTCCCGTCGTCTTTGGGAGGCTTTGTTATACGGAATCTGTTCGGGTGCGGATATATTTCCTTGTGAACAACTCGCACGTAAATCCGCCCTGCGGGTCCGTAGACGGCACCATCCCCGCGTCAGGCCGGCCCTACGCCGAAACGACCGGAGAGAAGGCGGTCAGTACGGGAATATCTCGAAGCCCTGCGGCAGGACGAACCCGAGCAACAGGAAGAGCGTCCCCGCGATGGCCGCCGTGACGACCGCGTAGGGAATCTGGGTCCGGACGTGGACGAGGTGGTCGCTCCCCGACGTCGAGGACGCCAGCACCGTCGTGTCCGAGATGGGCGAGGAGTGGTCGCCGAAGATGCCGCCACTGAACACCGCGCCCAGCACGAGCGGCAGATTCGCGCCCGTCGTGAACGCCACCGGGATGGCGATGGGGAACATGATGCCGTAGGTGGACCACGAACTCCCGTCGGCGAAACTGATGCCTGCGGTGGCGAGGAACACGAGCAGGGGAATCACCGCGGCCGGGACGCCCCGGAACCAGTCGGTGACGAAGTTCGAGATGCCTAGCACGGTGACGCTGTTCTGAATCGAGGAGGCCAACATCAGGATGAGCGCCGCGAGGAAGATACCCTTGAACCCGTGGACCATCGCGTCGGTCGCGTCGTCGTTGCTCGGGATATCCCCGCGCAGGCGGTACAGAACCGCCGCGACGACCAGCGCCGCCGTCGCCGCGAGTCCCAACTTGACGCCGCCGATGTTGAACGCCCACTCGCCCGCGGGCGGGAGCATGAACTGATAGCCCCCGAGCGCGAACAGCAGGTTCTCGGGTTCGCCGGGCACGTGGACCACGGGACTCCCGCGCCAGAACATCGCGCCGAGACCGACCGCTATCATCACCGCGACCGGGACCGCGAAGTTCCGCCAGTCGGTCGTCGCGGTCTCGGCCATCTCGTAGCGGTCCATCTCCTCGGAGATCATCGGGTCGTGGTCCTCGCCGACGACGCCGTTCCCGGCGCGAGCGCGCTCCTCCTCTCGCTTCATCCCGAAGATGTTCGGGAAGACCTGCCACGCGACCAGCGCGGCGATGATGAGCGCGACCCACGAGTAGAACCCGAAGAAGAGGCTGTTGAAGAACAGCGGCCATATCTCGGCCGTGACCGCGGTCGGCCCGTCGCTCCCGGCCTTCACGAACCCGCTCATCGCTTGGGGAAGCACGCCCTGACTCGCGGCGGATTCGAGTCCCGCGCCGATGAAGCCGATGAGCGCCGCGCCCCACGTCGAGTAGAACGCGAGGCGCGCGGCCGGACTCCCCGCCGAGTCCACGTAGTAGGCCAACTTCGCCCGCGAGACGTTGTACTTGTCCGTCAGTGGGCGCATCATCGACCCGACCACCAAGCAGTTGAAGTAGTCGTCGATGTGGACCGCGATTCCCGCGATGTAGGCCGCCTTCTCGGCGTCCGCCGGGGAGTCGGCCCAGTCGGCGAGCGCTTCGAGGACGCCCTGAATCGCGCCCGCCCGAATCATCAAGCCTATCATCCCGCCGATGGCGAAGATGGCGAGAAGGACGTTCTCGACGTACCACGCGGAACTGAACAGGGGTGCGGTGGCGACGAGCGTCGGAATCAATTTCAGGCCGAACAGCGCGCCGAGGAGGTTTCCTGTCGTGACCGGGCCGACCGTCAACCACGGGGTTTGTATCTGCGAGACGAGTACTTGACCCACCATGTCCGGCGGCACGCCGACCGCGGCCGCGCCCGGTTTCAGCGCGCCGTAAATCGGTCCGGCGCTCGCTACGCCGACGAACAGGCCGATGAGCGCGTCTCGGGTCGTCCACGCCAGCGTGATGGCGAGGATGGCGGGGACGAGCGACCAGACGCCAGCGTCGATACTTTCGAGAGCCATACCCAATCGGTGGCAGTCGGTGCCACATATGGGTTGCGACTGAAAGAAACTCTCTGCGGCCTGAATCTCAGGAAATACGAGGTGTCACCGAACGACGCGAACTACGGTACCCGCCGGAACTGTTCGGAGCGGACGGTCTCGGACCGGCTCGTCGGAGTCGGTCGGCTACTGGTCTCGACCCTCGACCGTGCCGATGCCGGGGATGGCGAACCGGCGTTCGACGACCGACATCAGTTTCGACGCCGAGAGGACGAGTCCGAGATAGAGGAGCGCGGCGAACGCGTACATCGTGGTGAACTCGAACGTCTCGGACGCGACGGCGTCGGCGCGCTCGAACAGTTCGGGGACGGTGATGAACGCCGCCAGCGACGAGTACTTGATGAGATAGACCAGTTCGTTCGACCAGCCAGGTATCGCGTAGCGAAGCCCCTGCGGCAGGACGACGTGGCGAATCCCGGCGAGCTTCGACATCCCGACCGCGCGGGCCGCGGTCAACTGTCCAGAATCGACGCTCTCGATGGCCGCTCGGATGTACTCCGACTGGTAGGCCGACCCGTTGATGGTGAAGCCGATGATGGCGACCCAGACGGCCTGGTTCGGGACGAAGCCGACGCCGACCAGCGGCAGTTCACGTATCCACGCCGACAGCCCCATGCCGTAGTAGAGCACGAACAACTGGGCCAGCAGCGGCGTCCCGCGGATGAGTTCGGTGTAGGCCAGCGAGAGCCACGCCGTCTTCTCGCCGTACACCCGCGTGACCGCGAGCGGGACGGCGAGGACGAACCCCAGCGCGATGCTGGTGACCGTCAGCACGACGGTCAACCACGCGCCCTGCGCCAGCGCGGGGAGCGCCGGCGCGCCGGTCGCGAGGAACGAGAACAGTCCCGCGACCTGCGCGAGGGGCCACCCGAGGAGACCGAGCGCGTCGGCCGCCGCCGACAGCGACTCGGCGACGCCGGCGAACGCCGCGGCCGGAATTAGCGGTTGGCCGGGCGGAACGACGGCCCCGCCGAGCAGCCAGTCGTTGACCCACCGGAAGACGAGCCACCCCCAGAACAGCGCCGCGGCCGCGACGCCGAGCCACTGGCGGAGTCCGTACGACCGCCAGCGCGGGACCGCCGTCGCACGCCGAGTCACGTCACTCATGGTCGGCGTGGACCTTGTCGAGGCGACCGAGGAACTCCCCGGTCCGCGCCTGTTCGGGGCTCTCGAACAACTGTTCGGGCGGGCCACGCTCGACGATGTTGCCGTCTTCGAGGAAGGTGACGGTGCTGGCCGCCGACCGGGCGAACCCCATCTCGTGGGTGACGACCAGCATCGTCATCCCGCGCTCGACCAGTTTCTCCATCACGCCGACCACCTCGCCGATGAGTTCGGGGTCGAGCGCGCTGGTCGGTTCGTCGAACAGCATCAGTTTGGGTTCCATCGCCAGTGCCCGGGCGATGCCGACCCGCTGTTTCTGGCCGCCCGAGAGTTCCGCCGGGTAGGAGTCGGCCTGCGCCGCGAGACCGACCATTTCGAGGTGTTCGTCGGCCGCGCTTCTGGCTTCCTCCTTCGAGAGTCCCTTGACCCGCCGGAGACCCAAGGTGATGTTCTTGCGGGCGGTCAGGTGCGCGAACAGGTTGAAGTCCTGGAACACCATGCCGACGTCCCGCCGAAGCTGGTTCACGTCCGCGTCCGGTCCCGTCGTACTGTCCCCGTCGAGGTAGATGTCGCCGGAGTCGTACTCCGTGAGGCGGTTGACACACCGCAGGAGCGTGGACTTCCCGCTCCCGCTCGGGCCGACGACGACTTCGACGTCGCCCCGGTCCATTTCGAAGCTCACGTCCCGGAGGACGCGTTCGTCACCGTAGCTCTTCGAGAGGTTCTCGACGCGTAGCAGACTCATGTGGAATCACCTGTGGGAACTGCGAAGACGTTGCCGACGTAGTCCAGCGTCCGATTGGTGGCGAACGTCAGCACGAAGTACACCGCGCTGGCGAACAGGATGACCTCCAGCACGGCGTTGGTGTTCTGGACGAACAGGTCGTTGCTCCGGGTCAGCAGCTCCGAGAGACCGATGGCGAACGCGACGCTCGTGTCCTTGAGGACGATGGTGAATTCGTTCTGGAACCCCGGAATCGACCGACGGAGCGCCTGCGGGACGACGACGTGGCGAATCGCTTGCAATCGGGACATCCCGACCGCGCGGGCGGCCTCCATCTGTCCCTCGTCGATGCTCTGTATCGCACCCCGGAATATCTGGGACTGGTAGGCCGCACTTCGCAGGCCGAGACCGAGGACGGCCGCGGCGAACGCGCTCTCGATGGGCGTCCCGAAGTACGCGAACAGCAGGATGACGACGATGGGCGTCCCCCGGAGGACGACGCCGACCGTCTCGACCGCGCCGCTGGCGTACCGACCGCCGTACACCTCGACGGTCCCCGCCGGGAATCCGGCGGCGAAGCCGAGCAGGATGCTGGCGGCCGTCAGCGCGACGGTCAGCACTATCCCGCCGAACAGGTACGGCACGTTCTCGACGACGAACGTCCAGTCGCTCGAGAGCAGGGGAGTCAGCACGGCTCTACGAGTCGCTGAACCACTTGTTGCGAATCTCGGCGTACTTTCCGCTGTCGCGGACGGCCTTCAGACCGCTGTTGAGGGCCTTCTGGACCTCGCTGTCGCCCTGGCGCACGCCGAAGCCGTACTGCTCGCCGGTCTCGTAGGTGAACGCGATGGAGACGTCCCGCTCGCTCTGGAACGTCTTGGCGACCGGCTTGTCGATGACGATGGCGTCGATGTTGCCGTTCACGAGGTCCTCGACGGCCAGCACGTAGCTCCCGTAGGAGTTGTAGTTCGACTCCTTGAGTTTGCCCTTCGAGATGAGTTCGTCCTTGATGATGCCCTCGCCAGTGGTGCCCTTCTGCGCGCCGACGGGGTGGCCCGAGAAGTCGCCGAGTTTCGACGGCGAGAAGTCGCCGCCCTTGCGCACGAGTATCGACTGGTCGGCGCTGTAGTAGGGGTTCGAGAAGTCGATTTTCTTGTCGCGCTCGTCGTTGATGGTCATCGCGCCAGCGATGACGTCGATTTTCTCGCTAGCCAGCGCGGGCATGAGTCCCTTGAACTCGAACTCCTCCCATCCCGAGAGCGTGTACTCGCTCTCGGAGACGACCGCCTCCAGCAGGTCGATGTCGAAGCCGACGAGTTCGCCGCCCTTCTTCATCTCGAACGGGGGAAAGCCGGGCGCGGTCCCGGCGGTCAGTTTGCCGCCCTTTTCGGTGGTGGTGCTCTCGTCGCCGCTTCCGGAGATGCTACCGACACAACCCGCGGTTCCGGTCAGCCCTGCGACGCTGCTCGCACCGACGACCTTCACGTAGGTACGCCGGTCCATATCGACGGAAGTTCTGTGTTCCATACTCCCACAGGAGGAAGACTACGCTTTTTAACCTTTCTCACCCGGTCTACTGTTCAAAAATTGCGGAAAATGGATAGTTTTCTGAACAATCCTTAGCCGACGGCGGCGGGCGGCCGCCCGGACTTGCCGAGGTCACGGCTCACAGCACGCGCTCGAGGAACTGCTTGGCCCGGTCGGTCCCCGGACGGTCGAAGAACTCGTCGGGAGGTCCCTCCTCAACGATACGGCCCTCCGACATCAGCACCACGCGGTCGCCGACCTCGCGGGCGAACCCCATCTCGTGGGTAACGACCAGCATCGTCATGCCCTCCTCGGCGAGGCCGCGCATGACGCCCAGCACCTCGCCGACGAGTTCCGGGTCGAGCGCCGAGGTTACCTCGTCGAACAGCATCACGTCGGGGTCCATCGCCAGCGCGCGAGCGATGGCGACCCGCTGTTGCTGGCCGCCCGATAGCTCCGCGGGATACGAGTCCATCTGATCGCCCAAACCGACCTCCTTCAGCAGGTCCTCGCCCGTCCGTCGGGCCTCGGCCGTCGAAAGACCTCGAACTCGCACGGGCGCGAGCGTGACGTTCTCCAGGGCCGTCTTGTGCGGGAAGAGGTTGAAGTGCTGGAAGACCATGCCGACCTTCTGGCGGAGGCGGTTCACGTCCACGCCCGGCGCGGTGATGGACTCACCGCCGATGCGGACCTCGCCGTCCTGAATCTCTTCGAGGCGGTTGACGCACCGCAGGAGCGTGGACTTCCCGCTCCCGCTCGGGCCGACGACGACGACCACTTCCCGCTCCTCGACCGCGAGGTCGATGTCCTTCAGGACGTGCGCGCTCCCGAAGAACTTGTCCACGCCCTCGAACTCGACCATCGGTTGCCCGCTGGCGAGGTCGTCGGTCGTGGCCGTGGTCTCACCGGCGTCGCTCATCAGTGCTCACCCCACGCGAGCCAGTCCCTCGGTTCTTCGTCCTCGTCGTCGCCCGATCCCCACTCGGCGCGGGCCTCGAAGTACCGGATGGTCCGCATGAGCGGGAGGGTGATGACGAGGTACGAGATAGAGACGAGGACGATGGGCGTCCACGCGTCGAACTGGTTGGAGTTGATGTTTCTGAACACGCTGATAATCTCCGGGACCGCCAGCACGGTCAACAGCGAGGTGTCTTTCACCAGAATCACGAGGTCGTTGCCGATGGCCGCCAGCGCGTTCCGGGACGCTTGAGGCAGGATGACCTCGCGCATCGAATCGACGTATGACATCCCGAGCGACCGGGCGGCCTCCATCTGACCGTCGGGCACCGCGTTGATGCCGCCCTTGACAGCCTCGCCGACGTAGGCGGCGTGGTTCAGCGTCAGCCCGATGATGGCGGCCGCGAAGCTCCAGTTCGTCGCCGGGAACGGCCCCCACGCGGGCGGCCAGAGTTGCGGAATCCCGAGGTAGATGATGAACAGCTGGAACAGCAACGGCGTCCCCCGGAAGAACTCGACGTACGCCGTGGCTATCGAGTTCGTGAGTGCGGTCTTCGACACTCGCCCGAGACCGACGAACACCCCGGCCGTCAGCGCGAGGACGCTGGAGATGAGCACGATTTGGATGACGAGCCACGTCGCCCCCACGAACCGCGGCCAAACGACCATCAGGAGTTCGTAGTCCACGAACTCCAGCAGGATGTACCCGACGAACGCGATGATGGTTGCGGTGAACGCCACCGCGACCGACAGCCCCGCCCACTTGACTCGCTCGTCGGTCAGTAGCCCCTCGTCGGTCGTTACCTCGCCGCCGCGGTCCTCGGTGTAGGTCTCGGCCATTGCGGATTATCCGCTGGAGTTCGTGTCCGTGGTGGTCCCCGTGGCGTTTCCGGTCGCCGTGCCGTTCGCCGCAGTCGTCCCCGGTTGGGGCCGAGCGCGGGCCAGAATGCTCGCTGGCGGATTACCGGGGAAGAACTCCCGATACAGCTCCTCGTAGCGTCCGCTCCCGATGACACGGTTGAGCGCGTCGTTGACCCGCTGGCGGAACTCGTCGTCGTCCTGCCGGAAGGCGATGCCGTACTCCTCAACCGTGAGCGTGAGGTAGTCCGGCGCGTTCTCGCCCTGTTGCTCGGCGGCGACGCCTTCACCCTTCAGCAGGACGATGCGCTCCTGCTCTTGGGTGTACTGAGCGTTGACCGCGTTGTCGTTGATGACCGCGACCGCCTGATTCCGGAGCAAGGCGTTGAACGCGCCCGGAATCTGGTCGTAGCTGTCGATGGTGAGTTCGCCGTCGAACTGCTTTTTCAGTTCCTCGGCGGCGGCCTCGCCGGTCGTCCCCTTCTGGACCGCGACCGTCTTCCCACGGAGGTCGGATAGCTCGTCGATGTCGCTCCCCTGCAGGATGGCGACGGTCTGGTAGGCCACGAAGTACGGGTCCGAGAAGTCCACCTTCTGGTCGCGCTGCTCGTTGATGGTCATCGCGGACATGATGATTCGGAAGTTCCCGTTGTTGAGACTCGGAATGATGGTGTCGAACCCGGTGTCCACGAACTCGTATTCGAGGCCCATCTCCTCGGCGAAGATGGCCTGCGCCATCGCCGGGTCGAACCCGGTCAACTTCCCCTGCGCGGTCCGGTACTCGAACGGCTTGTACGGGATGTCCGAGCCGATTCGGACGGGCCCCTGATTCTGCGCTCCGGAGACCCCGCCCATCGCGAGTCCGCCGACGATTCCTGCACTCCCCTTGACAAACGACCGCCTGTCGATGTCCATTGTTTTTCCCCCGAAGTCACGTCTACGCGACACTATATAATCGTGGCGCGAAACGTCCAGATTCGGAGGGAAGAGACGCTAAATTGTTCAGTCGTCGCTCGGATAGCCGGCCGCAGTGTCGGCGGTCCGGGAGTCGGGCGCGCCCGTCTCCTCGTAGGACCACAGCGTCGTCGCCAACAGCGCGCCGAAGATTACCAGCGCGGCGGTGTGATGGGCGACCTGCACGAGCGGCGTGTAGACGAACACCGTCGCGCCGCCCAACACGACCTGAATCGGCGTGACGGCGAGCGCGAGGGTGGCCGCGCCCCGGATGCGCTTCTCGTCTGTGTACTTCCACGACCCGGCGGCGGTGCCGAGGATGAAGAACCCGGTTATCATGGCGACGAGGCGGTGGAACCACTCGATGAAGCTCGGCCACGTCTGCGGAATCAGGCCGCCGTCGCAGAAGGGCCACTGGGCCGAACACGACAGTCCAGCGCCCATCGCGGCGGTGTAGACGCCGAGCAGGATGAGGACGAACGTGAGACCGGTCGTGACGCCCGCGAGGTGGCGGAACCGGACCATCAGCGGACACCTCCCGAACGGAGTGTGTGGACTTGCACGGTTGGAACTCCCCTTACCGGAGGTTTCGGCCGGTCGTACTTAGGTCTGTTCGACTCGCGCTCCGGACGGATTCGGGGCGGGAGTCGGTTCGGTCGGGGAGTGTGAGAAGTGGCTCAACTGGTGACGGAGTTGCCGGGGAGAGAACTCTCGCGGTGATGAATCCGCACAGCGCATCCTGTCGCTCGTGAGGATTCGCGAACCCGTGGTCAGTGAAGATGCGCGAACCCGTGGTCGCCGAAGCCGTGCGAAATCACCCGGAGAGGAAACGAGAGCGAACCGGGACCAATACTGACCGAATCCACCTGCTTGAAGGCCATCGACCACGAGCGCCCACACATGACCAAGCAGGAGCGTCTCGACGCCTACCTCGCGGAGAACGACCTCGAAGCCGTCTGGTTCGCGCGACCGAACTCCTTCGCGTGGCTGACCGGTGCGAACAACGTCGTGGACCGCGAGGGCGACGTCGGCGTGGCCGCCGTGGGCTACGACGGCGACGGACTCGAAGTCGTGACGAGTAACATCGAAGCGAACCGCTTCCGCGACGAGGAAGTGGACGCGCCCGTCACCGAGTTCCAGTGGTACGAGCAGTCGCTGGCCGAGGCGGTCGCCGACCACGGCGACGCGCCCGCCGCGGCCGACTTCGACGTGCCCGGCATGGAGACGGTCGAGGCCTCGCCGCTCCGCCAACCGCTAACCGAGGACGACATCGAGAACTACCGGCAACTCGGGCGGGAGACCGCCCAAGCCGTCGAGTCGGTCTGTCGGGAACTCCGACCCGGCGACGTGGAGTCGGAGGTCGCCTCCGCGCTCCGGGTCGCGCTCTCGGCCCGCGGCATCGAGGTGCCCGTCGCGCTGGTCGGCGGAAGCGAGCGCGCCCAGAAGTACCGCCACTACACGCCGACGAACGCCCGACTGGGCGAGTACGCGCTCGTCTCGGTCACGACCCAGCGCGACGGCCTCCACGCCAGCGCGACCCGCTGTGTCGCCTTCGAGTCGGAGATGGACGACGCCGACCTGAACGAACTCGGCGAGAAGCACCACGCCGCCCGCATCGTGGAAGTGACCGCGCTCGGCGCGACGCGGGCGGTCGCCGACCTCTCGGGCGACCCCGCCAGCGTCTTTCAGGCGGTTCAGGCCGCCTACGAGCATCTGGGTTACGACGACGAGTGGCAGAAACACCATCAGGGCGGCGCGGCCGGGTTCGCGGGCCGGGAGTGGTTCGCCGCGCCCGAGGTCGGCGACGACGCCGAAATCACGACGCCGATGGCCTACGCCTACAACCCGACAGTTCGGGGTGCCAAGAGCGAGGACACCGTGCTGGTGACGGACGACGGCTTCGAGGTGCTGACCGACACCGGCGAGTGGCCGACGACGCCGGTGGACGCCTACGACTACGACGGCGTAATCGAGCGTCCGGACGTGCTGGTGCAGGAAGACGGCGAGAGTTGAGCGAGGACGACGGCTAAGTAGACCCTCGATTTTATACCTATGGAGGTAATAACATAGGTCGATGGATGGCGGACTACACCGTAATCGAAGACTGGCAGTCTGTCGAGGACGGATACGTACTGGACGTGACGATTCGAAAGACGGACGACGATAAGTATCCGTGCGGATGGGATTACAGTCTCCATCTCGGAAAAGTCGGTGGTGAGACCGTCCTCCGGTACGACAACGCTCACGAACGGACGAAAGGTCACGAGCGCCACACCCGGAGCAAGGTCGAGTACATCGACTTCCCCGGCATGCTCGAACTCTACGACCGGTTCGAGACCGAAGCCGAGGAAGCGACGGCCAACCGATGGAGTTGGCCGGAATCGGTGTAGACCGCTACGGAGGTGACAACTCATGCCAAAACTCAAAGTTACCGTCGGCGAACGCGACCGATTGGGTGACCGAACGCGTCGGCGGATAGAGGCCGCCGAGGAGGGCGTCTCTCTCGACGACGCACAACCGGTGTTGAACTTCGAGTCGTATGCCGACCTGAGCCGACTCCTCAGTCAGAAAAATTTGGAGCTACTCGAAGCCATCGCCGAACACGAACCCGACAGCATCAGTCGAGCAGCGGACCTAGTCAATCGGGATTACAAGCAGGTCCATCGAAATCTCTCCGAACTCGAAGACATCGGCGTCGTCGAATTCGAGGGCGGCGGCTCCGGTAAGGCAAAGAAGCCACTGCTGGCGTACGACGGGCTTGAAATCGACCTGCCGTTTACCGACTCGGGAAGCGATACCGACGTTGCGACGCCGTAGACCCACCGCTTTTCGTCGTCTGTCGAACCCCGGTTCGACGCCTTCGGGTAGCTTTTTACGCTCGGCGACGGTTCCCCCGACTATGGGATTAGACGAGGACTCACTCGACTACCACCGGGAGGAGCCACCGGGGAAGATCGAGATTTCGACGACCAAGCCGACGAACACCCAGCGCGACCTGAGTCTGGCGTACTCGCCGGGCGTGGCCGCGCCCTGTCGCGCCATCGCCGACGACCCCGACGACGCCTACAAGTACACTGCGAAGGGCAACCTCGTGGGCGTCGTATCGAACGGGTCGGCGGTCCTCGGACTGGGCGACATCGGCGCGCAGGCCTCCAAACCCGTCATGGAGGGGAAGGGCGTCCTGTTCAAGCGATTCGCCGACATCGACGTCTTCGACATCGAGTTGGATCAGGAAGACGCCGAGGACGTGATTCGGACGACGAAGGCGATGGAACCGACCTTCGGCGGCATCAATCTGGAGGACATCAAGGCTCCCGAGTGCTTCGAGATAGAGGAGACCCTCCGCGAGGAGATGGACATCCCCGTCTTCCACGACGACCAGCACGGTACCGCCATCATCTCGGGCGCGGCGCTGCTCAACGCGACCGAAATCAACGGGAAGGACTTGGAGGACCTGAACATCGTCTTCTCCGGGGCGGGGGCGTCGGCCATCGCTACCGCCCGGTTCTACGTCTCGCTCGGCGCGAAGAAGGAGAACATCATCATGTGCGACTCCTCGGGCATCATCACCGAGAACCGGGCCGAACACGGCGACGTCAACGACTACAAGGCCGAGTTCGCCCGCGACGTGCCGGAGGGCGACCTCGCGGACGCGATGGAGGGCGCGGACGTGCTGGTCGGTCTCTCGGTCGCCGGCATCGTCGGTGAGGAGATGGTCCGGTCGATGGCCGACGACCCCGTCATCTTCGCCATGGCGAACCCCGACCCGGAAATCGGCTACGAGGAGGCCAAGGCGGCCCGCGACGACACCGTCATCATGGCGACCGGGCGCTCTGACTACCCGAACATGGTCAACAACGTCCTCGGATTCCCGTTCATCTTCCGGGGCGCGTTGGACGTTCGCGCGACCGAAATCAACGAGGAGATGAAAATCGCCGCGGCGGAAGCCCTCGCGGACCTCGCTAAGCAGGACGTGCCCGACGCCGTGGTCAAGGCCTACGGCGACCAACCGCTCCAGTTCGGGCCGGAGTACATCATCCCGAAACCGCTCGACCCCCGCGTCCTCTTCGAGGTCGCGCCCGCGGTCGCCGACGCCGCGATGGAGTCGGGCGTCGCCCGGAGCGAGTTGGACACCGAGCAGTACGTCGAGACGCTGGAGGCCCGCCTCGGCAAGTCCCGCGAGATGATGCGCGTGGTCCTCAACAAGGCCAAGTCCGACCCCAAGCGCGTCGCGCTGGCGGAGGGCGACGACGAGAAGATGATTCGGGCGGCCTACCAGATGCAGGAGGAGGGTATCGCCAACCCGGTCCTCGTCGGCGACCGCGAGTCCATCGCGGCGACCGCCGAGTCGCTCGGTCTCGACTTCGACCCCGAAATCGCCGACCCCGCGAACGGCGACTACGAGGCGTACGGCGAGCGCCTCTACCAACTCCGCCGCCGGAAGGGCATCACCGAGAGCGAGGCCGAGGACCTCGTGGAGAAGGACAGCAACTACTTCGCCAGCGTGATGGTCGAGCAGGGCGACGCAGACGCGATGCTGACGGGGCTGACCCACCACTACCCCTCGGCGCTCCGTCCGCCCCTGCAGGTCATCGGGACGGCCGAGGACGCCGACTACGCCGCGGGCGTCTACATGCTCACGTTCAAGAACCGCGTCATCTTCTGCGCCGACGCGACGGTGAATCAGGACCCCGACGAGGACGTGCTGGCCGAAATCACCCGCCACACCGCCGACCTCGCCCGCCGGTTCAACGTCGAACCGCGCGCCGCGATGCTGTCGTACTCGAACTTCGGAAGCGTGGACAACGAGGGCACCCGCAAGCCCCGGAAGGCCGCCGAGAAGTTGCGCGCCGACCCCACGGTCGAGTTCCCGGTAGACGGCGAGATGCAGGCCGACACCGCGGTCGTGGAGGACATCCTCAACGGCACCTACGAGTTCTCGGAACTCGACGACCCCGCGAACCTGCTGGTCTTCCCGAACCTCGAAGCGGGCAACATCGGCTACAAACTCCTCCAGCGACTGGGCGGCGCGGACGCCATCGGCCCGATGCTGGTCGGCATGGACAAACCGGTCCACGTCATTCAGCGCGGCGACGAGGTCAAAGACATCGTGAATCTGGCGGGCGTGGCGGTCGTAGACGCCCAGCAGAACGAGTGAAGTAGCTCTCCGTCCGGTTTCTTCAGAGGTTCGCCGCGACGAGGGCGGTTTGCAGTGCGAGCGAGCCGACCAGTAGGCCGACGACCGCAACGTCGTAGACGAACGCGAAGTCCCCTAACTCCTCGCGGACGGGGAAGCGCGACGCGGCGGCCGCGGCGACGGCGTACGCCCCGGTCGCGGCGACCGGGAACGCGAAGGCGGCCACCGACCGCGGAGCGTACGTGAGTCGGGTCCCGCCGTCGAGGTCCACGTGCCATCCCACGACCATCTCGGCGGGGAGTTCGGCGAAGAAGGCGATTCCGACACCGAACGAGAGCGCGAGGAGCGCGAGGGCGGTCAGGTCCGGCAGACGAGCGTCGAGTCGGGTGAGCGAAGTCGTCATCTCGATTTCGGCTACGACCGCCGGGTCGTTAGTACCGGGACCGCGACTTCACGCGCTGAAGCCGTCGATACACTTTTATGCCGATTCCATCAGTAGCCCGATACCAGTGAGTGAGGACTGCGAGGTCGAGGACATCGCCGCGCTCCTCGAAGACGAGACCGTCCGCGACATCCTCACAGCTACGAGTATCGAACCCATGTCAGCCAACGCACTGAGCGAACGATGCGGCGTATCGGAGCCGACCGTCTACCGGCGTCTGGAGGACCTGCGGGCCTGTGACCTCGTGGAGGAGCGGACCAAACTCGACCCGACCGCGGGCCACCACCACAAGGTGTACTCCCCGCGGTTGGAGCGCGTGACCGTCGAGTTAGAGGAGGGGTCGCTCACGCTCTCGGTGAAGCGCCGCGAGGACGTGGCCGACCGGTTCACCGACCTCGTGGAGGGGATGTGAGATGCCGGTCGCTCACCTACTGGTCGAGACGCTGGTCCCGCTCCAACTCACGCCGCCCGACGTACCCGGTTGGGTCCGGTCGGTCTCGCAGGCGATGAACCTCGTCGCGGCGCTCGTCGGTCTCCTCATCGCGTATCAGGCCTTTCGGGGGTACCGACGCAACGACAGCCGACCGATGCTGTTCATCGCCGTCGGGTTCGCGCTGACCGTCGGCCTCCCGTTCGTGCTGTTGGGTCCGATGCTCCTGTTCGGGAACAACTCCGCGGCGGTGACGGCGTTCGTCCTCGTCTCGAACGGGAGCACGCTCGTCGGTCTCGGCTGCATCCTCTACGCGCTCCGGATGCCGAGTTGAGCGCCTACTCCCGCCCGCCGTCCGCGTACTCGAACTCGAAGCGCGCGCCGCCCGACTCGCTCTCGGTCGCGCGACACCGCCACCCGTAGACCTCGGCGAGTTCCCGGACGAAGGCGAGTCCGAGACCGGTGCCGCCCTCGCCCGCTGCCGTGGTGAATCCGGCCTCGAAGACGGCCGCGCGCTCGTCCTCGGGAATCCCGCTTCCGTCGTCGGCGACGTAGAAACCCGTCTCCGTCTCGCCGACCCGGACCTCGGTCGCGTCGCCGTGCTGGACCGCGTTCTCGAACAGGTTCCGGAACAGGTGGCGGAGATACGTCTCGTCGGCCTCGATTACCGCCGTAACTTCGACGGTGAGCGTCGTCTCCGGGGACTCGACCTCGGTCCACGCCTCGCGGGCCACATCGGCCAGCACGACGTCCTTACACTCGCCGACCGCTTCCCGGCCGCGGGTCAGCACGAGCATCACGTCTATCATCTCCTCGATGCGGTCGAACGCCTCGGTGACGTACTCGACCGCCTCCGGCGCTTCGTCGTCCGGGAGTTGTCGGCCGTATATCTGGCCGATGGTGACGGGGTTGCGGAGTTCGTGGGCGAGCATGCTGGCGAACGATTCGAGCCGCTCGTTCTGGCGTTCGAGGCGCTGTTCGCGCTCCTTGCGCTCGGTCACGTCGGTCAGCGCGCCGGGGAAGGTGACGGGGTTGCCCTCGTCGTCGCACTCGACGTGGCCGCGGGCGACCACCCAGCGGAGTTCGTCGTCGTCGTCCCAGACGCGATACTCGGCCTCGTACTCCTCGCCGCTCTCGACCGCCTCGGCTATCTGGCGCTCGACGCGCTCGCGGTCGTCCTCGTGGATGGCCTCGATGAATCGGTCGAGCGAGACGCCCTCGATGGCCTCCTCGGGCTTCACGCCGAAGGTTCTGGCGAACGACGTACCCACCACCATCTCGTCCTCGGGAATCCGCCACTCCCACGTGCCGACCGCGCCCGCCTCCGTCGCGGCCTCCAGTTGCGACTTGGTCTCCCGCAGGTAGCGCTCGCGCTCCGTCTGCTCGGTCACGTCTTGAGCCATCGTCATCCCGGCGAACACGTCGCCGCCCTCGTCGGTGATGGGCACCGTGTGGACGACCCACTCGCGTCCGGCATAGGACACCTCGACCGACCGCTTCTCGCCGTCGAGCGCGGCCTCGAACGCGGGTTCGAGCGCGTCGGCGGTCGCCTCGTCCCACACCTCGCGGAAGTGTTCGTTTTCGACATCCTCGGGTTCGACCGGGATGTAGTCGAACGCTTGGCCCGCCGCCAGCGTGTACTCGCAGTCGGGACCGAACAGCGTCACGATGCCGTTCGGGAAGTACTCCGCGAGAGAGCGATACCGACGTTCTGACTCCTCTAACTCGCGCTCGCGGCGCTTTCGCTCGGTCACGTCCCGGAAGTACACCGACAGGCCCGACTCGGAGGGGTAGGCCCGAATCTCGTACCACGCTTCCAGCGGGTCGGGGTAGTAGAGTTCGAAGGAGGCCGGTTCCTGCGTTCGCATCGCCTCGCGGTACTCCTCGCCGAGTTTCGAGTCGGTCGCCCACTCGAAGACGTCCCAGAACTTCCGGCCGACCAGCCCCTCGCCCCAGTAGTCGATGAGTTCCTCGGCGCGGTCGTTGGCGTGGGTGAACCGCCACTCGTCGTCGAGCGCGTAGAAGGCGTCGGTCACGCGCCCGAATATCTCGTCGAGTTCGTTTTCGAGTTCGCGCTCGCGCTCCTTGAGGTCGGTCACGTCCTCGTAAGTCGTGACGACCCGTTCGTCGCCGCCGTCCGACGCGACCGGCGCGGCCTCGACGGACAGCCACCGCCGCTCGCCGTCCGGCCCTTCGACCCGCAGCAGGCGGTCGGCGACCGACGAACCGGTCGCCGCCGCGCGAGCGAACGGTCGTTCGTCCGGGGGCAGTCGCTGGCCCTCCTCGTCGTAGAATCGCTGCGAGACGGACGAATCCAGGTCGGATTCGTCCGCCGGACGCTCGGCTTCCGTCTCCCCCGTTCGCTCGTCCTCGCCGTCCGCCGGGCGCTCGCCCACCGACACGTCGAGCAGTTCCTCGGCTCTGTCGTTGACCCGCGTGACCGCGCCGTCGGCGTCGCGGACGACGACGCCGACGGGACTCGCGTCGAGGATTGTCACGGCCGCCGGGCCGTCCGCCGAGTCGCGCTCGGGCGGCTCCGTTCGGACGACGCCGGTCGTGCCGCGGAACTCGTCGTCCTCGACGTGGACGGAGACCGACACGCTGGCCGGAATCGCGTCGCCGTCGGCCGTCCGGAGCGCCACCGGGACCGACTCTCCGCCCTCGCCGAAGAGTCGGCGCTCGGTCTCGCGTTCGACGGCCACGAGGTCGCGGGCGTCGAAGAGGAGTCCGACGTGTTCGCCGAGCAGTTCCTCGCGGTCGTAACCCGTCGTCGTCAGAAGCGCGTCGTTGACGCCGACGAATCGGCCGCCGGCATCGAGTCGGTACAGCCCCTGCTCGATACCGTCGAACAGGGTCCGATAACGCCGGAGGGCTTCCTCGTCGTCGGCGTCACCCCAGAACGCCGACCCTGAAGCCTCCGCCGGTTCGTTCATAAGACGGATACGACACTGTACCGGAAAAACCTTCATATGGTCGCTCTGCTGAAAGAACTGTCCGCCGACGGGTTCGGGCGTCGGCCGGCGCGAGGAGCGACGAGCGCGGGAGGTCCGACGACACCGAATCGACCGGGAGGGAAATATACGGTTGGTTAAAAGAATCGAATTTCGTTGTCTCCAACAGCTATTTCGTTCCGATGGCGCGCAGGCGACCGTCCGACGCGCCGACGAAGACCCGGCCGCCGGCGACCGCAGGTGACGAATCGAGGTACGGGCCGTCGTCGCGCTTCCCCTCGAAGCCGATTCGCCACAGGTTCTCGCCGTCGGTCGTCACCGCCGAGAGACCGTCGCCGTTGCCGGCGTAGACCGTGCCGTCGGCGACGGCGGGCGACGAGCGCGTGTCGGTTCGGAACTCGGCGGTCCACCGGCGCTCGCCGCTGGCCGCGTCGAGCGCGTAGAGTCGCCCGCGGTTCGTCCCCGAGCAGTCCGAGTCGCCGTCCTCGGTCCGCGCGGCGTCGGTGCCGTTCCCGCCGTCGTCGGTCTCGGTGGTCGCCACCCCGCCGCCGGAGAGCAGACAGGCGCGCGTCGAGGACGCCGCGACGTACACCGTCCCGTCGGCGACGGCGGGCGAGGTCCGGAGGCTAGTGTCGTCGATACCGGCGGTCCAGACCGTCTCGCCCGACTTCGCGTCGAGCGCGTACAGTCGCGCCGGGGGACCGTCCTCGGCGTCGGACGGCCCGCCGTAGTACACCGTGCCGTCCACCACGGCCGGCGACGACTGGGGGTGGGTCGCGACCTCGCGCGACCACGCGACCGACCCCGAGTCGGCGTCGAGCGCGTACACCGCCGACTCGCCGCCGAAGTAGACCCGGCCGTCCGCGACCGCGATGGACGAACCGACGTTCTCCTTCTCGCCGAAGTCGTCGTAGCGCCACCGCTCGTCGCCGGATTCGGCGTCGAGCGCGAGGACCGCGCAGGACTCGAACTTCTCTTCGTCCTCCTCGCCGCTGACCACCATCGGGCCGTCGCCGACGGTCCCGACGTAGACGGTGCCGTCCGAGACGGCGGGCGAGGACGACCCGAACCGGTGGCCCACGTCGCTCGCCCAGACCTGCTCGCCGGTCGCGGCGTCCAGCGCGTAGAACTTCTTGCTCCACGTCCCGAAGTAGACTCGCCCGTCGGCGACCGCGGGGGCGCAACTCGCGTAGCCGGCCGGTTCGAAGCGCCAGACCGACTCGCCGGTCTCGGCGTCGATGGCGTGGACGTAGCCGGGGTCTCCGCTCCCCGGCGCGTAGACCGTGCCGTCCGCGACCACGGGCGAGGCGTTCATCGTCGGCGTCTTTGCGTCGAAGCGCCACGCCAGCGCGGCGTCCGCACCGGGACCGCTGGCCGACCGGGCGTACCCGGCGTTGCTCGCGTCGTGGCCGAACTGCGGCCACGCGGCCGCGCCGGGCGACTCCGCCGCGACCGCTTCGGTCGTTTCCCCGTCGGCCGTCTGTCCGTCGGCCGGTTCGTCGTCGGTCGTCTCGGTCGCGGTCGGTTTCGACCCCGTGCCCGAGATGCATCCCGCGAGTCCGGCGGTCCCGGCGAGGAGACCGCCGGCCGCGAGGAACCTGCGCCGCGTCGAATCGTGCGAGTCGGAGGGACCGGTCATCGGTTCCGTTCGTGTCAGTCGAGCCATTAGTAACCGTCGGTGAGTGAAACGACCGTCGTAGTTATCGACGCCCCCGCGGGAGTTCGAGCGACGACGGCGCGACCCGTCAGCGAACCGACCCGCGGGAGGCAGTAGCTTGAATTGTCCCGCGACGGAGAACCCACCATGGACCACACTGCAGAGCGCGTCACGCTCGCACGCCTCCCCTCCGGCGTCGAAATCGAGACCACGGTTCACACCTACGACGGCGACGACGAGGGACCGACCGTCTACGTGCAGGCCGCCCAGCACGGCCGGGAGATAAACGGGACCGAGACCCTGCGCCGGGTCCACGACCGACTCGTCGGGTCGGCGTCGGCGGACGCCGACGGTCTCGACCTCGCGGGCCGACTCGTCGCGGTGCCGGTCGCCGACCCGCTCACGTTCGACCGGGTGTCGTACACCACGCCCGAGCAGTTGGACAGCGTGAACCCGAACATGAACCGGGTCTGGCCCGGCGACGCCGAGGGCACCGTCCACGAGCGCATGGCCGCGACGCTCTGGGAGTACGTCGCGGACGCCGACGCCGTGGTGGACCTCCACACCGGGAGCGCCGACATGCTCACCCACGTCGTGTTCATGGAGGGCCACGAGGAGTCCCGTGCCCTCGCCGAGGCGTTCGGCACCGACCTCCTGCTCTCGGAGGAGGCAGGCAAGGACGCCGACGACGAGTGGGCGAAGCGGGACTTCGACGGGAAACTCCGCGTCGCGGCGACGCACGAGGGCATCCCGACCATCACGCCCGAACTCGCGCACAACAAGCAACTCGTGGAGGACGCCGTGGACGCGGGCGTGGAGGGCACGCTGGCGGTCCTCCGGCACCTCGATCTGCTCCCCGGCGACCCCGACGCCGACGGCGAGCGCCGACTCGCGCGCAACCACCTCGGCCGCGTCACGGCCGACGACGCGGGCCTGTTCCGACTGGACCCCGACCGGGAAGTCGGCCAGCGCGTCGAACCGGGCGAACGCGTCGGGACGGTCTACGACCCGACGACCTACGAGGTGCTTCAGGAGGCCGAGACCGACCGGGAGGGGATTCTGTACTCGCTGACGCGGGAAGCGACCGTCTCGGGCGGAGAGACGCTTCTGAGTGTCGCGCTACCGAGAGACGAGTGACGAGGCTGTAAAAGGGCCGCTCGATTGCGTTTCGGTCCTCACGCTCGCGCCGTGACGAACAGCACGGGCGCGACGACGAGGAGTGCGATGCCGAGGAACTTGAACGGCAGCGGTGCCATGCTCGCCGGGGTCACGAGGAATAGCAGACCGAACGTGATGGCGTTCAGCGACAGCACCTTCCGTGAACCGAGCGGAATCGCCGCCAACACCGACAGGACGAACAGGAACAGCAGCACCTGCCCGATGTTGTACTGGAGCAGGAAGTCGTCGATGAGGGGCATTGGCACGAACTCTATCATCCTTATCGAAAAGTCGCCCCGAAATACCCTTTAAAGTTCCGCTATACGCCGGTCGGCCGGCGGTGGTCGCCGCGTCGTCGCCGACAGGGGGTCGACGTAGTGGGTCGGTCGCCGTCCGGGTCGTCGCCGACGAGTCGCCTCGACCGACCGTCTCGGGAGACGCTACGTCGCGCCCTGGAGGTCGAGGGGCCGAATCCAGACGTACCAAATAGCGAGGATAGCGGTCAGGTAGCCGCTGACCCACACCGCGGTTCCGAGCGCCTCGTAACCGATGGAGGTGAACCCGTACTTCAGAAAGCCCGGCACGATGACGCCCGCCGCGAGCGCCGCGCCGAACCGGAGCTTCTCGCCGCCGCCCATCACCGACCACCGCCGTTCCGTCGGGTCATGGTCGGCGCTACGGACTCGAAGAAGGTCAACTCCTCGGTTCGGGCACGAGACTCCGCTACCGACTCTACTGGGGGGGTCGTACGTCTGGAACAACGACGGCGACACGGTGTCCGCTCTGCCGGACACTCCGATTCGGTGAAAAGCGGAAAGAGAGATGGGGAAATCCGGGGGACGTCGTGGCAACGACTGTTGGCTGACTGGTTCGTGGCGTGCGTGGCGAGTTGATGACAGGTGCCGTTCACAGTGGCGTTAGCGCGTTGCGACGGACGGGACAGCACGCCACGTTTCGAGCGATTCACCGACGTTTGAAAAGCCTCGCTAATTGGTCGATATATCACTCAATAGTGATACCTTCCGGGGCGGAGCGCGACGATGGTCCCCGTCACGAGCGTTACCCGCGCGAAATCGCCGGTCGGACGGCCGCAGTCCCGACGGCCGATAGCTGCAGAGAATTGTAGGTAATCCTATCGAACGTCTACAGAAGTGCTCGCAGTCGAGACGAACGCTCGAAAGGCGGCTACAGTTCGTCGGTCGGGTGGAGGAACGTCTGGAACTCGACGGTCCGGCCGTCGGGGTCCTCGGCGAAGAACTGGTAGATGTCGTAGGTCTCGTTCTCGTGTGGCTCCTCGCGGGCGCGGTCGGCCAGTCGCTCGTGCATCGCCTCGACGCCTTCGCGGTCCTCGGAGACGAACGTGAGGACGCCCTCGGTGTCGGCCTCGTCGCGCTCGCAGAAGCCGAGCAGTTGGTTGTCGTACTTCAGAATCGTGCAATCGGGCTGTTCGAGCCACACGTCAGCGCCGACGGTCTCGGTGTAGAATTCGACGACGCGTCGGAGGTCGGTCGTGGCGAAGAACGTTATCGCGCTCATATCGGTGGTGTCGTGGTTCCGGGACGAAAGTGTTGTCCGATGCCGAACGGGTGGTCGGGGTTCCGAGGCAGTGACGACTGCGGTGGTGAAATTCGAGCCTGAGCGAGCTACTGCCGATGACAATCGTACCGCAACCGCCCCGCACCGCTCCTCGTCCTTCCCAACCGCCTGCGCGTCTCGGTTTCCGCTTCGCTCCCGACGACAGTCTATACCGACGATTCGGGCTGTAGCCTCTCGTGTCAAATTCGCGTCGAGGGCGACGTGGCGGTAGTGAAACGTCCCGGCTTCTAGGAGAAGAAAGCGAAAGACGGCGCGGACGAGCGCCGCGAGTCGGTCGCGCCCGACGCCGACGAGCAGCGCGGTCGAGCGTCGCCGCCCGAGTCGGTCAGGTGTCGTCGGACTCCGACCCGGAGACCGAGTCGTCCCGAGCGTCGGTCTTCTCGATGCGCCAGTAGACGTATTGGGTCACGAACGTCGGGAAGTTGTCGTGGCCGCAAGCCGGACACTCGAAGCCGACCGCCTCGTCCACGTCCTCCGGGAAGACGTACCCGCAGTCGTTCTGGCAGTCCGTGCCGCCGAACGCGACGGCGAACACCTCGCACATCTCTTCGCGGTGGGCGTCGAGGTGCGCCTCGGCGTCGGCTTTCACCGCGTCCACGTCGTCGGTCACGACGCGCTCGTCGCAGTAGGCGCAGTCGAACCGGAACCCGGTCACGACTCTTCACCCGGTTCCACGACGACCGACCCGTCGCTCTCGACGCGGACTCGCCACGACCCGTAGGTGAACTCGAGCCGACCGTCGCAGTCCCGGAGCCCCTGGTCGCGGCCGGACGCGAAGAGGTCGTCCAACGCCGCCACGTCGATCACCTCGTAGAGCGGCGGGCGTAGCTCCGTCGGGTCCGTACCGTTTCGGTCGGTGATTTCTACAATTATTTTTTCGCTCGCCGGGCGTGACTCGTCACACATCTGGCCGATTTATTCGGACACAGACGCAAAAATATGGCGGAATACGCAGTCTTCCCGTCCTCGGAAATCCGACTTCACTGCTATTCCGTCACGTATCGTATCGCTCTACTTCGGGGCGATGGACGCCCACGCTGGCAGAACTATCGAGAGGAAGAACCTATCGGGGCGGGTCTACTCGTCGGCGACGGGGGTTCCGAAGTGGTTGAACGGCTGATGGAGTTGAGACTTCAGCACCTCCGAGCGGACGATTTCCAGCCCCATCTCGCGGAGCGAGTCGGCAATTTCGGTCAGGTGGTCGGTGTCGGTGCCGACCGCCTCGACGTGGAGGTTCTCGGTCCCGGCGAGCAGTTCCCGGACCGCCACGACGCCCTCCTGTTCTAGTACGTCGTGGCCGAAGTTCTCGGGTTGGTCGGGAGCCGTACAGGTGAACAGCACGCGAAGCTGGAAGCCGGCCTTCTCGTAGTCTATCTGGGGCACGTACTTCTCGATGACGCCCTCGTCCTCCAACCGAGCGAGTCGATTCCGGACCGTGCTGGCGGTGATGTCCAACTCCTCGGCCATCTCGGTGCTAGTGCTGTTGCGGGCGTCCTTCTGGAGATAGTAGAGAATGCCCTTGTCTACCTCGTCCAGTTCGTAGGTGTCCATATGAGGGGCTACTGCTCTTCCCCCGTTAAGACGGTTCTGTCTCGTCGCTGGTTCCCAAACCCGACCCTTCGGTACCGACCGGCTCCGTGTCGACGGAGTCGCCACCGTTCATCCGTGCGGCTCTCACCCGTCCAGCAGGTCGGGCACGTCGGCCACCGAGTCGAGAACGCGGTCGGGCGCGACGGGCGAGACGTCCACGTCGGCGCGGGTCGTGATACCGGACAGGACCAGCGCGGTCGCCAACCCGGCGTTCTCGCCGAGCGCAATGTCGGTGTCGAGTCGGTCGCCGACGACGAGGACCTCCTCGCCCCGCCCGGCGACGCGCGACGCGACGGCGTCCGCGGCCGTCTCCCCCGGCTTGCCGAGCGTCGCGTCCGGGTCGCGGCCGGCGGCCTCGGCGAGCGCGGCGACGACGGCACCCGACCCCGGCACCGGACGGTCGGCCGCGGGGATGGTCCCGTCGGGGTCCGAGGCGACGAAGGCCGCGCCCTCCAGCGCCCAGAGCGCGTCCCGGAGTCGGTCGTAGGTGAACTCGCGGTCGATGGAGGCGACGACCACTTCGGCGCGGTCGGGGTCGGTCACGAGCGGGACGCCCCGGTCGGCCAGCATCTCGCGCAGACCCGCCTCGCCCAGCAGATAGGTCGCCGCGCCGGGGTACTCGGCGGCCACGTAGTCGGCGGTCAGCGACCCCGAGGTCACCACGTCGTCGGGACCCACCGCGAACCCGAGGTCCGCGAGTCGGGCGGCGTAGGCCGCGGGCGTCTCGGTCGGGTTGTTCGAGAGCATCAGGAGGTCGAGACCGCGCTCGCGGAGTCGGTCCACGGTCTCGATGGCTCCCGGAATCGGCTCGTCGCCCCGGACGAGCGTGCCGTCCACGTCGAGGACGACGCTGCGAATCGTCATCGCTCGGCCTCCGCGGGACGGGGCGCATCTGGGCCGGACCCCGTCGATGCGTCACGGCCGGTCTCGGCGTCGTCGCAGCGACAGCGGGGCTTGGCGGTCTTCCCGGTGTACATCGTCGGGCATTGGGACTCGGCGTCCTTGGGTCTGTCTGCGAAGCGGGAACCGGACGCGTCGGCCGAACTCGCGCCGGTCGCGCCGCTCTCGGGGACCCACCGACCACAAAACACTTCACAGACACTTGTGAGCGTCTCGATATGAACCGTGAGACGATGCTGGCGGGGGCGATTGCGGTCGTCGTCGCGGCGTCGCTTGTCGCCGTCGCCGTGGTCCCCGGCGCGATAGCCGAGACCGACCCCGGCCCGGTCCGGCCCGGCCACCTCTCGATTCAGGAGGTCGCCATCGCGCCCGGCGCGGTGTCGGGCGGCACCGCGACGCTACAGGTCGATACGCGCCTCGAACACCGGGGCGGCAAGTCGGAGAACGTCACCGTCCTCGTGCGGGCGGTCCACCTCGACTCCGGACTGGTCGAGACGACGAGCGAGACCGCCGTCGAACCAATCTCGGGCGACCGGGAGGTCTCGGTCGTCCAGAACCTCTCGGTCGAGCGGTCGGGCGGCTACCGGGTCGAGACCGTGGTCTACCGCGACGGCGCGCGCATCGCCGAGGGGAGCAAGGTGGTCCGAGGCGTCGGCACGCTGACGCCCGAGTACGCCAGGACGAGCGTCCGGTTCCGCTGGCAGGGCGGCGACGGACTCCCGCCAATCGAGTACGGCGTGACCGAGGCCGGCAACGACAGCGCCACCCTCGACGTCTCGACGTTCCTGACCAACGAGGGCGACGACGCCTCCGAGGAGTTGCGCGTCGTCGTCACCGCGCGGCAGGCCGACTCGAACGTCGTCGCCGACCGCGCGTCGGTCCGCGTCGGCACCATCCGGCCGGGCCGGACCGCCACCCCGAGCGTCGAGTTGACGGTCCCCGACGAGTACAACTACTACCTCGACGCGGTGCTGTGGAAGGACGGCGTGGTCGTCGGCACGGCCCGGAGCGTGGCGAACCTGAACCCGACCGAGACCGTCCGCGCGAACGAGACGGTCCGTGAGGTCGGCATCGAGGTCAGCGACTTCGAGAGCGACGGGAACCCGAACGAGGACCGCCCCGAGACCACCATCAGCGAGGGCGCGACCGGCGGTGCGGGCGGCGTCCCCGGCCTCGGCGTCGGGGTCGCCGTCGTCGCGCTGGCCGGCGCGCTCCTGCTCGCGGGGAGGCAATCGTGACCGATACGAACACGGAAACCATGTCAGAGACCAACATCGACACCGACCCGAGCGAAGCATCGAGCGACTTCCAGATTCGGCGGAACCTCTACCGGGCCGCGCTGGGGCTGTTCGTCCTGCTGGCGGTCGTCGCGGTGGTGCAACTGTACGCCAGCGTGAACGCGACCATCGCCACGTTCGTCGCCGACGAGTACCGGCCGCTGTTCAGAGCGGCGTTCAATCTGGTCGTGTTGTTGGTCTCGGGTCTCGGGATTTCGCTGACCGTCCGGGAACTGAGCGGGGAGTAGCCTCAGTCGCTCACGGTCGCGCTCGCCGGTTCCCACAAATCGACGAACGGACTGTCTAACTCCCGCGAGTCGGTAGCGACCGGCGCGGGGTCGTACGCGACGCGCCGGAGGTCGAACGCGCCGTCCTCGAAGACGGCGTAGCGCGCCTCGTCGGCGGGCCAACCGGGGCGCTGGAGACCGACGCTCCCCGGATTGACGAACGTGGTCCCCGCGACGGTGGCGACGAACGGGAAGTGCGAGTGGCCGTGGAAAACGACGTCCTCGTCGTAGCGCGCGGCGACCGCCTCGAAGGGCGCGGGGTCTTCTTCCGGCGTCACGCGGGTCCGCCACGTCTCCTCGCGGCCCTCCGGCGCGGGGAAGTCGCCGTGGTGCAAGCGCGCGGTGCGCCCGCCGAGCGTGAGCGTCTTCGTGCGGTCGAGCGACTCCAGAAAGTCGCGGTTCTCGGGCGAGAGGCTGGCGTGGGTCCACGCCTGCCACTCGGCGAAGGAGTCGGCCGGCGGGTTCGACTCGCTCGCGCCGCTTTCGTCGGGCGGCGCGGCGAGGACGGTCCGGTCGTGGTTGCCGCGGACGCCCGCGACGAAGTTCAGCCCGCGGAGGCGGTCGCAGACCGCGTTCGGGTGCGGGCCGTTGTCCACGGCGTCGCCGAGGAAGACGACCGCGTCGCGGTCGGGTTCCGCGGCGAGAACCGCGTCGAGGGCGACGGCGTTGGCGTGTACGTCCGAGACGACGAGTGTCCGGGGCACGGGCGGGAGTTAGTGAGCGTCGTTATAGGCTTGTTCGTTCGGGCGGAGCGGTCGGCGACGGTCGGTCGAAGCGGCCAGCGGCGTTCGGTCGAGGTCGCTCGGCACGGACTCAATCGAGGTAGCTCCGGACGAACATCCGATGTTCGGCGGCGCGCTCCTCGCGGACCGCCGGGTCGGCGTCGGCGTACCAGTCCGGGTGGCAGACCATCGCGTGCAGGCGATTACAGAAGTGGTAGACGTGCTTGCGGTCGCGGAATCCTCCTGCGTCGCCCGAGCGACCGGCGCGGTACGCCTCCCGGAACGCGTCACGGAGTCGCCTCCGGAGGACCGGGTCGCGGGTCCGCCAGTTGACCGCGTGGTCCTCGACCGTGGCGAAGTTGTAGACGGGGTCGCCCGCGAGGAGGTCCGCCCAGTCGAGGACGCCCGTCGTCTCGCCGGTCTCGGGGTCCACCAGCAGGTTCCCGAGTCGGTAGTCCCAGTGGACGAGCGAGGCGGTCTCCGGGCCGTCGAGCGCGGGAATCGCATCCTCGGCGTACTCTCGGAGCGCGGGCACGAGGTCGTCGAACCGGCCGCCGGACAGTCCGTCGAGGGCGTCCTCGGCGTCCGCGAGCAGCCAGTCGGTCCACCGCGCTCGGGAACCGTACTGGTCGCCGACCACGGCGAGGTCGCCGTCGCAGACGCCGACCTCGCTCCTTTCGTCGCTCCCCTCCACTTCGTTCGTTCGGTCCGATTCGACGCCGACGCGTCCGAACCGGTCGAACGACCGGAGTTCGTGGAGTTGCGCGAGGTGGGTTCCCGCGTCGGCCAGCAGGGTTTCGAGCGCGTCCGCCGAGAGCTCGAAGAACCGTCCTCCGGCGTCCTCGCCGGGGAGTCGCTCGGCGATAAAGAACGGTGCCGGGAAGTCGGGGTGGTCGTCCACGAAGCCGACCACCTCGGGAACCGGGAGGTCGGTCTCGCGGGCCAACAGTTCGAGTACCCGCGGTTCCGAGCGCGCGACCGCGGCGGGGACGCCGTCCCCGGAGAACGACTTCAGGACGACCTCTCGGGGACCCTCGGGCGTGGCGACGGTGAGGAAGGCGACGTCGTCGGTCCCGCCGTCCTGCGGTCGGATGCGCTCGACCGACCACGAGGGCGCGACGGCGGTGACCATCCGGAGGACGTCGGCCCACTCGCCGCCGCGGTCGGCGCGAACTGACTCGGGACCGCTCTGGTCGGCCGAATCGGAGTCCGTCGGCTCGGCGTCCGTCCGTTCGGGCATCTCGGTCATCGGCCCAGTTAGCACTGCGAACGGTGTCAGCGTTCCGGCCGCGAGAAGGGCGACGGCGATAGTGGGCGACTACCGCGACCCGTCGCGCCGTCCCGACGCGGCCTCGACCTCGCGCACGACGGTTTCTCGGGCGTTGAGGATCTCTTCAGGCCGCCGACGTGCTCGGGAAGAACTCGTCCGTGTTCATCGGGTAGTGGCGAGGACCGTCACCCGCTAAAACAGAGGTCCTCGTTCTAATACGGACAAAATTCGTGAGAAAATCTAGTGGGCCAACGCGGATTTGAACCGCGAACCTCCCGGTTATCAGCCGAGCGCTCAACCTGATTGAGCTATTGGCCCGTGCGAACGCATTCACTGCTTGCGCCCTTGAATGTTTAAGCGTTTCCTTTCGACGGCGATTCGGGACGCCCTCACGCTGTTTTCCGGAAAAATCGTCCGCGAGTTCCGTGGTGTCACCGGCTTCGGTTACCCGTCGGTCTCGTCGTCCTCGAACTCGATGTCGTAGGCGTCGTCGTCCACGCGATAGGTGTCCTCCGAGGCGTCCCGACTCTGCGAACCGGAGGTCGAACCGCCCGCTCCGGCACCCGAGCCACTCGCGCTCGCGCCGCCCGCGCCTGCTCCGGTCCCGCTCGCGCTCACGTCCTCGGCGTTCGGGAAGCCGAAGGTGTAGACGTTGCCGGAGGCGAAGCCGCCGGTCTTCTTCTCGACGTAGGGCTTCACGACCCACTTCTGGACCGCCTCGCGCACGAGGATGCGCGAGGGCGGGAACGCCAGCAGGAAGCCCAGCGTGTCGGTGACGAGACCGGGCGTGAGCAGGAACGCGCCCGCCGCGATGAGGAGCGCGCCGTCGGTCAGTTCGTCGGTCGGAACGTTGCCCTCGCCGACCGCTTTCTGGAGCCGCCGGACGGTGTGGCGGCCCTCCGCGCGGACGAACAGCGTCCCGACCAGCGCGGTCAGGACGACCAGCGCGACGGTCAGCGGCGCCCCGAGTTGGCTCGCCACGTAGACGAGGAACAGCGCGTCCAGCAGCGGGATGAGCAGCAGTCCGAGTAGTACGCGTTTCATCAGTGCTGTCTTGGTCGAAGGTAGTCGTTCGCGCCGTAAAACGCTTTAGGTGCCGCGAGTGGGCGTAGTCGGGATGCAGTCGGGGTCCTGCCGGCACGACCGAGACTCGCCCCGAGAGCGAACCGTTTTTCCACCGGTTGTTCCAACCATCGCCATGGACCGACTCCGCGAGTCACTCCACGAGGCACCGATCATCGACAAGGACGGCTACCAGTATCTCGTCCACCCCATCAGCAACGGCGTGCCGATGCTCGAACCCGAACTCCTCCGGGAGGTCGTGGTCGGCGTCACCCGCGAGGCGGACCTCGACGTGGACAAAATCGTCGCGCCCGAGGCGATGGGCATCCACATCGCCACTGCGCTGTCGCTCCAGACCGACGTGCCCCTCGTGGTCATCCGCAAGCGCGAGTACGGACTGGAGGGCGAGGTCGCGCTCCACCAGACCACCGGCTACAGCGAATCGGAGATGTACATCAACGACGTCGAGGAGGGCGACCGCGTCCTCATCGTGGACGACCTGCTCTCGACCGGCGGGACGCTGGCCTCCATCTGCGACGCGATGGACGAAATCGGCGCGGAAATCGCGGACATCGTGGTCGTCATCCGGAAACTCGGCGAGACGGCGTTAGACGAGACCGACTACGAGGCGACGAGTCTGATAGACATCACGGTCGAGGACTACGAAGTCACGATTCACTAGCGGGTTCGACGTCGGTCCGGCGAGCGGGACGCCCCGACGACCGCCGGTTCACATCGCGACTCTGGGTCCGGTCGGGGTCTCGGCCTCGCGCCGGACCGCCAGCGTCGTCGCCAAGTCCGCCGACGTGAGTATCCCGACGACCTCCCCGTCGGCTTCCACGAGCGCCGCGCTCGCCCGCGCCTCGTTCATCAGTCCGACGACCTCGAACATCGGGGCGTCCGGCGCGACCGTCGGAAACGTCTCGACCATCACGTCGCCGACGGTCGCGGCCTCCCGGCGACGACCCTGTCGGAGTCGGTCGAGCGAGACGACGCCGACGATGGAACCGGACTCGTCGGCGACGGTGTAGGCGGTTCGGCGGTCCGCGAGCATCCGCTCGCCGAGTTCCGAGAGCGGCGTCTCGGCGGAGACGACCTCCGCGTCGGGGTCCATCACGTCCTCCGCCGTCACGCCGTCGAGTAGGGTCTCCAGCGCGACCATCCGCGACTCGCCGTTGGCCGCCCCGTAGACGAACAGCGCCAAGATGAGCAACATCGGGCTGAACGAGAGGACGCCGAGGACGGCGAACCCGATGGCGAACAGCGAGCCGATTCGCGCCGCGGTCCGCGTCGCCTCGGCGTACGGCCGGGACCGCGCGAGGAGCGCCCGGAGGACGCGCCCGCCGTCCATCGGGAACGCGGGCAGGAGATTGAAGACGGTGAGAACGACGTTCGTGACGACCAGCCAGCCGACGACGAACGTGACCGCGGGGACCGACGCGGGGAGGGCGAGGACGACGCCGTAGCAGACGGCGGCGACGAGGACGCTCGCCGCCGGTCCCGCGAGGGCGATCCAGAGCTCCTGTTGCCACTCTCGGGGCATCGCTTTCAGGTTCGCCAGTCCGCCGAGGAGCCAGAGCGTGATCGACTCCACCTCGATGTCGTATCGGCGTGCGGCCCACGCGTGGCCGAGTTCGTGGAGGGTCACGCTCACGAAGAGCCCGACCGCGGCGGCGATACCGATGAACCACGGTGTGTTTCCGGCCCGGAGTGCGGCGGGGTCGAGAGCCACGATGGGGAACCCGTTGATTATCTGCGTGTACAGGTCGATCTGCTCGCCGCTCCCGATGAGCCACGCTAGTATCGGTAACACGACGACGAGTGAGACGTTGATACGGATGGGGATGCCCCAGACCGAGAGAACTCTGTAACCTTTCACGTGGGATACGTGGGAGAGAGTTCGGTTGTAGCTTTCGACGACGGCGATAGCCGCCCGTTCGGCGACGAGGAAGTCGCGCGCTTGCGGTCGCCGCCCCCGAAGCGACGACGCCCCCCGAATGAATGACCACAATCGTGCATACTTTCCGCATCTCGATGCCGAATATGCGCTCGAACGCGAAACTATTATTGAACCCGACCCGTTCGTCGGGAGTAATGACAGAGACGGACGGCGAGATAGACCTCGACTACGAACTCGACGACCGGCCGCCGTTGCCCAAGTCGCTCCTGCTCGGCCTCCAGCACGTCGCGGTGATGCTCGTTCCGGCGACCGCGGTGGCCTACATCGTCGCGGGCGCGGTCGGCCTGAGTGCGGGCGACACGGCCTACATCGTCCAGATGGTCCTGCTGTTCTCCGGGTTGGCGACGGTCGTCCAGGCCTACACCGTCGGCCCGATCGGGGCCAAACTCCCCATCGTGATGGGCACGAGTTTCACCTTCGTCGGCGCGGCCTCCTCGATAGGCGCGAGCTACGGACTCGGGGCGGTCTTCGGCGCGATACTCGTCACCGGCTTCCTCGTCGAGGGCGTCATCGGCTGGCAGTTCGACCGCATCGAACCGTTCTTCCCGCCGCTCGTGACCGGACTCGTCGTGATAATCATCGGTCTCTACCTCGTGCCGGTCGCCATGGACTACTCGGCGGGCGGCGTCGGCGCGAGCGACTACGGCGCGGCCCACAACGTCGGACTGGCCGCGCTGGTCCTGTTCGTCGCGGTCGCGCTCAACCTCTTCACCGACGGCGTGACCCGGCTTCTCAGCACGCTCGTCGGCCTCGCGGTCGGCTACGTCGCCGCGCTCGCGCTCGGTCTCGTGGACTTCGGCCCGGTCGCGCAGGCCTCGTGGGTCGCGGTCCCGAAGCCCGGCGCGTTCGGGTTTTCGTTCGAGCCGGTCCCGATGGTCACCTTCGCCTTTTTGTTCCTCGTCTCGGCGATGGAGACCGTCGGCGACGTGTCGAGCGTCACCGCCGCCGAGGGTCGCACCCCCGACAGCGACGAATTGCGCGGCGGCCTCTTCACCGACGGCCTGCTGAGTTCGCTCGGCGCGGCGTTCGGCGCGTTCCCCGTCACGTCGTTCTCGCAGAACGCGGGCATCGTCAACTTCACGGGCGTCATGAGTCGCCACGTCGTCGGCGTCGCCGGGGTCATCCTCGCGCTCCTCGGTCTCAGCCCGAAGGTCGGTGCGGCGGTCGCCACCATCCCGAGTCCGGTGTTCGGCGGTGCGGTCCTGCTCATGGCCGGGATGGTCGCCGCCAGCGGCGCGCGACTCGTCTTCCTCCACACCGACCTCGACCGCCGGAACATGGTCATCCTCGCGGTCTCGCTCGGTCTCGGGTTGGGCATCGCCACGCGCCCCGACGCGATTTCGGGGCTCCCGACCGCGGCTCAGACCTTCTTCGGGGAACCGGTCGTCGTCACCGCGCTGACCGCGCTCGTCCTCAACACGTTCACGCCCGGCGACCAGAGTCCGCTGTTCGACGCGCCGCCCGAGGAGAGCGTCGCCGAGACCGAGGAACCCCCCGCCTCCGCGGACGACTGACCCCGCGGAGATAGCGACCTCGGCACATTTTTCTCCGCACGCGCGGTCGCTTTCGGCATGCGACTGCTGTTCGTCCACTCGGACCACCTCGAATTCGAGGCCACGACGGAGGCCGGAGAGGGCGTCGCCGAGACCGAGGGCGTCCCGATGGCGGGCCGGATGGAGGACTGCGTGACCGCGTTCGTCAGCGTCGAGACCGGAGACGAGACCGACCCCGACGCCGCGGTCGCGAACGCCGCCGACGAGTTGCGCGACGTGACCGACCGGTTGAACACCCGGAACGTCGTCCTCTACCCCCACGCCCACCTGAGCGACGACCTCGCCGACCCCGACGCCGCCAAGACCGTCCTCCGGAAGCTCAAAACCTCCCTCGACGGCGACTACGAGGTCCTGCGGGCACCCTTCGGCTGGTACAAGTCCTTCGAGGTCGCGTGCAAGGGCCACCCGATTTCGGAGCTCTCCCGGCACGTCACGCCCGAGCGCGACGAGGACGGTGGCGGCGCGGACCCCTCGGGGTGCGCGCCGAGCGACTGGAAACTCGTCTTCCGAGGGGGCGAGACCGCAGACCTCCCCGAGACCGACGCCATCGACTCGCTCGACGACGAGGACGCCGACCGCGTGGGGGACGACATGCGCGCGCTCGTCGCCGACGAGGTGGAGGGCGAGACCGCGAGCGCGGACGAACAGCCCTCACACGTCGAGTTGATGCGAGAGCAGGAACTGGTCGGCCGCGACGAGTCGAGCGACGCGGGCACCCTCCGGTGGTACCCCCGCGGGAAACTGATTCGGGACTCCCTCGCCGAGTACGTCGACGACCTCGCGGTCGAGTTCGGCGGGATGCCGGTCGAGACGCCCGCGATGTACGACCTCGGGGTGCGCGCGATTCGGGAACACACCGAGGCGTTCGGCGAGCGGCAGTATCGCTTCGAGTCGGACGGCCGACCGATGCTGCTCCGGTTCGCGGCCTGCGTCGGCCACTTCTCCGTCATGCGGGACATGCAGGTCTCCGAATCGGACCTGCCCCTGCGACTCTACGAGTTGTCCACTTCGTTCCGGCGCGAGCGGCGCGACGCGGTGGCGGGCCTGAAGCGCCAGCGCGCGTTCACGGTACCCGACATACACACCGCGACCCGAGACGCGGAGCGGGCCAAGGAGGAACTCCGCGCGCAGGCGAATCTCGCCCTGCGCACCGGCGACGACCTCGGCCTGAACTACGAACCTGCGATTCGCGTGACCCGCGAGTTCTACGAGGGCAACGCGGCATGGGTCGAGTCGCTCGCGGACGACTTCGGCAAGCCCGCGCTGCTGGAGATTCTGCCCGAGCGCCACCGCTACTGGTCGGCGAAGGTGGAGTTCGCGACCATCGACCGGTCGGGTCGCCCCGTCGAGAACCCGACGGTCGAACTCGACGTGGAGAGCGCCGAGCGCTTCGGCGTCGAGTACAGCGCGGACGACGAGACCCGCCATCCGCCCGTCCTCCACTGCTCGCCGACGGGCAGCATCGAGCGCGTGCTGGCCGCCCTGCTGGAGACGGCCGCGAAGCAGGAGACGCCGCGACTCCCGACGTGGCTCTCGCCGACGCAGGTCCGGTTCGTTCCGGTCGGCGACGAACACGTCGAGCACTGCGACGCGCTCGCCGACGACCTCACGACTGCCCGCGTCCGGGCGGACGTGGACGAGCGCGACGAGTCGGTCGGCGAACGCATCGCTACGGCCGAGACCGACTGGGTGCCCTACTACGTCGTGGTCGGAGACCGCGAGATGGAGGACGACGAGGTGGAGTGCGGCAAGATGGAGGATGAGAGAGAGGGCAACGAACTGGACGGCGACGCCGAGACGCTGAAGGTGACCGTCCGCGACGAGGGCGAGGAGCGCGAGATGACCGTCAGCGAACTGAAGTCGGCGGTACTCGACGATATCGGTGATTTGCCACGGAAGCGACGCTACCTCCCGAAACACGTCAGCAAGCGCCCCCGCTTCGCGGAGCGGTGAGCGCGACGGGAGGACGACGGATGCCTCTCGAACGGGTCCGGCGACCCCGCCGCGGGTCGGCGATTCGGACTACTCGATGACCACGTCGTCGAAGTAGGCGGACTCTCCGGACCCGAGGTAGGCGTCGTAGCCCACGCCGCCGGAGGTCCACGTCGAGTCGGTGGCCGAAATCTGGGTCAGTTGACTCCCGCTACCGTCCAGCAGCGTCACGGTGTGACCCCCGCCCGACTCCCACTGGACTTCGAGTTCGTACCACGTGTCCTGCGAGAGCGTCGGAGTGGACCAGTCGGCCGCGAGTTCGGTACTCGACCCGCCCTCCAACCGGTAGAGAGCGAGGCTGTCGTCGGCGATGT
The DNA here is from genome assembly GCF_023238445.1 of Halorussus gelatinilyticus. Lineage (GTDB taxonomy): Archaea > Halobacteriota > Halobacteria > Halobacteriales > Haladaptataceae > Halorussus > Halorussus gelatinilyticus. The sequence continues at coordinate 313,387 of NZ_CP096658.1, read as the reverse complement.
TGACCCGAACGAAGTAGCGATTCGTGTGGCCTTGAACCCCGTAGCTCAGGTTGGTCTTGGCCGCGCCGCCGCTTCCGCGAACCCGATAGCTGAACGTGTCTCCGGCCGACGGGTAGGCGTTCAGCCCGGAGGTGCTGATGGCTTCGACGTTGCCGGCGGTGTACTCCAGCGCGTAGGACCCCGAATGGGTGGGCGACGAGACCACGCTTGCGCTCGAACTCCCGCGGTCGAAGTTGTACTCCGAGATGTCGCCGTCCTCGAAGTCGTCCACGACGGTCGTGGCGGTCTTGAGCCGCACGTCGTCGAAGTAGGCGGTCTCTCCCGACCCGAGGTACGCGTCGTAGCCCACGCCGCCGGAGGTCCACGTCGAGTCGGCGGTCGAAATCTGGGTCACCTGCGTTCCGCCGGCGTCGAACAGCGTCACGGTGTGTCCGCCGCTCGCTCCCCACTGGACTTCGAGTTCGTACCACGTGTCCTGCGAGAGCGTCGGAGTGGACCAGTCGGCCGCGAGTTCGGTACTCGACCCGCCCTCCAACCGGTAGAGCGCGAGGCTGTCGTTGGCGATGTTGAGTCGGACGAAGTAGCGGTTCGCGTGGTCTTGGACGCCGTAGCTCAGGTTGGTCTTGCTCGCCCCGCCGCTCCCGCGGACGCGGTAGCTGAAGGTGTCGCCCGCGACGGGGTAGTTCGGGAGTCCCGAGGTGCTGATGGCCTCCACGTTGCCGGCGGTGTACTCCAGCGCGTAGGACCCCGAGTGAGTCGGCGAGGAGACCACGCTCGCGCTCGAACTCCCGCGGTCGAAGCTGTACTCCGAGAGGTCGCCGTCCTCGAAGTCGTCGATGACGCTTCCGTCGCTGCTTCCGCCGTCGCTTCCGCCGCAGTCGCTCCCGTCGGCGGCGTCCGCGGGAGTCGTCGGGACGCAGTCGGGCATCGACACGTCCGCGTTCGACCCGACGTTGGTCGTAGTGACGTTCCCCACGAACCGGTTGTCGGCTCCGGTCCCGGCCTCGACCTGCGAGTCGATCACGTTCGCCTGTCCGTTACCGTCGCCCTCGATGACGCAGTGGGTCGAGTCCTCGTGTTCGAGCAGTACGTCGGAGTTCTCGACGTCCACCGTGCCGTCCCGCCTGACCCAGACGCCGCGGGCGTTCTCGGCACCCCCGGCATCGGGCACGTCGGCGTCCACGTGGGCCACCGAGTCGCGGACGTAGGACCCGTCGGTTCCGAGTCGGTACTGGCTGATGTTGTTGTTCCGCGCGTAGCAGTTCTCTATCTGGACCGTGCCCTGACCGCCCGAGCTGTTGCCGGGGTAGCTCCCGTAGATGCCGTTGTCCGAGAAGCTCTGGACGTTACAGTCGCGTATCGTCACGTTGCCCGAGTGGCCGTCGAACACGTAGATTCCGACCCGGCCGCTGTTCGAGGCGCTCCCGTCGCCGAGGTAGACGTTCTCGATGAGACCGGTCCCGTCCGAGGCGGTCACGTTCGCGCCCACGGTGTACCCGTCGCCGTTTCCGACGCCGCGGATGCCGACGTCTCGGATGACCCAGTCGGTCCCCTCGGCGTATATCTTCACGGCCGCGCCGTCGGCCGTCACGTCGTATATCTTGTTTTCGAGGACGCTCGGCGAGTCGTTGCCGCTGCCGACCGTGACGAACTTCTCGGAGTTCGCCGAGACGGTCACCGTCTCGTAGCTCTCGGCGCTGGCCGACCCCGCCGCACCGCCGAGCAGTCCGGCCGCCGTCGCGGTCGCGCCGACCGTCCGGAGGTAATCGCGTCGGTCGATGGTCGTGCGTGAAGTGCGTCCGTCGCTTCGTTTCTCAGACGACATGGGCGTATTTTTGGCGCGATAATATTTTATATCACGTCACTGTTTCATCCGTTTCACACCTTTTATTTTTAAACTCTCTTCTGATTTTTCGTAAATAATAGTTTAGAGGCTTTGAGGTGCGTATTCTCGGATGAACGTGGTCGAAAGCCACGTTTACGTACGTCAGCGATTTCGTCGGCGGTAACGGTCGGTTACTGCCGACTCGTGACCTCCGACCGTGCTTGGTGGTGCGTGACTAACGACCGTGGCAAGTATGCACAAACAGAATAAATCGACGAGATTTAATACCTTCGAGTAATAAATCGGGACGTCAATGGCTTCCCTCGACTTCGAACCGCAAACGTACGGAGAACTGTCGCCCGAGCGCCGGCCGACGCTCGCCCAAGCGTTGGTCCCCATCCTCGGCGTCGTCGTCTTCCTCGGCGTCGGGTCGGGCTACCTCGGGATGAACCCCCACGCGCCGCTCGTCTGGAGCGTCGTCCTGACGGGACTGGTCGGCTACTACTGGATGGACCTCTCGTGGGACGTCCTGTACGAGGGCATCGCCGACGGCCTACTGATGGGACTACAGGCGATTCTCATCCTATTCACCATCTACGCGCTCATCGCCACGTGGGTCAGCGCGGGCACGATTCCGGGCCTGATGCACTACGGCCTGTCGATTCTCACGCCCGAGGTGTTCCTGCCCGCGACCGCGATTCTGGCGGCCGTGGTCGCGTTCTCCATCGGGTCGTCGTGGACCACCGCAGGCACGCTCGGCGTCGCGTTCGTCGGCATCGGGTCGGGTCTCGGCATTCCCGCGCCGATGACCGCCGGCGCGATTCTGAGCGGCGCGTACGCCGGCGACAAGCAGTCGCCGCTCTCGGACACGACCAACCTCGCGGCCGCGGTCACGAACACGAACCTCTACGACCACATCCGGGCGATGCGGACGGGCACCGCGATAGCGCTCGGTCTCTCGCTGATTCTCTACGCGCTCCTCGGACTCCGCGCCGGCGGAGCGATTCCCGAGGGTCGGGTCGCCGAGATTCAGGGCGCGCTGGCGGGCACCTACGACCTCTCGGTGTTCGTCTTCCTGCCGCTCGTGGTCACCTTCGGCCTCGCGCTCTACGGCTACCCGGCGCTCCCCTCGCTAGTCGCGGGCGTCTTCGCCGGCGTGTTCACCACGATGGCGGTGCAGGGCGTCGGCTTCACCGCCGCGTGGGACGTGTTCCTGAACGGGACCGCGCCCCAGACCGGGACGAAACTCGTGAACGACCTGCTCGCGCAGGACGGTCTCACCGGGTCGGCGTGGACCATCACGGTGGTCGTCGCCGCGCTCTCGCTCGGGGGTCTCCTCGAACGACTCGGCGTCCTCGCGGTGCTGGCTCATCACCTCGCACAGGGCGTCCGAAGCGGAACTAGCCTCGTGGCGACGTCGGGCCTCTCGGCGATTCTGGTCAACATCTTCAGCGCCCAGCAGTACATGGCCATCGTGATTCCGGGCATGACGCTCCGGAACCTCTACGACGAGTACGACCTGGAGAGCAGCGACCTCTCGCGTGCAGTCGAGGCCGCGGGGACTCCGACGGGCGCGCTCATCCCGTGGCACGCCGGGGCGGTCTACATGTCGAGCGTCTTCGGCGTGCCGACGCTGGCGTTCTCTTGGGGCGAACCGGCCACCATCCTCAATTCGTACTTCCCGTTCTACTTCTTCGCGTTCCTCTCACCGCTGGTGCTGTTCGTCATGACCCTGCTCGGACGCGCGACGACGCCGAAGGATTCCGCCGACTCGTCGGTGCCCTCGTCGGCCGACGACTGAGGACTGTCGGCCCTTCGCCGACGAATCGCCGTCTCAGTCGGCTTTCGCCGGACTGTCCCGCTCGTGTTCGACGCCGGGGATGTTGCCCAGCGTCGCGTCGTCGTCCTCGCCCGAGGCGATGCCGCTGGTGATGATCGTCCGGATACCCTCCTCGACGGTCATGTCCACGTCGTAGACGTTCTCTTCCGGGATGTAGGAGAGGTAACCGCCCATCACGGGGTTGGGCGCGAACGGCAGGAACATGGCCACGAGGTCGTCCTCGCCGACCGCCTCGCTGATGGCCTCGGGCGACTCGGCCGTCTCGAAGCCGAGGATGTACGACCCTTCGCGGGGATACTCCACGATTTTCACGTCCTCGAAGTTCTCGGCCTCGCTCCCGAGCATCGCGTCGCCGACCCGCCGAAAACTCTTGTACACGGTGCCGACGCCGGGAACGTCCGCGAGCGCGGAATCGACCGCGACCACGATGCGCTCGCCGTACCTGACGTGCGCGAGACTGCCGACGCCGACGATGGTGCCGACCAGAACCGCCAGCGCGACGAACTCCGGGACGTACTCGAAGACGACGCTGTAGATGCCCAGCCCCGCGAAGAACTGGCCGAGCCACAGCGAGCGGGCGACCTCCACGACGCCGGTCCACTGGAGGAGGGCGACGAGCGGCGCGAACGCGCGGGCGACGAAGTTGACGATCATCGCCAGCACCCAGACCGTGACGACGAGCGGCACGATGATAGCGATGCCAGTCACCACGACGCTGAGGAGTCCGTCGTACACCGATTCGCCGGTTTCGCGGGCCGTCTCCGCAGGTGTCTCACCTTGCCCCATCCGTACCACAACAAATCAGTAATCGATAAAAGCGATTGTGGCGGAATCGCGAGGTAAGGCAACCCTACTCTGCCTGCGCGCCGACTCGTTCCGTTCGCGGCGACCGTTTCGTTCGCGACGACCGTTTCGTTCGCGACGACCGTTTCGTTCGCGACGACCGTTTCGTTCGCGGCGACTCTACTTCGTTCGCGCGCCCGTCCCCGGACGGTCGAGTCCGGCGAGGTCGATTTCTCCGTCGGGCATCGCCACGCCCTCGTAGGGGTCCTCGGCGAGCAACAGCGACCCGTCGAGGTCGGCGTAATCGAGCAGGGGCGCGAGGTGGGCCGCCGCGGAGATGGCGGCGTTCGTCTCCACCATGCACCCGAGCATGACTTCGAGACCGTGAGCGCGGGCGGCGTGAATCATCCGTTTCGCTTCGCGCAGGCCGCCGCACTTCATGAGTTTCAGGTTGGCGATATCCACCTTCCCCGCGATTCGCGGAATATCGGCGAGCGTGACGCAGGACTCGTCGGCCGCGATGGGGAGCGCCGACCGGTCGCGGACGAACTTCAGCCCCTCCGGGTCGTCGGCGGAGACGGGTTGCTCCACGAATTCGAGGTCGTACTCCGCGAGGCGGTCTATCTTTCGGACGGCCTCGCGGGGCGACCACGCCTCGTTGGCGTCCACGCGGACCGTCGCGTCGGGCGCGGCCTCGCGGACCGCCGAGATTATCTCCTCGTCGCGGTCGGTGCCGACCTTGATTTTCAGGACCGAGTAGCCGCGTTCGACCGCGGTCTCGGTCTTCTCGGCCATCCGCTCGGTGGTGTCGATGCCGATGGTGTAGGAGGTCGGGACCGACTCGTCGGGGTCGAGACCCCAGTAGCGGTACAGCGGCAGGTCGGCGCGCTTGGCCGCGAGGTCGTGGAGCGCGATGCTCACGGCGCATCTGGCGGCCGGGTTGCGCGCGACCGTCGCCTCCATCCGCCGCTCGATGCGGTCGAGTTGGTGGGGGTCGCCGACCGACTCCACGACGTCGAGGAGTTCGGGCAGGACGGCCTCGACGGTCGCGGCGGTTTCGCCGTAGTGATCGGAGGGCGCGGCCGCCCCGACGCCCACGTTGCCGTCGTCGTCGGCGATTCGGACGACGACGTTCTCGGAGGTCTCCTGCGTGCTCCGCGAGATAGTGAAGGCGTTCTCCAGCGGGAGCGACAGGCGCTCGAACTCGGCGTCGAGGCTCATAGAATCGCCTCCAGAACCGCGTCGGTCCCGTGTGGTTCGTCTGCTTCGGCGGCACCGCCGAAGCGGACCGGGTCGGTCGCGGGCGCGTCGAGTTCGTCGGCGAACGTCGCTACCGCGTCGCGGGCCGCGGCGTCGTCGCCGACCTCCTTCGTGTTGAGCGCGCCGGCGACGACTTCGGTCTCGTGGACCGGCCGGCCGAGGTCCTCGTAGAGGTCCACGTACTCCGAAATCGGCGGGATGGCGGTGTCCTCGTAGCCGTGGATGGCGTCGCGGCCCGCCTCGTGACAGAGGACCAGTTTGTCGGCCATCGACCCGTGGAGGATGCCGCAGGTCACCGCGGAGTAGGCCGGGTGGACGATGCTCCCCTGCCCCTCGACGAAGAGGTAGTCGTGGTCGTCGCCGCGTTCGAGAATCATCTCCTCGACCGCGCCCGCGGTGAAGTCCGAGACCACGCGGTCGATGGGCGTGCCCCAGTTCTCTATCATGATTCCGGTCTGGCCGGTGGGGACGAACCCCACGTCCGCGCCGCGGTCGCGGGCCGCCTCCAGCAACTCCATCGTCGCGGTCATCTTCCCGACCGAGCAGTCGGTACCGACCGTGAGGACGACCTCGGCCTCGACCTCGTCGGCGACGCCCTGCGCGACGGTCAGGTCCTCCGGGGGCTTGCGCACGTCCCAGATGTCGCAATCGTTCTCCGCGGCGAGGTCGGCGAACTCCTCGTCCTCCGCGAGGAAGTAGTGCAGACCGGAAATCAGGTCCGCGCCGCGTTCGAGCGCGGTCCGAACGTCCGAGCGCCACGACTCGTCGAACCCGCCGCCGATGGGCGCGATGCCGACGATGAGCGCGTCTACCTCGGGCACGTCGTCCATCCCGGCGACGATGGGGGCGTCCTGCACGTCGGGGAGGAAATCGGAGACCCGCTTCCCGGCGTTCTCACGGTCGAGGACCGCTTCGACCTCGTAATCGGCGTAGCGCAACAGGCCGACCGCAGTCTTCGCACTGTCGGGGAACTTCTCGTGGGCGAGTACGGCGACTTGCATGCGTGGGAGGTCGTGGCAGGGGGCTATAAAAGTCGGTGTGGCGGAAGCGCAGTGGTCGGCGAGGTGACGGGACCCGAGACGCTCCTCACTCGTTGATTGCGCCCGGCGCATCGGTCACGGTTCCGACGGCGCGCCCGGCGACGGCGACGCCGAGGACCGCGAGAACCGGGACGAGACCGACGAGCGCGAGCGCCGCGGCGGGCGTCGTCGCGTCCGCGACGCGCCCGCCGACCAGCAGGAACGGAACCCGGACGAGCGCGCCGACGAAGGAGACGGCGCTGAGGGTCGTCGCCCGGCCGACCGACGCCGCGCGGTCGTTCAGGTAGGCGCTGTGAATCGGGGTGACGACCTCCCGGCAGGTCCGGAACCCGACGACGGCCGCGAGGGTCGCACCGACGGCGACCGGCCCGCCGAGCGCGCGCGCGGCGACGAGCGGCATCGCCATCGCGGCCCCGCCGAGACCGACCAGCGCGAGGAGCGCCGGAACCGCGCCGAACGCGTCGCGGAGCGCGCCGGCGCGGTCCACTGTGACCGCCGAGAGCCCGGTGAATCCGGCGTAGAGACAGCCCAAGACGACGAACTCGGGGAGCGCGACCCCGGCGAGCGTCGCCGTCGTCCGCGGCAGGACCGCGACCACGACCGGCTGGAGGTAGTCGCCCGCGGCGACCGCGGCACCGGCGTAGACCGCGACCGCGCCGACGACGACGCGGAGGTCCGGCCGCGCGAGGAACCGGCGAGCCACCGCGAGCGCCCGACGCGGACCGAGCGAGCCGTCGTCCGAACCGCCCTCTTTGCCGCGGTACCCGGCGTTCCTCGGGAGCGAGGCGACGATGGCGACGCCCGACCAACTTAGCAGGCCGGCGCAGACGAACGGAATCCGCGGGTCGAGGACGTAGAGCAGGCCGCCCGCGACCATCGTCGTCGCCGTGACCCAGAGCCTGAGCGCCGAGCCGCGGCTCTCGACATCGGCGTAGCGGTCGG